>PNKW01000156.1 GCA_013822695.1 Erythrobacter sp. | reverse complement strand
CAGCCGCGATTGCCATTGCGCCTTTGGTGTTCATGACACCTTCTCCTTCAGCCAGGTTTCGAGGAATTCGCGAGGGCGGAAGCCGTGAAGGACAGCGCCATCGTCGCGCACAATGACCGGGGTGCCGGTGAACCCATGCTTCCTCGCAAAGGCCTCATTGGCATCAAGGCCCGAGGTGTCGCAGCGCCGACCGCTCGTGATCGCGCCTCCGTCATAGGCCTCGTTCACCGCGCGGCGCTTGTCGGTCGCACAGATCACCGCCTCGGAGATTGGACGGGTGCCGAGCACCGAAATCGGGCGCTCAACGACCTTGACGTCGAGCGTCGCGAGGGTTTCGTGGAGGCGTTTGCAATACCCGCACCGGAAATCGCTGAAGACAGTGAGCGTCCGGCTCCCTTTGCCCATCACGACGCTGCCGCTCGAGGGCAGAGCTGCCAGCGCTACGGGATCGATACGTGGCAGTGGCTCCGCGGCGCCCGCACCTGCCTGCCGTGCCGGTGTCGGCTCGGCAGCGTCCTCTTGCTCCCCAGCGCCCCCCGCGCCGACCAGCATGTCCGGGTTCATCTCGAGCAACCGGGCGGCTGTGAGATCCTGCTTGGTCTCCATGTCGTAGACACGGCCAATGATGAGATAGCGCGCCGAGCGGTCGATGTAGAAGAGGTTCTGGCGTGCCTGAACTTCGCAAACGCCCTCGATCTTGTCGCAGTCGATCGTGGTGATCTCGGTCTTGGGGAGACGTTTGACCAGCGCTGCCTTGATCGTCGCAGCGTCGTCTGCCGCCGCGGCATGAGCGGCGGCGGCAATTGCAGCGAGGGACCCGGTGAGCGCAAGGGCGGCCCCAGCGACCTTCCATGTTGTCCATTTGAATTCCATGACGGGCCTCAATTCCTGATGAAGGTGCCATCGAGGAACACGACCTCGACCGCAGCACCGGTGGGCATCTCGACGACCGGCTGATATTGCTCGGCCCGTTCGATCAGATAATCGGAGAGAGTGTTCCCGGCA
>PNKW01000155.1 GCA_013822695.1 Erythrobacter sp. | reverse complement strand
CCGCCCCGTGGGTCGCCGCTTGCGCGATCTGCCGCCGGGGCAGCAGGATCTCCCGCGCTCG
Source organism: Erythrobacter sp. (assembly GCA_013822695.1). Taxonomy (GTDB): domain Bacteria; phylum Pseudomonadota; class Alphaproteobacteria; order Sphingomonadales; family Sphingomonadaceae; genus Erythrobacter. Next base: position 1,019 of record PNKW01000155.1, on the reverse strand, counting down.
GTCGAGCAGCTGACCGAGCTGGTCGGCCGCATGAGCCTCAAGGACATCGTGCGCGAAAGCACCGACCTGATCGAGCGGCTCTGCATCGAGGCGGCACTCAGCTACACCTCGGACAACCGCGCCTCGGCAGCCGAGATCCTCGGCCTGTCGCGTCAGAGCCTCTATTCCAAGCTCCACCGTTACGGCCTCGGCAATCTGGCGGGCGACAACGAGTAGAGTGCGCCCCCGGTAGGGCTTTCCCGATGCCGCCGGGACCCCGCGTCAACCACCCTCAAATATGGCTCCATCGCGCAATCAGGCGCCGATAAACCGGCAACAACCCGCGCACTACCTGCCTACTGCCTGTTCATGAAAAGCGCCGGGCGGATCGGGCCGCTTGTCCAACTGTCAATCCGCCTGACATGTCCCGGAATGACAAGTCCAACACCGCCTTGACGAATGTGAACGGAAAAAGCGCCAGTTACCCGGCTCAAAGTGTCAAAACAATTTGACGCTATTGCGTGTCAGGCATAGCCTCGCAACATGGAGCACTCGGTACCTTCGACTCGCACCGTGCCCACCCCGGCATCGCGCCCCGGCCGCGGGCCGAAAGCGGCTGACGTGCTCGAACTGCTCAAGCCCATCACCTGGTTCCCGCCGATGTGGGCCTTCATGTGCGGCGCGGTGTCCTCGGGCGCGGGGCTGGAGGGGCGCTGGTGGTTCGTCGCGGGCGGCGTTCTGCTCGCCGGGCCGCTGGTTTGCGGCACATCCCAGGCGGTCAACGACTGGTTCGACCGCCACGTCGATGCCATCAACGAGCCGCATCGCCCGATCCCCTCGGGAAGGATCCCGGGCCGCTGGGGGCTGTATATTGCGATCATCGCCACGCTGATTTCCGCAGCCGTCGCCTGGCTGCTCGGCCCGATCGTGTTCATCGCAGGCCTTGTCGGCCTTGCTTTCGCCTGGGCCTATTCCGCCCCGCCGCTGCGCTTCAAGGCCAATGGCTGGCTCGGCCCGCTGGTGTGCGGGCTGACCTATGA
>PNKW01000154.1 GCA_013822695.1 Erythrobacter sp. | reverse complement strand
GCCGTGCTCCTTCATGAAGCGCTTGCGGGCGGTGCGCAGCTGCTTGGCCTCGCCGGTCTTGAGGAAGGCGGCGCTGGCCTCGGCGACCATCCGGCCGCCGACCATCGCATAATAGATCCCCTCGCCCGAGGCCGGCGCGACGATCCCGGCGGCATCGCCGGCGACGATCACATCCGCGCCATTGTCCCAGCGCTTCAGCGGCTTCAAGGGGATCGGCGCGCCTTCGCGGCGCACGGTCTCGCAGCGATCGAGCCCGAGATCGTCACGGATCGTGGCGATCGCGCCGCGCAGACTGAAGCCCTTGTTGGCGCTCCCCACCCCGATGCTCGCGGTATCGCCGTGGGGGAAGACCCAGGCGTAGAAATCGGGCGAGAGGCGGCCCTGGTAATAGACGTCGCAGCGCGAGCCATCGAACTGGTCGGTGTTCTTGGGCGGCGACTTGATGATCTCATGATAGGCGAAGACGCAAGGGATGCGCTCCGCACCCGGCAGGCACTGCTTGGCGACAGCCGAGCGCGCGCCGTCGGCACCGATCACCACGCGGGCGCGCACGGACTCGATCGGCCCGCCCCGGGTGCGGCGGAAGGTGACGAGGGGGTGCGCTTCGCCATCGCGCTCGATCTTTTCGAAGGTGGCGGTGAGACGTTCGGCCCCGGAGTGGCGCGCCCGTTCGCGCAACCACTCGTCGAACTCCTCGCGGTCGACCATGCCCACGTAACCGATCTCGCCCACCGGCATGTCGACCGCGCGGCCCGACGGGGCGATCATGCGGGCCGAGCGCGCCTTGGCGACCAGCAATGATTGCGGGATGTCGAAATCGGCGAGCAGGCGCGGCGGCACCGCGCCGCCGCAGGGCTTGATCCGCCCCCCGCGCTCGATCAGCAGCACCGAATGGCCGGCCAGCGCCAGATCGGTTGCGGCGGTCGAGCCCGAGGGCCCACCGCCGATCACGACCGCGTCGTAGATAGTGTGGTTCATGCGAACTGCTCCCTCTTCCCCTCAACCGCGCTCGCCCGGATCGCGGCTGCACCGGTCGCCTTGACCGCGAGCAGACCCGCCCAGACGAAGGCTGCAGCCTCCACTGCAAATACAAGCTGGAACGCCGCGCCG
>PNKW01000153.1 GCA_013822695.1 Erythrobacter sp. | reverse complement strand
CCTCGCCGAGCCGATCTTCGAAGCACTCGCCAAAGGCGATGTCACCCTCGAGATCGCCAAGGCTTACGCCGCGACCGACCAGCACGAAGTTCAGCTGCGGGTCTTTGAGCAGATGCGCTACGCCTATAACCCAAGCGCCGATGCCATCCGGCGTATGGTGGCGAGCGGTTCCATGCGCGGCAATGACCCAATCGCGCTGCTGATCGGCGAAGATGCCTATGTGGCCGCCGGGGGCAAGATCGAGCGCGACCTCTTCAGCGAGGCGGCGGATGATCGCTGGATCGACATCGAAATCGCCCACAGGCTTGCGGCCGAGAAGATGGAAGCCGAAGCCCAGCGGATCGCTGCTGAAACGGGCCTTGCATGGATCAGCCCGGTGGCGTCGACCAATTCATGGCAGGCGCGCAGCGAAATGGGCGTCAATGCTGTCCGGCTGCCGCCCGCGCCGCTGTCCGAAGAAGCACGAGCCCGAATTGACGCGATCGATGCCCGCATGGAAGAAATCAGCGAGATCATCGACGAAGGCCATGAAGGCGGTGAGGCCGATTTCGGGCAGCTCGAGGCCGAGTATGAGCATCTCGATGCTGAGCGCAGTGACCTCAATAACCCGGTGCGCGAACTGCCCGAAGAATGGCGCGGTGAGGCCGGACGGTTCCTCGTTCTCACCACCCGCGGCGAAATGGTGCTCGAGGCCGACTACTACAGCGAAAAGCGCCTGTCGTTCGAGACCGATGAAAATGGCAAGGTGACAGCGACGGCCGAAGAGCCGGTGTCAGGTTCCACCAAGCGCGGCAGCGCTGCACCTTCCAGGCCCGAGGCAGTTGCGCCTGGCACGGAAAAGCCGATCAGCGCCCGCCTGTTCGACGAGCTTGCCGTGCAGCGCCGCAATATCCTGTCGGCATCGCTGCTCACCGATGCGGGGCTCGCGCTCGACTTCGCCATCTTCGCGCTGGCTGACAGCCGCAGCTATGAAAGCCGGGGAACCTCGATCAAGGGCGGGCGCCCCAGCGATCCGGCGACCGGAGAACTTTCGCAGTCCACAGCCGAAGGGATTCTCGCCGAAGCTGAGGGCGCGCTCGACAAGGCATGGCAGGAAGATGGCTGTGCAGCCCAGCGCTTCATTGC
>PNKW01000152.1 GCA_013822695.1 Erythrobacter sp. | reverse complement strand
TTCGGCCGCAGCCCGCAATCGGGCATGGACCCGCCGTTTCTCGTAATCGATCGCATTGGTGTAGAGATGATCCGACAGCCGGATGCCCGGCGCGATGTCGAAGCCCTGAGCGGCGCGCTTGAGGTGGCGCATTTCTTCGCTGATCGAGCCTGCGCGCCTGCCACTGGGTGGTAATTCGCGAAGGATGTTCGAGCCTGCGCGCTCGATCAGCAGCCAGAGCAGCTTGCCGAGGCGCGGAATGGCGACGCCGCGTGAGCGGTCGTCAGGCTCTATGTCCTCTGGCCTCTGTGCAAGCTTCTCCGGCGCCTTCTGGTGTGCACTGAACAGGCCTTTTGGAAGGCCGATGGCATAGAGAGAATCCTTCACGGTCTCGCGGATGCGCGGTGGCGCCTGGGGCAGATGAAACGGGCATCCCGGCTCGTGGCCTGGCCGCGAAGTAAGACGCCGGAGGTAATAGGTTTCCTGAAAACTGAGATAGGCCGCGCTCATCAGCGGCGGTGGCCGCTCTGCCCCAAGGCAATCGCAGGCGATCCACTTGTGGTTCTCTCGCGCGGTGGAGACCAGTGAGACGCAAGCGCGGTGGTCGGCTTCGCTGCCCCGGCCTGTATACCAGCGCACCAGCGCAGCCTTCAGCTCGTCACTGATGGCGACCCTGCCGGTCTTTCCTGTGGTGTCCTTACCTACCAGCCACATGCATGATGACGCCTTGACCCTGTCATTTGTTCACGATATGTTCATAATCTGTAGGAGCCCACGGATAATGAACAAGGTCTTTGATATCGGCAAGTTCGACCTCGATGTCACGCTGCGCGACGCGGCGCTTGATCCGAATTGCCGCCCAACCAAGCGCATGCTCGCCAATGCCTCGATCGGAGTGGAGCCGTTCGATGCCTACTACTCGGCGCGCGAGCTTTATGAGACGTTGCAGGGCGTCTTCCAGGGCCTGCCCAATGCCAAGGCTCGGCTGACACATATCCTGTCCTGCCATTGCGATGACTATCAGCGCTGCCTCTACTATTCGCTGGCAGGGCGCGGAGTTGTCCAGATGCTCGACGATCTCGAATGGCTCTTCGAGCTCCTCGGGCCGCGGTGCCAGATGTCGGGGCACATTCTGCGCTCGGGCCAGCACCCTGCGCCGATGGTCAACCCTTA
>PNKW01000151.1 GCA_013822695.1 Erythrobacter sp. | reverse complement strand
CGGATAGGGAAGGCGCGCAACCTGACATCGTGCCTCTGGAGCGCAAGGATCGCAAAGAGGTGGCGCTGAGTGAGGCGGAGCGGGCAGCGCAGCAGTTGCGGGAGGCGATCGAGGGACCGTTTAACCCGGAGCGCGAGCTGACCGAAGAGGAGGTGGCGCGCAAGATCGAGGACGAAGAGGAGCGGGCGGAGTTCGAGCGCAGGCCAGCGCAAGGGGAGCTGTATGGCTATACCCGCCCGGGCAAGAAGGACCAACGCGAGCGGCAAAACCTTGCCATGCGCGACAGCGAAGAGCGCGGCGCACAAGCGAAGATCGAAGGCCAAAAGGGGCGAGCGCAGAGCAGCAGGGCCGACGCCCAGGAGAGCGAGCTTTCCAGAGAGAACATGCGCGGCATAGGCAATGAAAAGCAGAGCCGGCAGGACCCTTCCATCGACGATGATCAGGAGCTTGGGCGATGAGTACAGCCGCGCAAACTGGCCATGTGTCCCCGTCAATGTGCCCGCATTGTGCCGGTACGATCGGGCGGCGGATAAGGACCGTCCGAGCGGCTCTGGGAATCTCCCAGCACGTGATGGCATTGCATCTCGGGATCGCCGACAAGACCATCAAGAACTATGAAGGTGGGCACAGGGATCCGCCCTCCAGCCTGATCGCTGCCATCTGCGAACAGTTCCGCATCGATGCCGCCTGGCTTCTGCTGGGCGATCCTTCGCGGCCGATGTTCCAGCATGAGCAGGCAAGGGTGGACTGAGATGCTGTCGGTCGCATCGGTCGCATCAGCAGGCGGCGCCGCAAACTATTTTGCCAAGGACGACTATTATGTCGGGGATGGCCCTGCCGAGCTTAGCGAATGGGGCGGCAAGGGCGCCGAAGCGCTCGGGCTTGCTGGTCCCGTTGCCAAGGACGATTTTGAAAAGGTCCTTGATGGCAAACTGCCCGATGACACGGTTGTAAATGGCAATGCAAACCGCCGCTCGGGAATAGACCTCACATTCTCCATGCCGAAGTCAGCCAGCCTGCTGGCGCAGTTGGGCGGCGACAAACGGATTCTCGATGCACAGCTGGCCGCCGTCAAGGCGACCATGGCCTATCTCGAGAAGCACTATGCGCAGGCCCGCGATCGATCACGCAATGCCAACGGCGAGGGCGTGGTTACAGGCAAGCTCCTCTATGCCCTGTTCCAGCACGACACGAGCCGGGCGCTCG
>PNKW01000150.1 GCA_013822695.1 Erythrobacter sp. | reverse complement strand
CATCGGGGCCTCCGGAAGGTCAGGTAAGGTGGGCGAGAAGCAGCGGCGGGGAGTGGTCGAAGGTGCCCACCTGCCGCACCCACAGGGGGGCGGGTCCATGCGCAGCTACAAGAGCGGAGCGTTCGGTGGGTGTGAGCGACAGCGCGGGTGTCCCGATCTGCCAGACGGCATGCGGCGCATCGACCGGCCCGAAACCCGCGAGATAGGCCTCGCGCTCTTCGATCAGGGGGACTTCGACGCTGTCTTCCCAGCGATACTGGCCACGCGCGCGGCGGATCCAGCGGTAGGTCGTGGTGCCGTCGGCGGCGCGCGCGGCGCGCGGGTGCACCGGGCACAGCGGACGGCGCGAAAGGCCCGCATTGGCGAGCGGCGCGATCACTGTCCCGCTGTCCCCGGTCGACAGGGCGGCGACCCGCGAGGTCGCGATCGGTGGCACCAGCACCGGGTCGAGTGGCACGAAGCTGTCGTCGATCAGAACTGCCGGGGTCCCGGCGGCATGACCGAGCGCCGCGGCAGGCTCGGTGCCGCCGCGACCGCGCAGCAGCCCGAGGAGCCGCCAGCGCCCGCCCCCCAGCGGCTCGGCGCGCAGGAATTGCACGAGTTCGCCTCCGATCAGCATCCGGTTCGCGCCCGCCGCGAGCCCGTCGCGATCGGTGTCGAGGAGGTCGAGGTCTTCCGCGACCAGCATGACGATAGCCTCTGTCCCAGGCTCGAACAGAACCGCCGATGATGCTCCGAGCGGCGCTTCGAGCACCCCGATCACCGCCCGCTGACTGCCGGTCGTGCCAAGATCGACCAGCGCGGTGCCCTGCACGGCGTAGAGCGCCGCTCCCCGCCAGGCGCTGTTGACGGCCGAGGCGGCGGCGAAGATCAGCGGTTGGGCGGGATTGGCGCCGGCCTCGGGCGGAACCTCGAAGACGGCAAGGCTGGTCACCGGGATCGGCAGATCGGTCGGCGCGAGGTTCTCGCCCGGATCGCCCGCACGGGGCGTACCGCCCGATGGGGGGAGCCGCTCAAGCTCGAGCGCGACGCCGCGTTCGAGCCATTCCCAGCTGCGCAGCAGCCAGTACCCGGGCGCGCCCGGCAGCCGCACGATGCTGCCCGGGACCAGTCGCGGATCCAGCTCGCCGATCCGCCAGGTTACGGTCTCGTGCTGCCAGCGCGCGCGGTTGGCGCTGTCGTTGGCGAGCTGTCGCGCGCCGCTGGCGGTGAGCGTGGCGGGCAGGTCGA
>PNKW01000149.1 GCA_013822695.1 Erythrobacter sp. | reverse complement strand
CGCGGATCGCCCAGTCGATGAAGGCCTTCCACGCGCTGGTCTTGGCATCGCGCCACGCCCGCAGCAGCTCGCGCAGCTCGACGAGATCGCCCTCCGCGCCCGCATCGCCGAGCCCCAGACGCTCGAGTGCGCGGTCGGTCGCAAGCGTGCTCGCCTCCTCGATGATGGCGCGCAAGGTGACGAGATCCGCCCCTTCCTCGCGCGCCTGCGCCATCAGGCTGGCCAGAATGTCTTCGCGGCTCATCGGGCATTCTCCTCTGCGGGCAGACCCAGCATCTGGCGCTTTTCGGCGCGGCTCAGGAATTCTGCGTCCGAGACCTGCGACCACAGGCGCTCGCGGTCTTCGGACAGGGCCGGCACCTGATCGAGATCGACGCGCAGCTCCGCATCCGGAAACCACGGGGCGAGGCCCTCGCGGATCGCGGCGAACAGCTTCTCGGCGAGCGGCAGCAGCGTCAGGCGCCACAGGGCGCGGTTGGCCTCGCGGTAATTGGCATAGGTGTTGTCCCCCGGCAGCCCGAGCAACATTGGCGGCACCCCGAACGCCAGCGCGATGTCCCGCGCCGCCGCGCTCTTGAGCGTCGCGAAGTCCATGTCGGCAGGGCTCAGCGCCATGCTCTGCCACCTGAGCCCGCCATCGAGCAGCATCGGCCGCCCGGCATTGGCCGCGCCCGAAAAGGCAATGTCGAGCTCGCGCTTCAGCCGCTCGAACTGTTCGTGCGCCAGGCTCGCTCCGTCGCCGGGCTCGTAGACCAGCGCGCCCGAGGGGCGGGCGGCGTTATCGAGCAGCGCGCGGTTCCAGTGCGTGGCGGCATTATGGATCAGCACCGCCTGCCACGCCGCTTCGAGCGCCCCCGCGCCGCGGTGATCGTCGAGCGGATGCATCGCGCGGATCGCGATGATCTCGGGCCAGCCGTTCTCGTCCTCGAGAGGGATGCGGGTCACATGCGGCGTGACGGTGTAGTCATAGGCGACCGGCCAGCCCTTGCCGTCGAGCGCCACTTGCACCCGGTCGGGGCGCAGCGCAAACAGCTCGACCGGCATGCCGCCCGCGTCCTTGATGATCTGGACATAGCCATTGCCGTGCAGCAGCAGGCCTGCCGCCAGCGTCTCGACCAGCGATTGCCCGGCGCTGGTCGCGGTGACCAGCGCGGCGAGGCGCGGATCGGGGCAGGCGAGCGGTGCCTGACCGATCCCCTCGGCGATCAGCCGCACCGAACGCTGGGCGATGGGGTTGGCGAGAAAGCCCTCCCGGATGCC
>PNKW01000148.1 GCA_013822695.1 Erythrobacter sp. | reverse complement strand
CCCTGATGGGGCAGGCGGCCGAGACTGACGAGGGTGGCGACATCAATGTCCCAGTTTACCTCAGCAACCTGCGGCAGGAAGCCAATCCGCTGCCCGCGTTCGCGCGCCGAAACGCGGGTCAGCGAAACCTCGCCCAGCGTTATCGCGCCGCTATCCGGCGCGCGCAGTCCGGCGAGGCACGCGAGAAGCGTTGATTTGCCTGCTCCGTTGGGGCCGATGATTGCCGTGATCTCTCCACGTCGTAGCGCAAGACTTGCATTGCTCAGCACGGCTTTGCGCGCATTGGCTGCGCCGAGGGTGACAGACACATCACGCGCTTCGAGCACCGCTGTCATCCGATCTGCCGCCGCATCTTGAGGAGCAGCGCGAGGAAAAACGGCGCCCCCAGCAGCGACATGGCGATGCCAAGCCGCAATTCGCTCACCGTCGGGGCGGCGCGCACCGCGCTGTCTGCTACCAGCAGCAGCAAGGCTCCTGCCAAGGCCGAGGGCAGCAGCACCGCGCTTGGCCGCCGATTGGTGAGCGGGCGGATAAGGTGCGGCACGATCAGCCCGACAAAGCCGATGATCCCCGAAGCCGCAACGCTCGCGCCCACGACAAGCCCGATGCCGATGACGATCTGCGCTTGCAGCACAGCGGGCCGCATCCCCAGCGTGCGCGCTGCAGCCTCGCCAAGGGTGAGGGCATCAAGCGCGCGGCCTGCACTGGCAATCACCGCCATCCCCACCACGATCAACGGCGCAGCCAGCATTACATCGTCCCAGCTGCGATCGGTCAGAGCTCCCATCAACCAGTTTATGATTTGCCCGGTCGCAAAGGGTGTGGGGGCAAGGCTGATGACCAGCGCGGTCAGAGCCCCCGCCAGCGAGGAGATAACAACTCCGGCCAGCGTGAAAACGATCACGCTGCCGCTTTGCCCGGCGATGGCGGACAGCAGCAACACCGCCAGTGCCGCTCCCGCCAGTGCAAAGCCCGACAGGACCATCGGCGTCGCCGCAAGGCCGAAGAAGATCGAGATGACCGCGCCCAATGCCGCCGTCGCCGACACGCCAAAAAGCCCCGGGTCGGCGAGGGGATTGCGCAGATAGCCTTGCATGGCCGCACCCGCCATTCCGAGTCCGCAACCGATCAGCAGTGCGAGCACAACACGCGGCAGGCGCAATTCGACGATGATTGGCCAGCGATCGTCGCCTGCGAAGAGCTCGGCAGGAGCAATCCAAACCTTGCCCGCCAAGATTGACAGGCCGGAGACAAGCACAAGCGCGACCAACAGCGCGGGAATGAGCAAGG
>PNKW01000147.1 GCA_013822695.1 Erythrobacter sp. | reverse complement strand
GGGCCACTGCAACCGGCGCAACCACCGGCGGCTCTTCGCCACCGAAGTTGTAGGTGATCGATCCGAGAATCGAGTGCGAGGTCAGGCTGGTGGTCAGGTCGCGGCCCAGCGGATCGACGAGGTTGATGTCGGGCGCGCGGAAATAGCGATACTTCAGGCCCACGTCCCAGGTATCGTTGATCGGGGCGCGGACGCCCGCAAGCAGTTGCCAGGCGAAGCCGGTGTCCGAATCGTCCCAGACGCCCGGGCCGTTGGCGTTCACGCGGCCTTCCATGTCGACGCGGGCCACACCCACACCGCCACCGACGAAACCCTGCACGCCATCGTCATCGCCGAAATCGAAGAGGCCGTTGAGCATGAAGCTCAGGGCGTTGATTTCACCGAGCGCTTCGCGCGTGCCGGTGAAGGTGGTGAAGCCGCCCGGCGCGGTCGCCAGCGGGTTGTTTGCGAGGCCAAGGCTGCCGCCGGTCACTTCCGAGAGATCGGCCGCACGGTAGCTGGCTTCGGCTTCGAGGCGGAAGCTCCCGAAGTCATAGCCGACAAGCCCGCCGAAATCGTAGCCGGTGTCATAGTCGGCGGCCGCATTGCCCTCCGCATCGTTGACATCGATCGACTGGTTTTCGACCAACATGACACCGCCATCACCCTGAATGTACCACTGGCCGTCGCGGGCCATGGCGGGCGTGGTCAGCGCGGTCGAGGCCATCGCCATTCCAATGACGAGTTTGCGCATATCCAAAATTCCCCTTTGCGTTAAACTTGAGGCACGGGCTGTCTCTATCTTTTCCCCCCGCGCGAGGCAAGCAGACATTACCCTTCGGGTGTTGCAAGAATGTCGCTGAAAGGGCCTTGTGGATAAAAATGCAACCGCAAAACACACGGTAATCCGCCATTCGCGCGCCTCAGGGGCTGGAAGCGGCGAGCACACCCATGGTCTTGAGCGCGGAGATCAGTGCGGTCAGCACGGCCCGCGCCTGAACGTCGATGACCGTGCCGCCGGAGGCCGCAGCAACCATCGCGGCCGGCTGCCATTGCGACCGGAAGATGACGAAAGCGTCGGCGTTCCGGTCGAACAGCAGCATCCCTGCGTCCGGGGCGACGAACTGCCATGCGCCTGCAATGCGCACGGCGATTCGGTCTTCCTGACCCGCCCAGAGCCCCGCGGCTGTCGCCGTCACGCGGTAGCAGTCGCCATCGGCCACGCTGGCTGGCGGGACGGGCTGCGAGGCGATCACAGCGCGGGCGTGCAGCGCATCGAGCAGGCACAGCGCTTCGTTGACGACAAATTCCTTCTGCGCCTGCCCGG
>PNKW01000146.1 GCA_013822695.1 Erythrobacter sp. | reverse complement strand
CGACCTACCTCGACCCCGCGCTGGTCGACACGCATCCCACCTCGATGGGCAAGGCGATCCCCTTTGCCGAGATTCTGGTGGTGAATGACGCGGGCGAGATCGCGGCGGATGGCGAGGAAGGCGAGCTGGTCCATTGCGGGCCGCTGGTGGCGCAAGGCTACTGGCAGGACCCGGAGCGGACGGCGGAGCGCTTCAAGCCTGCACCTGCCGCCTCCCAATATGGCGGGAAGGCAGTGTTCTCGGGCGACCGGGTGAAGCGCGACCCGCAAGGCCTGCTCTACTTCGCCGGGCGGCGCGATGCGATGATCAAGAGCGCGGGCAACCGCATCTCTCCGCAGGAGGTGGAGGAGGCGGCGCTGGCGACTGGCTTGGCGGCCGAGGCGGTCGCGCTCGGCGTGCCGCATGCGCGCCTCGGGCAGGCGGTGCATCTGGTGGTGCGCGGCGACGAGGCGGCGCGCGAGGCGCTGGCCAGGCGGCTCCAGCGTGACTTGCCGAATTTCATGCAGCCGCAGATGATCCATTGGCGTAATGCGATGCCGCTCAATCCCAACGGTAAGATCGACCGCACCGCATTGCAGGCCGAACTCGATAAGGAATTCGCAGAATGAAGCCCGTCGGCCCGATCCCCCCCGGCTTCGAATCCATCGGCGGCGAACTCGCCATTGCGGGGCGCCGCGCGAGCGAACTGGTCGCCGAAGCGGGGCGCACGCCTGTGTTCGTCTATTCCAAGGCGCTTCTCGATGCCCGCGTGGCCGAACTGCGTGCCGCGCTGCCTCAGCGGGTGGGTTTGAATTTCGCGGTCAAGGCCAATCCTCATCCGCTGGTCATTGCCCACATGGCGCCGCAGGTCGACGGCTTCGACATCGCTTCGGCCGGGGAACTGAAGCTGTGCGTCGCGGCCGGGATCGACCCGAGGCGCATCAGCTTTGCCGGGCCCGGCAAGCGCGATGACGAGCTCGAGGCCGCCATCGCCGCCGGCGTCACGCTCAACTGCGAGAGCGAGGGCGAGGGCGCCCGGGCGCTCGCGATCGGTCAGCGCCTCGGCATTGCGCCGCGCATCGCGGTGCGGGTCAACCCGTCCTTCGTCATGACCGGATCGGGCATGAAGATGGGCGGCGGGGCCAAGCAGTTCGGGGTCGATGCAAGCCGCGTGCCTGCGCTGGCGCGGCACCTGATCGCGCAAGGCGCCGAGTGGCGGGGCCTCCACATCTTCACCGGCAGCCAAACCCTTTCGGCAGATGCGATCATCGAGGCGCAGGCCAATGTCCTCGCGCTCGCGGCAGAATTGGCCGATGCGATTGGCGCGCCCCTGCCCAAGC
>PNKW01000145.1 GCA_013822695.1 Erythrobacter sp. | reverse complement strand
CGGCTGCTTGCGGTCGGTCCGCAGCAAGGCGAGCGGATCGGCGAGGTCGGCATAGAGCAGGCGGTGATGGCGCACCATCGCCTGCACGCCGGGGTTGGACGCAAAAACAGCACCTTGCTCGCCGAGCATCCAGTGATCGGGGGCGGGCTCTTCGGACAGCATCAGCGGGCGCCCGGCGCGCAGCAGGGTGAGGGCGGCGTCTTCGGGCAGACCCATCCGCGCGGCGATCGCGCCTGCGCCGAGCGGGCCGTCTTTCAGAATGTCGAACAGCTGCCCTTCGACATAGGCGCGCAGCACCTGCGAATAGGCGAAGCCGGCGAGGAGGTCGAAGGCGCCGTTTGCGCGGGCACGGGCGATCCAGCGGATCACCGGCAGGCGCGCGGCCCAGTGCTGGAACTTCGGGCTTGCGAAAACCCGGTTGCGGCGCGCCACATAGCCGAGCCTGAAGGCGGCCCAATTATTGATGGCGCGGCTCACTTGGTGGGTGCTTTGCAGGCCATATGTCTAAATAATTGGACAGATGAAGTCGTAAGGTCAATGATAATCGCGGGATCGACGGGAGCGAGGGCCAGTGAACGGGCGAGTCGTCGTCATCGGAGCAGGCATCGGCGGGCTCACCAGCGCCGCGCTGCTGGCTGCGCGCGGCTGCGATGTGACGGTGCTCGAGAAGGAATCCTGGGTCGGCGGCAAGGCGCGCCGCGTTGCGGTCGACGGCGCGATGATCGACGGCGGGCCGACGGTCTTCACCTATCGCGGCGTGTTCGACACAATCTTCGCGGCTTGCGGCGCGCGGCTCGAGGATCATGTCACTGTGACAAAGGCAGACGTGCTCGCCCGCCACTGGTGGGACGATGCGAGCGGCCACCTCGATCTGTTCGCCGATCATGCGGCCAGCCGCGATGCCGTCGGCCGCTTTGCAGGTGCCGAGGCGGCGCGCGGCTATGACGCCTTCGCGGCCGAGGCGGGGCGGATCTTCAGCGTGCTCGAAGCCCCCTTCCTGCATGGCGACAAGGCGAGCACCCCGCTGCCGATGATGTGGCGCATGGGCCTAACCAAGCTCCCCGAGATGCTGGCGATGCGGCCCTTCGACGGGATGTGGAACGCGCTGGGCGAGCATTTTGCCGATCCGCGCCTGCGGCAGCTGTTCGGGCGTTATGCCACCTATTGCGGCTCCTCCCCCTTCAAGGCGCCCGCCACGCTGATGCTGATCGCGCATCTCGAAGCGCGCGGGGTGTGGCTGATCGAGGGCGGGATCCATGCGCTGGCCAAGGCACTCGCAAACCTCGCCGAGCGGCAGGGCGCGCGGGTGCGCACCGGAGA
>PNKW01000144.1 GCA_013822695.1 Erythrobacter sp. | reverse complement strand
GCTATCTCATCATCGGCCGTGTCTATGACATGGAGACCAAGCAGGACCTCACTGCAGCGCGGCTGCTCGAGATGAACCCCGACATGCTGATCGGGGGCGGCAGTGCAGATGACACGGGTCCCGCGCCCGAGCAGCGCGCCGACGCTTCGCGTAAAGCCCCTGGGCCCGACGCGCGGATCGATCCGGCCGCGCTTGCCGCACTCCCAGCCAATGGCGCAATTTCGATGGGGAAGGGCGGGCGCACGCTCACGGTCTTTAGCGATTTTCGTTGTGGGTACTGCAAGCGGCTGCACGAGACGCTCGAGACCCTCAACGTGAAGGTCGTCGAGCGCCCGATTTCGGTGCTTGGAACCCGTCCCATCTCCGAAGCGGTGATCTGCGCGTCCGACAAGCCCCGCGCGGTGATCCAAGCCTATGACGGCGGCTCGATCAGCTCCGGTGCTGGCTGTGATACCTCGGGGCTCGATGCCAACGAGGCCTTTGCAAGGAAGCACGGTTTCACCGGCACCCCGGTCATTGTGCGCGAGGATGGGGCCGTGGTCCACGGCTACCGCCCGCGCGAATTCCTCGAATCCTGGCTCAAGGAGAAGGTTTTGTGAACGTCAAAGCCATCATTGCGATGTGTCTCCTTGGTCTGGGAATGGGCGGCTGCACCACGCTTGGGACCAATGTGAATGCAAAGTTCCACTGCGATGCGCCTGAAGGTGTCTGCGCGCCTTCGATGGTGATCGATGACAGCGCGCTCGCGCGGATCGAGGAGACAAGCTCGCAGGATCTGCTCAACCCGGCCGGACCCTTCCGCATGGATGACGGCATAGATGCGCCGGTCCACAGCCCCGCGCTGGGCGCAGAGGCGCTGATTGCACAGGCCGCGCCGAGATACGAGCTGGCGGTGGTGTTCCCTGGCTATACCGATGCCTCGGGCACGGTGCACGCGCGGCGCACTGTGCGCACCGAGGCTGCACTTCCTGGCCGCGGCGACGCCATGGAGACCATGGCGATGCGCGGGCCCAAGCCCTCGCGTGCGCAAGGCCTGCTTGCTGCGGCCGAGAGCGCGCCGCCATTTCTTGCAATCGCGCCGAGCGCCTTTCCCGCGCCCGATCCTGCCACCGGCACTCCTGAGGGAGATGGGCCTCCTGCCGTCGCAGCTGCGCAGATCCCTGCGTCCGGTCCGCGCGATCCGATCGCCGATATCGAGGCGCAGGTATCGGAGAAGCTCGCCGCGCAGCAGCGCACACCTCGGCGCGAGGCCGCGTCCTTCCCTGCAACCCCGGAGTGAGCGCGTCATGATGCAGGCCCTCAACAACATCATCGACCTTG
>PNKW01000143.1 GCA_013822695.1 Erythrobacter sp. | reverse complement strand
TCGTGCTGCCCAGCCAAGGCGTGGGGCCCGCCATGGCCCGCAATCTGAAGCGTCGATTGTCAGATCAGGGCTATCGTGCCCACCTGATCGTGCAAGACACAAGCCTCGAAAGTGTTCTGAGCACGGTCCCGTTCGGGCGGTACGTCACGCTTGCCACCGAAGCCTCGATCGGGGTGCAATGGCCGGAACTGACGTTCCTCGAGATCATGGATCAGGGCGGCCCTGCGCGGCTCGACTATGCGTTCTACTGGCGCGAGGATAACGACAACCCAGCGCTGAAGCGGTTCTTTGAACTGCTCAGCGAACGCTACCCGGCCTGACCCGAGCGCCGCAATCTGGCGAAGGACCGGTCGGTCGCGATGAAGCGCTCGATCATCGGCGGGATCAGCCGCTCGGGTGTGGGAGCATCTTTGGTATCGCCGCCGTTGATCGCCAAGCCATAGGAGAGCAGTTCGCGGTGAAGTCGGGACGAGAGCTCGATGGTTACCTTGACCGGCTTTTCGTCGGCCAGGTCGGCCAATTTCAATCGGGTCATGACTCGTCTCCCAATATCAGATCACGGGTCACCAGCACGCGCACGGGAAATCCGGGACGGATGGTCAGAGTCGGCCGTACCTCGAGTTCACGGCTGACCACCTGATCGCCTGCGCGGCCGACGCTGTCCTGCGAACCGCGGCGCAGCGCCCGGGTGAGATTGTCGTCATTGCCAGCGCCAAGCTCGCCGCCAACACCCAGCAGGGTCGAGACCAGCGCCGCGCGCAGAACGCCGCCCCAATGGAAGTCCACGCCGTCTTGCAGCCCGGCAAAGCCGGACGGGTCGCCGCCGGGCTGGCGTTCGAGCACTATCGAACGGCCATCGGGCAGGATCAGGCGGTTCCATGCAAGCTGCACCCGGCGCTGGCCGAAGGATACGTCGGCATTATAGTCGCCGATCAGCCGGGACCCTTGGGGGATGAGCAGGATGCGGCCGGTGACGCTGTCATAGACAGGTTCGGTGACCTGCGCGGTGACCTGACCCGGAAGATCGGAGCGGATCCCGGTGATCAGTGCCGCAGGAATGATGCTGCCCGCCTGCAAGACATGGGTGCCTGCGGGCGGTTCGATCCGACTGACTGACACCGTCCGGCGCTCGACGGGGCGTTCGGCAAAAGCAGGGCGCGGCGCCTCGGCGGCGAGCTGCGGCACTGCAGGCGGGTTGCCAGCGCCCGCAATCGCAGATCCATCGCTCACAGCAACTCCTCCCGCGCCGCCGCCAAAGAACAGGCGGCTCTCGCGCGCAGCGCTGCGTTCCTGCAACAACCGCTGCCGTTGCGTCTCGGCTGCCGTTTGCGCG
>PNKW01000142.1 GCA_013822695.1 Erythrobacter sp. | reverse complement strand
CCGCAGCGAGCCACTTGGGGGCAAGGCCGGTATTGGCCGCATCCTCGCCCTCCCCGCGCAGCGCGGGGCCGTGGGGCGAGCCGTCGAACAGCGCCGCGACGCTCTCGTCCTGCCCCGCCACCGCCAGCATTGCCGCGCGCCCGCTGGCAGGCACCGGCCCGCACAGGCGGATCGCACGGTAGACGAGATCGCGCACCGCGCGCCGGTCCTTGGACCCGGCATAGCGACGGGCGCGGAAATAGTCGGCGATGATCCGATCCGCAGGCGCGCCCTTGGCACGCGCGGAGGTGATCACGGTATCGAGCAGCTCGATCGCCGCCTGTACTCTAGCGGCGGGCGTCATCGATCCTCCCCTGCAAGGGGAGGGGGACCATGCGCAGCATGGTGGAGGGGCGAGCCACCGCGATCCAGAAGCTGAGTCTTCAGGGCAGCGCCGCTCGCCCCTCCACCCCGCCCCTTCGGGTCGCGGTCCCCCTCCCCCAAGGGGGAGGATTTAGCGCGTCGGATAATTGGGGGCCTCGCGGGTGATCGCGACATCGTGGACGTGGCTTTCCGAAAGCCCCGCATTGGTGATCCGCACGAACTGCGCGCGTTCCTGTAAATCGGTGATCGTGCGCGAGCCGGTATAGCCCATCGCCGCCTTGATCCCGCCGACCAGCTGGTGGACCACGTCGGCCGCCGGGCCCTTGAAGGGCACCTGGCCCTCGATCCCCTCGGGGACGAGCTTCATCGCGGAAACGTCCTGCTGGAAATAGCGGTCGGCCGACCCGCGTGCCATCGCGCCGACCGAGCCCATGCCGCGGTACGCCTTGTAGGAGCGGCCCTGGTAGAGGAACACCTCGCCCGGGCTCTCGGTGGTGCCTGCGAGCATCGAGCCGATCATCACGCTGGACGCGCCTGCCGCGAGCGCCTTGGCCGCGTCACCGGAAGTGCGCAGGCCGCCATCGGCGATCACCGGCACGCCCGACTTGGCGGCCTCGGAGGCGCTTTCCAGAATCGCGGTCAGCTGCGGCACGCCAACGCCCGCGACCACGCGGGTGGTGCAGATCGAGCCCGGCCCGATCCCGACCTTGACCGCATCGGCCCCGGCATCGACCAGCGCGCGGGTGGCCTCGGCGGTGGCAACATTGCCCGCGATCACCTGCACGGCGTTCGACAGCTTCTTCACTCGCTCGACCGCGCGGGCGACCTCGACATTATGCCCGTGGGCGGTGTCGATCACGATCACGTCGACCTCGGCATCGACCAGCGCTTCAGTGCGCGCGAAGCCTGCATCGCCCACGGTGGTCGCCGCCGCAACCCGCAGACGGCCGGTGGCGTCCTTGGTGGCGTGGGGATAGTTCACCGCCT
>PNKW01000141.1 GCA_013822695.1 Erythrobacter sp. | reverse complement strand
TGATGGGGTGGACGCCCCCCGACGGCATCTATGTGCCATAGTGGAGGTGTTACCACACCACTAGAAGGAGGCGTCCATGGCAGAGGTTAGCACGATTGGGTTGGATATTGCGAAGGCTGTTTTTCATGCGCACGGCGCGGATGCGCGCGGGCAGATGGTGTTCAGCCGGCGGCTGACCCGGGCGAAGCTGCTGGAGTTCTTCGCTGCGCAGCCGCGGTGTGTGGTCGCGCTTGAGGCCTGCGGCGGAGCGCATCACTGGGCTCGCGAAATCGCTTCGCTGGGGCATGAGGTGAAGCTGATCCCACCGGCTTACGTGAAGCCGTTCGTGAAGCGGAACAAGAACGATGCGGTCGATGCCGAGGCGATCTGTGAGGCAGCCCAGCGCCCGAGCATGCGCTATGCGGCGATCAAGACCGAAGCGCAGCAGGCCGCTGGCATGGTGTTTCGTACGCGCGATCTGCTGGTGCGCCAGCGCACGCAGCTGATCAATGCGATCCGGGGTCATCTCACCGAGTTCGGATGGGTTGCGCCCAAGGGTCCCTCGCACATCAGCGTGCTGGCAAGCCTGCTTGATGAAGGCGAGGAGATCGGCGCATCGTTGCCCGAGGCGGCACGCACGATGTTCCTGGTGATGACCGGTCAGCTCGAGCAGCTGAACGAACAGGTCGCGCTGCTCGACAAGGAGATCGACCGGCGTGCCCGCGAGGATGAAGCAGCGAGGCGGTTGATGACCATCCCGGGCATTGGGCCGATCACCGCAACCGCGCTGCTTGCTCTTGCCCCGCCAGTAGAGGGCTTTGCCAGAGGCCGCGACTTTGCGGCCTGGCTCGGGCTCACACCGCGACAACACTCGACCGGCGGCAAGGAGAGGCTCGGTTCGATCTCCAAGATGGGTGAGCGCACACTGCGACGGCTACTGATCATCGGCAGCAGCGCGGTGGTACTACAGGCCAGCAAGCGCGGCACCCCGCGCGGCTCATGGCTCGAGCAGATGCTGGCCAGAAAGCCGCGCATGCTGGTCACGGTCGCGCTGGCGAACAAGACTGCCCGGATCATCTGGGCGGTCCTGACGAAGGGTGAGGATTACAAGGCTCCGGTCGCGGCAGCAGCGTAAGCTGAGGCGGACCAGAGGTCGTCGGTAGAGGTAAGAGACCGAAGGAGGGTATGGCACCACAGTCGGCGAGACGGGATCGGAAAACCAGTGCTTCCCACAGTGCCTCAGAGCACGCCTGGGTGATGTGGATCCGGTTCGCGAACTCCCATACGGGCCAGCGGCACAGCGCCGCGCAAAAAGGCCGGACAGATGGCAGCATCTGACTACCGCCAAGACCCGAATTTACTCTTGCATCTTTCGGGGCGTCCACAGA
>PNKW01000140.1 GCA_013822695.1 Erythrobacter sp. | reverse complement strand
CGATGGCTACCTGCGGCTCGGCCGCGAGACCGAGGTGAAGTCGCTGAACGGCGTCAACCCGGCCGATGGCGGCTTTGCCGTGCCCCGCCAGATCGACGCGGCGATCGCCGCGCGCATTCTCAAGATGAGCCCGATCCGTTCGGTCGCGCAGGTCGTGCAGACCGGGACCGCCGGCTACCGCAAGCTCGTCGCCACCACCAGCGTCGCCTCGGGCTGGGTCAGCGAGACCGCGCCCCGGCCCGAAACCGCCACGCCCCAGTTCGCCGAAATCGCCCCGCCGAGCGGCGATCTCTACGCCAATCCGGCGGCGAGCCAGGCGATGCTCGACGATGTCGGCTTCGATCTCGAAAGCTGGCTGGCAAACGAGATCGCGACCGAATTTGCCCGCGCCGAGGGTGCGGCATTCGTCAAGGGCACCGGCATCAACCAGCCCGAAGGCTTCATCAACGGCACCAAGTCGACCGCCGAAGACGGCGTGCGCGCCTTCGGGACGATGCAATATATCGGCACCGGCAGCGCCACCGGGCTTGGCACCGCGCTTGACACCAAGCTGATCGACCTCATCCACGCGCTGCGGCCCGGCCATCGCCAGGGCGCGGTGTTCGTGATGAATTCGACCACGCTTGCCGCGGTGCGCAAGCTCAAGACCGCCGATGGGGCCTTCCTGTGGCAGCCGGGCATGGTCGAAGGCCAGCCCAACCGCCTGCTGGGTTATCCGGTGATCGAGGCCGAGGACATGCCCGACGTTGCCGGCGGCGCCTACCCGATCGCCTTCGGCAACTTCCGCAACGGCTATCTGATCGCCGAACGCAGCGCGACGCGGATCCTGCGCGATCCTTTCAGCAACAAGCCCTTCGTCCACTTCTACGCGACCAAGCGGCTGGGCGGGAAGGTGCTCGATTCGGCGGCGATCAAGCTGCTCAAGATCGAGGCCTGAGGCCTTCTCTTCCCCGGCAGCGGCGCGCCCCCCTTCGCGCCGTTACCGGGCTTTCGCGCCCGCATCGCCTCAGGCCGTTCCTCCCGCCTGAATGCGCGATGCGGGCGCACCTTTTGTGGAACACCATTCGGGAGAAACCGCGATGCAGCGGACAATCGTGCAGCCCCCGGTGCCGGGCGACGCTGCTCTGGCGGAACTCAAGCACTGGCTCGGTATCACCCGCCCCAATGAAGACGAGACGCTGGGGGCGCTGCTCGCGACCAGCCTCGCGATCTGCGAGGCCTTCACCGGCAAGGCCCCGCTGAGGCAAACAGTCGAGGAGACCATCCCGCTGGTCGGCGACTGGCAGGAACTGGCCTCGCGCCCGGTGCAGAACATCACCGCAGCCGCGGTGATCGCGCAGGATGGCACACGCACCACCCTGCCGGTCAGCGGCGATGCGATCGAATGGCGGATCGGCACCAGCGCCTGCATCCGGCTGCTGCGTCCGTTCGAGGGCCGCGGCCTCGCGGTGCAGCTGGTGGTCGGGATCGCGGCGGACTGGGGTGCGCTGCCCGCACCCT
>PNKW01000139.1 GCA_013822695.1 Erythrobacter sp. | reverse complement strand
GAGACGCTCGAGGTCATCCCGCGCTCGTGGAAGGTGATCCAGACGGTCCGGGAGAAGTTTGCGTGCCGGGACTGCGAGAAGATCGCTCAGGCCCCCGCTCCTTTCCATGTGGTGCCCCGCGGATGGGCCGGGCCCAGCTTTCTCGCCATGCTGCTGTTCGAGAAGTATGGGCAGCATCAGCCCCTCAACCGTCAGGCCGAGCGGTTCGCTCGCGAAGGCGTGCCGCTCAGTCTCTCGACCCTGGCCGATCAGGTCGGCGCCGCTGCTCACGCGCTGATGCCGATCTACAAGCTGATCGAGGCGCACGTTCTGGCTGCAGACCGCATCCACGGCGACGATACCACCGTGCCGGTCATGGCCAAGGGCAAGACCGATGTGGCCCGATTATGGGTCTACGTCCGCGATGATCGGCCGTTCGCCGGGTCTGATCCACCGGCGGCGCTGTTCCACTACTCGCGCGATCGGCGCGGCGAGCACCCGCAAGCCCATCTCGCAGGCTGGTCCGGGATCCTACAGGCCGATGCCTATAGCGGCTACAACGACCTCTATCGCGAAGGACGCGACCCCGGCCCCGTGCTCGAGGCAGGCTGCTTCGCCCATGCGAGGCGCAAGTTCTTCGAGCTGGCCGATGTCGTAAGCTCGGCCCGCAAGAAGAGTCGCGGACAGAGCGCCGCCATGATCTATCCGATCGCGCTCGAAGCCGTGCAGCGCCTCGATGCCCTGTTCGACATCGAGCGCGGCATCAACGGCAAGAGCCCGGCCGAGCGGCTTGCAGTTCGCCAGGAACTCAGCGCGCCGCTCATGGCCGAGCTCCACACCTGGCTGACCGAGCAGGTCGCCAAGCTGTCGCGCGGCCATGATCTCACCAAGGCCTGCTTCTACATGCTCAAGCGCTGGGACGCGTTCACCCGCTTCCTCGACGATGGCCGGATCTGCCTCACCAACAACGCCGCCGAGCGCGCGCTGCGCTGCATCCCGCTTGGCCGCAAGGCATGGCTGTTCTGCGGATCAGATCGCGGTGGGCAACGCGCGGCCATCATCTACACCCTGATCCAGACCGCCAGGCTCAACGATGTCGATCCGCAGGCCTGGCTCGCCGATGTCCTCGCCAGCATCGCCGATCATCCGGCCACCAGGCTCGACGAGCTCCTGCCGTGGAACTGGCGCAAGAGTGAAGGTCTGCTATCGCAGGCGGCATGACCCGCCAAAGCGCCATCGACAGTTTTACCGAGATCGCCACGCTGCGTATCGAGCTGAACGATTCCGACCCGCTCATCTGGCGAGAGCTCGAAGTCCCAACCTCCATCACCCTCAAGGTGCTGCACGAGATCGTCCAGACCGCCATGGGATGGCTCGACTATCACCTCTGGGAGATGGTCATCGATCACCAGACCTACGGCCTGCCCATGGACGAGGACTGGGGGACCGCTCCCCGCAAGGTCGCCTCCCGCACACGACTGCGCGATGTGCTTGCTCCCGGCACTACCCGGATTCATTATGTCTATGATTTCGGCGATTACTGGGAACACAGTTTGATCATCAGGGATGTCCGAGCTGGGGATCGCTCCACGGC
>PNKW01000138.1 GCA_013822695.1 Erythrobacter sp. | reverse complement strand
GCGCGAGCACGCCCTGCACGATCGTCCAGACCGACTCGTCGCGCCGCTTCCGCTCGTCCGCGGTGTAGAGTGCGCAGGGCTTGTCCCTCTCGTGGCCCGCCCCCTTCACCGTGGTTTCGGGTTCGACCGGGGATGCAGGATCCTTCCGAGTCATTTGTCGCGTTAGCCTTTTCTCTCAGACTCGAAGATTTACGCTTTCCAACTTGAGTGTCAACTGAATTGGACGTTCAGTCTTGTTGACGATTTGCCTATCGTGGGTAAGGACGTTTGCGCCACGAGCGAAAAAGGCGTAGACAGGAGTCGCTGGCTTTTCGGGATCAGAGCCAAGGGCTGCCTTCGGGGCGGTCACTACCTCCTGCGGAAGGTTCGTCCGCACGACCTGGGAGGGTCTGACGAATGGGAGAGTCCAAGGCATCGGGGATGTTTGGCGCAGGTTTACGCGGGGTGATCACCGCCCCGCTCGAAGCTGTCCGCCGCCGGGCATCGGGGCAGGCCGAACAGCATGATTCGGTCAACACCATCATCGAGAGCGAGATCATTCCGCGCCTCCTCATGGCGCATTCCGCCACCGAGACCCGCACCCGATCCCGCCTGCTCCGCCCGATCTCCCCTGACGAGGCCGCCCACTTTGCCCTCCTGCCGCTGCGGCTCGAAGCGGCCGCGCTGCTCGAAGAGGTTGACGGCTTCATCGCCAAGGGTGCCAGTGTCGAGACCATCTGCCTTGACCTCCTCGCCCCCGCCGCCCGCAAGCTGGGCGAGATGTGGGAGCGCGACGAGTGCGATTTCCTCGATGTTACAATGGGCTTGTGGCGCCTGCAGGAAGTGATGCGCGAAGTCGCGGCGCGCTCGCCGGTCGACCTTCTCGGGATGGCGACGCCCCGTAGCGCGCTGTTCTCGCCGATGCCCGGCGATCATCACAACTTCGGTACGCTGATGATCGACGAGGTTTTCGCCCGCAGCGGCTGGCGCAGCGAGGCGCTGGTCAAGCCGGAACGCCGCGAACTGCTTGACCGGCTCGCCCGGCAGTCCTTCGACCTCCTCGGATTGACGCTCGCCCGGGATTGCCCTAGCGCCGCCCTGAGCAATCTAATCAGGGCGGTGCGCAATGTCTCCGCCAACCCACACATCATCGTGCTTGTCGGCGGGAGAATGATTAACGAGAATCCCGGAATGGCGATGGAAGTTGGGGCTGACGGTACAGGGGCGGACGCACTTGCGGCGCTGGAACTCGCAAACAGCCTGGTGAAGACTGCTGCTGCCCGTGATCTGAACCTCGGGTAGGTTCAGCCCGATGCTCACCCGCAAACACTCTATCGAAGGCAAGCACCCGTTCGGGAAGGCCGCGGAGCTGTTCAACACGCTCGATGCCGATGCGGCGATGAAGCTGGCGATGGTGGCAGGCGATGTGACGCTGGTGCTCGACGATACCGGAACGATCCTCGATGCGGCTTTCGACCCGCGCGAGTTTCCGAGCTTCGCGGGCTTCGTCGGCAGCAACTGGATCGAGACTGTCACAGACGAATCCCGCCCAAAAATCATGGAGATGCTCGCCGCCGCCCGGCGCGGCGAGGTGCAGCACTGGCGGCAGGT
>PNKW01000137.1 GCA_013822695.1 Erythrobacter sp. | reverse complement strand
GCGGTCGCGGCTATAGTCGCGGTCATCATCCCAGTCGTCATCATCATAGGCGGCGACGGGCGCGTAGCTTGCCGGGGCGGCGTTGTAGCTGGCGAAGATCGGCGAGGGGGCACCGGGCAGCTCGGCGGCCTGCACCGGAGCGGCGAAGGCGGCCATCGAACCAGCGGCGGCGAGCAGGGCGAGGTGTTTCATGATCCGTGTCCTTGTGGCGGCTCCCCTGTGGAGCCTCTCTGTTATCGTTCATCAAACTCGAACGCTGTATGAACGATACAGTGGGGAAACGGTTCAGGTTCGGCGCCTATTCCCGCCCCCTGCCAAAAAGTGGTTCTATCGCAGCGAAGCTGCTGCTTTTGCGCGCAGATTCGGGGTGAGCGCAGCGAGATCGGCGAGCGCGGCGCGCTCCTCGGGCGTTGCCTGGCCTGCCACCAGGGCGCGGAACACCCGCGCGACGCTCCATTCGGCCGCGCCGATCGAGACACGTTCGAGCGACTCGCCCTCCGCCACCTCGCCCGCTTCGATCACGCGGAAATACCAGCCGCAGCGGCCCGACCGGACGATCGCGGCGACCATGCCCTTGTGGCCAAAGCGGTGCTCGATCTTCCAGCACGGCTGACGCGGCTGGCTGATTTCGATGAGCGCGGTTCCGCAAGCGAAGCGGTCGCCGATGTGGACCTGATCCTCGGTGAGCCCGCGCAGCGCGAGGTTCGAGCCGAAGCTGCCGGGCTCGTCCAGCAGCGGATGGTCACCGATCTCGCCCCGCCACCAGGCGTGGTGATCGAGCGGATAGAGATGGAGCGCCATCTCCGGTCCGCCGTGGACGCGGCGGTCGGCCTGTTCGTCGGGGGCAAGGCCCTCGGCGTGGATCTGCACCGGGCCCTCCTGCGGGCGCTTCTGGATCGCGCTCAGCTCCGCGCCATTGAAGGGGCGGGCGGTGCCGGCGCAGACGGCCTCGATGGTCCAGCGGGTCATGCTTTCCTTACGATAAGATCGATCCAGTCGCGCTGCGCCCCGTCGCTGGCCTTGCCGGCGTAGGTTGCGTGCGACTCGAGAATGAAACCGGCCCCGGCGTAGGCCGCAAAGAGCCATTCGGGCGAGGGGAAATTGTGCAGCCTGCCCAAGAGATCGCGGCCCTCCCCGTCGCCGAGCTTGTAGCTGGAGAAGAACCAACCTTCGGGCAGCAATGCGCGGTGGATGCGCGCGAGGACATCGGGGAGCGATGCGCGCGGGGCATGGAGCAGGCTCGCATGGGCCCAGACCCCGGCATAGGCGGCCTCGGCCTCGAGTTCGTGGAAGGCCATCACCCGTGCGCCCAGCGCAAAGGCCTCGTTGGCGCGCTTGACGAGGGCGGGGGTGGCATCGGTCGCGTCGACGATGAAGCCGCGACTGCGGATATGATCGGCATCGCGCCCGCCGCCGCAACCCAGTTCGAGCACGGCGGCGCCTTCGGGGAGACGGTCGAGGAAAGCGTCGAGCTGGTGGCTATGCGCCTCGCCCGAATGGAACACCCAGTGCGGCGCGCGGGCCTGATAGAAGGCGATGGTGTCGGGGTCGGTGCTCACGCGCAGGTCATGGTGCGGACTTTTCCTCCGGCATCACGTTGTATTCGCGCACCTCGGCCTG
>PNKW01000136.1 GCA_013822695.1 Erythrobacter sp. | reverse complement strand
CGTCGATATTGTCGGCCGGGTGATCTGGATCGGAGCTCGGGTAGCCTAGCTGTCATTATGACCCCGCGCTGCCGGAGGCTCTAAGCGGCCATCCCAGCGTGCCGTGCTGCTTAGACGCGAGGTGGGATTAGCCGACGCAGTGGTCGGTACGTGATCCGACGACTCGCGTTATGGCAGACGACCACTCGCAGACGCTGAATTGTATCCATCCGGCGGGGGCCGCCTTGCGCGGGTAGGTAGCGAGCGCTCTTTAGCGTGCTCTTTTGAGCGCGCTTAGGAGTGGTCGATGGGTCAGGTGACGGTATTTTCGGGGCCGGAGCGGCGGCGCCGGTGGAGCGAGGAAGAACGGCTGCGGATCCTTTCCGAGGCGTTCGCGCCTGGCGCCTGCGTTGCCGAGGTGTGTCGGCGGCACGATATCTCCTCGGCGCTGATCTACACTTGGCGGCGCAAGTTGCTCGATGCAGGCGCGGCGCAGGAGGCCGAGGCGCCGGATGCGCTTCCCACGCCGGTATTCGCCGAAGCGGTGATCGACGGGGACGCGGTGCCGGTCAGCGCTGCCGAGCACCCGGCGATGATCATCGACCTGCCACGCGGCAAGCGGCTGAGCGTTTTCGCTGCGGCATCGCCGGCGCTGGTCGCTGCCGCGCTGAAGGCTCTGCGATGATCCCTTCCGGCGCGCGGGTGTGGATCGCGCTGGGCCACACGGATATGAGGAAGGGCATGCAGGGCCTGGCACTGCTGGTGCAGCAGGGCCTGAAGCGTAATCCGCATGGCGGGGATCTGTTCGTATTCCGCGGCCGCGCGGGCTCGCTGATCAAGATCATATGGCACGACGGGATCGGCATGTCGCTCTACGCCAAGCGGCTCGAGAAGGGCCGGTTCGTATGGCCGTCGGCCAAGGAGGGAACGGTGTCGCTGACCCCCTCGCAGCTGGCCTGCCTGCTGGAGGGGATCGACTGGAGGAACCCCCAGTATACGTGGCGGCCGCAGAGCGCAGGATAATCGTCGCAAGGCGGTGTTTTGCCCTTGCGGCAGAGGGTGGAACATGATTCCATCTCTCCTGTGGAAGCCGCCATCTCGCCCCTGCCAGACGACGTTGAAGCGCTCAAGGCGCTGGTGGCGACGATGGCCCGCAGAGCCGAGGAGGCCGAGCAGAACGCTGCCACTGCCACGGCCAAGCTCGCCAACGCCATGGCCCACCAGAGCGCCATCGAGGCGCTGATCGCTCACCTCAAGCTGCAGATCGCCAAGCTGAAGCGCGAGCAGTATGGCCCCAGCGCCGAGCGCAGCCGACGCCTGCTGGGTCAGATGGAGCTGCAGCTCGAAGAGCTCGAGGCTGACGCCACCGAGGACGATCTGATTGCCGAGGAAGCGGCAGCGAAGACCACCACGGTCACTGCCTTCGAGCGCAAGCGCCCGGCAAGGAAGCCGTTCCCCGAGCACCTGCCGCGCGAGCGCGTCGTGGTGCCTGCCCCCTGCTCCTGCCCGGCCTGCGGCGGGGATCGGCTCTCCAAGCTTGGCGAGGACGTCACCGAGACGCTCGAGGTCATCCCGCGTTCGTGGAAGGTGATCCAGACGGTTCGAGAGAAGTTCTCGTGCCGTGACTGTGAGAAGATCGCCCAGGCCCCGGCACCATTCCACGTGGTCCCGCGCGG
>PNKW01000135.1 GCA_013822695.1 Erythrobacter sp. | reverse complement strand
ATCCTCCCCACCGCAGCCGCCAAGGGTGAGCATCAGCGCCGCGCTGGCGGCAAGAATCGGTCTGCGGGTCATTGGCCAAATCTCTCGCGGCGACCGGCCCCGGCCCCGCCTCTGTCTCTTCAACGCCGCTCGCGGAAAAAACCTTTGAGCAAATCCGCCGCCTCGGCCTCACCCATCCCGCTGTAGACCTCGGGCCGGTGCAAGGCTTGCGGCTGATCGAACACCCGCGCGCCGTGCTCGACGGCGCCGCCCTTGGGATCGCTCGCGGCGTAGTAGAGGCGGGCGATGCGGGCGTGCTGAATCGCCCCTGCGCACATCGCGCAAGGTTCCAGCGTCACCCACAGCTCGCAGCCGGTCAGGCGTTCATCGCCCAGCACCTGCGCGGCGCGGCGGATGGCGAGGATCTCGGCGTGGGCGGTGGGATCATGATCGGCGCGGGGGCTGTTGTGCGCCTCGGCGATCACCACCCCATCCTTGACGATCACCGCGCCAATCGGCACTTCGCCCGCGTCAGCCGCCGCGCGCGCTGCGGCGAGCGCGCGTTGCATCGGCGGGGGCAGGGGCCAGTTGTTCATCCGCTTGCGGCTAGCCGGGGCAGCGGCCACGCGCAACTTGCTTGACGATTCGGCCTTGCCCCGTTATGCGCGCCGCTTTCCTTGCCTGGGCACAAGTCTGGGCCGATCCTTTACGAGAAGAGACACACCATGTCGCGCATCTGCGAACTGACCGGCAAGGGCCGCCAGGTCGGCCACAATGTGAGCCACGCCAACAACAAGACCAAGCGCGTGTTTCTGCCCAACCTGCAGAACGTGACGCTGATGAGCGAAAAGCTCGAGCGCAGCTTCAAGTTCCGCGTCTCGACCCACGGTCTGCGTTCGGTCGAGCACAACGGGGGCCTCGACAACTGGCTGCTCAAGACCAGCGACGAGAAGCTTTCGGCGGGCGCGCTGAAGGTCAAGCGCGAACTGATCAAGGCGCAGGCCGCAGCCTAATTCACGCGCGTCCTGCGGGACGCAAGCGGATCGATCAGGCGCCCGGGCTTCCCGGGCGCCTTTCGTTTGGCTGGCGCGAGGATGCGGGGCGCGGATCGAAGATCAGCTTCACCAGCAAGGTGCGCTGCATCAGCGACAGGTTGTCGTCCGAGATCACCCACACATCGACCCGCCCGTCCGCGCGGGGCCGCAGGGCGAGCCCTTCGTAATTCTCGCGCGGGATAGCGCTGTCGAGCGATAGCACCTGCTGCGGGGCGAACTCCCCGCCGGGACGCGGCACGGCGCCGATCGCCAGCAGGCCGGTGAAGGCCGGGTAGGCGAAGGCAACGTCGCGCATCAGCACCAGCAGCCGCCCGTCAGGCAGCTGGGTGACGTCGGTGACCGAGTAGCCCGGCGCGGGCGTGCGGAAGGCGAAGCGCTGGATCGGCGCGCCCTCGACCGGATCGGAGGGGAACAGCACGCCCTCGCGGTTGCCTTCCGGCAGGATCAGGAACCGCCCGTCCGCCAGCCGCACCATCGCCTCGGCACCCGAATTGTCGCTCCAGTCGACCTCGCCGGTCAGCTCGCGCTTGCCGCGCAGCCCGCTCGATCGCGAGAAGCGGTGGATGGTGTGCTTGTTCTCGTAGCCCAGCCAATAGGTCGCGGTTTGCGGATCACGGGTGGCGGATTCGATGTCCCACAGGAAGTTGGCATCCTCCGGAGCGACCAGCTGGCGGTTGATGCGCGGGGCGGGGCCGGACTGATCGGG
>PNKW01000134.1 GCA_013822695.1 Erythrobacter sp. | reverse complement strand
TGATTGGTGCGCGGCGATCATCATGGTTGCGGTGCCCGGGTAGAGCCGTTCTGCCACCAGCGCTGCGGCAGTTGCGACATAGCCATCGAGCAGCAAGGTCATGCGCCGGCGGGCACCTTCGGCGAAGCAGCCCGCCATGGCGATTATTTCGAAACCAGCCACCTCGGCAATTGCCGCACGGGGATCGGCGCCAAGCATCATGACGGCGCGCGCGGCGGCGGCGGTCACGATCGCCCGCTTGCGCGCCAGAATCTCGTCATCCGCACCCGCGCCGCGCCCGGTCGCCGTGTCGCTGTCGGCACCGGCGAGCAGCATGGTGAGGCAAGCCGCAGTCGTCGTGTTTCCGATGCCCATCTCGCCCAGCAGCAGCACAGCGACACCAGCATCAGCCGCTCGCCGCGCCGCCTTCTCACCCAGATCCCATGCAGCGGCAAATTGCTCTGCGGTCATGGCAGGGCCGTGCGCCAGCGAGCGTGTTCCGCCTGCGAGTATCTGCTGCGGGGGAAGGGCGGCTCCCGCCGGGGGAAAGGCTGCCCCGGCATCGATCAGCTCAAGATCGCATTCATGCGCTGCCGCAAGCGCGCTGCTGGTCGCCTTGCCCGCAGCAATCGTCGCCATCATCGCCCCGGTAACAGCCTGCGGCCATGCGGAGACTCCATCGGCCACCACGCCGTGATCGGCTGCGAACAGGATCAGGCGGCGCGGGTGCGTGACCGGGTCAAGCCGCTGCTGAATGCGCGCCAGATCGGTCGCCAAGGCTTCCAACCGCCCCATGCTGCCCTGCGGCTTGGCAAGCGCATCAAGATGCGCGGCAATTGCCTGGTCGCTTAGCATTGTGTTGCCCTTGCTCCACTCACCGCTCGATCACCATGGCTTCTACGGCAAGTCGAGCTTGCCACCCCGTCGTGTGGAGCAGCGGCAGTTCGGCTTCGGTCTTCGGGTAACCGAGGCACAATATCCCGATAAAATGCCAATCAGCTGGAACGTCGAGCAGGACGGACACTGTCGCGGGATCGAGGATCGAGACCCAGCCTAGCCCAATCCCTTCGGCCCGCGCTGCCAGCCACAGCGTGTGGACGGCGCAGATGGTCGAATAGACCAACGCCTCGGGCATCGTCTGCCGGCCTAGACCCGCGCCTTCGGCGGGATCACGCACGCAGTAGATCGCGATGACCACCGGGCATTCGGCGAGGCCATGGAGTTTGAGCCGCTGATATTCAGCTCTTTCCGCAGCATCATATTTCTCGCCCGCGGCAATTTGCTCGGCTTCGACATGGGCGACGAGGGCGCGGCGGCGCTCGGCGGATCGGACCATCACGAAGCGCGAGGGCTGGCTGTTGCCGACCGAGGGCGCGCGGGCAGCCTGCGCGATCAGCTTGCCGAGCACCGTTTCGGGCAAAGGATCGCTGCGAAACGCGCGGACATCACGCCGCCAGGTCAGCAAATTGGCGAGCTGCGCGCGAAAGGCATCGTCGAAATCGGGCGCCGCAGTCATGTCAGCCCCGCGACCCGGGCCAGCGCGGCGATATCGAGATGCCGCTCCAGGGCTTCGGCCAATTCGTCGAGCGCTTCATCCACCCGCACCGCATGATCAACCGCGTCTGACCCTGCGCCAAGCCGCTCGAGCCAGACGGCGCGCTGCGCGGGATGATCGAACAGGCCGTGGACATAGCAGCCGGCAATCCGGCCGCAGGCGCTGACCGCGCCGTCGGTCCGTCCATCGTGCAGTCGCAGCAATGGCGGCGCCGTTCGGCCGGTTATGCCGCAATGGATTTCGTAGCCGCGGAAGGCCGCGCCTTCGGCAAGGCTGACGCCGGTGGCTTCGGCGAGGCGCTTGTGCGGGGCGAGGCAGGTGGTGAC
>PNKW01000133.1 GCA_013822695.1 Erythrobacter sp. | reverse complement strand
AGCGGCCCAGCGCCAGCGGGGGCAGGCCGATGGGGTTCACCACCGTCACCCGCCAGTCCCCGCGCTTTGCCAGCGCCTCCACCGAGCGCGCGACGAAGGTGCCGAACCGCGGGTTCACCGGGTTGGGATAGAGCGTCGAGAGAACGAGGACGTGCTTCACGCCTGCCTCTCTATCCGTGCTCATGTTAAAGCGTTCTCACCAGCATGAAGGCGACCGCGATCCACGGCGGATTGTCGATCACCACCTGCTTCTGGCCCGCGCCGGGTGGCAGCAGGCCCACAAGGCTTCCACGCCGGTCTATCAGCCGCCCGAAGGCGAAGCGCCCGCCGGGCTTGGGCACAAGGCAGTCGCGGTTGATCGCGCCCTGCACCGCATCGGGATCGAGCGGGCGCAGCCAGACGAGGTCGCCCGGGCGATATTCGCCGACGCTCTCGGTCACCGCCAGCACCAGCGGCGGCGGGCCATCGCCCTGCGCCAGCGCGTCCGGCGCGAGCGCCTCACGCGGGGTGCCAAGGGCCTCGGGGCCCGATGCGGTGAGATCGGCGACGATCTGCGCCGGGGCGGCGGCTTCGTCGCGCATCAGGCTGGCGGGATCGACGCCGAGCGCGGCGGCGATGGTGTTCATCCAGTCGAGCGAGAGCCTGCGCATTCCGGTCTCGAGCCGCCCGATGGTCTGCGCGGTGGTGGGCGGATCGCAGGCGGCGGCGAGATCGGCGAGGGTGAGCCCCTTTGCCTTGCGGATATCGCGGATGCGGTTGGTCATGGCAAAGCCTCACGCGGCGAAATGGGATACCGGGAAACGAAATAACCGGATTGGTTTGTTCTTTCCTACAAATGATCTTTGTTGGCAAGTCATCTGCGAACACCAGCGGAGGATTCGCCCATGAAGCGCCAACTCGTCGAACGTGAACTGACCCCGGAAGGCCCGCGCCAGCGTCCCGCGGGGCCGGGGGGGCTCGCGCGGTCGCGCTCGGTGACGGTCAATCTGGCGGAAAGCCCGCTCGCCTGGCTGCATGCGCGCGGGCATTTGTCCGAACGTCTGTTCGACGCGGGCGAGGCACTGCGGGCCGATTACGAGCGCGCGCAACTGCCCGCGAGCATCACCATGCGCTGGGATCCGGTGCGCGCCAAGTCAACCGCGCCCGGCGGACTCGATCCGAGCGAGAAGCAGATTGCGGCGCGGCGGCGATTCGACGGGGCGATCAGCGCGGCGGGGCGCGGGCTCGAGGACATCCTGTGGCGCGTGGTGTGCGCGGGCGAGGCGCTTCCGCAAGCGGAAAAGCACCTCGGCTGGCCCTCGCGCAGCGGCAAGCTGGTGCTGCGGATCGCGCTGGAGCGGGTGGCGGAATACTACCGGATCAGGTGACGCGGGGGGCAACCAGCGCCCGCAGGGCCGGGAGCACCTCGGCCTCGAACCAGGGCTGCTTGGCCATCCACAACCGCGAGCGCCAGGCGGGGTGGGGGAGTGCGATGCGGCTGCCGAACTGCCCGAAGGCGCGCACCCGCTCGGTCAGCGACAGGCGCTTGGCCTCGGGCAGGTAGCGGGCCTGGGCATGGGTGCCGACCAGTAGGGTGAGGCGGTCCTCGGGCAGGTGGCTGAGGACGGCGTCATGCCATTGGGGCGCGCACTCGCGGCGCGGCGGGGCATCGCCGCCGCCGCCGTTCTTGCCCAGGGCCTTGCCGGGGTAGCAGAAGCCCATCGGGACGAGCGCGACGCGGGCCTCGTCGTAGAAGGCGTGCTTGTCGATGCCGAGCCAGTCCCGCAGCCGGTCACCGCTGTCGTCGTCCCAGGGGATACCGCTGGCGTGGACCTTGGTGCCCGGCGCCTGCCCGATGATGAGGATGCGCGCAGTGGCCGAGAAGCGGGTGATCGGGCGCGGGCCCAATGGCAGGTGCGCGGCGCACAGGGTGCAGGCGGAGATCGCGCCCTTGAGGTCGTCGATGCTGCC
>PNKW01000132.1 GCA_013822695.1 Erythrobacter sp. | reverse complement strand
CCTTCGCCACCCACCTGCTGGAGGGCGGCGCGGACCTGCGCGTGCTCCAGACGCTGCTTGGCCATGCCGATATTTCCACCACCCAGATCTACACCCATGTCGATGCCGCAAGGCTCGTGGCGCTGGTCAATTCCCGCCATCCGCTTGCAACCCGCACAACATCCGACTAGCCCGCTGCGATGATTTCCTACCTCGATTTCGAGAAACCGGTCGCAGCGCTCGAAGAACGCATCGCGCAGCTGCGGAGCGTCAACGCCCTGCATGATGTCGATGTCGCGAGCGAGATCGGCCGGCTTGAGACCAAGAGCGCCGAGCTGCTCGCCAGCACCTATGCCTCGCTCACCCCGTGGCAGAAGACGCAGGTCGCCCGGCATCCGCAGCGGCCGCATTTCCACGACTATGTCGCCCACGCTTTCAGCGACTTCATGCCGCTGGGCGGCGACCGGCTCTATGCCGATGACCTCGCCATCATGGGCGGCTTTGCGCGGCTGGGTGACCGCCGTGTCATGCTGATCGGCCACGAGAAGGGCAACGACACCAAAAGTCGGATCGCGCACAATTTCGGGATGGGCAAGCCCGAGGGCTATCGCAAGGCGATCCGCCTGATGGAACTGGCTGGACGATTCGGCCTCCCCGTGGTGACGCTGGTCGACACATCGGGCGCGTTCCCGGGGATCGAGGCGGAAGAACGCGGTCAGGCCGAAGCCATCGCGCGCGCCACGGAAGCCTGCCTTGCGATTGGCGTGCCGATGGTCGCCGCGATCGTCGGCGAGGGCGGGTCGGGCGGCGCCGTGGCGCTCGCCAGCGCGAACCGCGTGCTGATGATGGAACATGCGGTCTATTCGGTCATTTCGCCCGAAGGCTGCGCCTCGATCCTGTGGCGCACCTCCGAAAAGGCGGCAGATGCTGCGCAGGCGATGAAGGTAACCGCGCAGGATCTGAAGCGGATCAATGTGATCGACCGCATCGTGAAGGAGCCCGTCGGCGGCGCGCACCGCGATCCGGCGGCAGCGGCTCGGATGCTCGGCGAAGCCCTGGCAGAGGAGGTCGATGCCCTCGCCTCCAAGAGCGCCGATCAACTCGTCGCCGCGCGCGAAGCCCGCTTCCTCGCCATCGGCGGCTGACGGGAAATCGCAAGTTAAGGTTTCGTTTGCCACGTCTCTGATGCATGAAGCTTGGCAGAGACGCTGCGAGATAGCGGCGCGGGGACAGGCGGAAAGGGACGGACATATGGCACGATTGGCAAGAAAGGCGCTCTCCTTCGGCGTGGCGGCAGTGGCGCTCGCGGGGTGCATGGGGGCGGGCGCGAAGATCCCCTCCGCCTCGACACCGATCACCCAGGCCGAAGCCAAGCAGGGCGCGGAGTATCACCCGCAGCTGCTCGCCGAATTCGGTGGCGCGATGTCGGGCACGCACGCGGCCTATGTCGAACAGGTCGGCAAGAACATCGCGGTGCAATCGGGCCTCGGCAATGCGCGCGAGAGCTTTACGGTGAGCCTGCTGAACTCGCCGGTGAACAACGCTTTCGCGATCCCCGGCGGCTATATCTACACCACCCGCCAGCTGGTGACGCTGATGAACAGCGAGGCGGAGCTGGCCGCGGTGCTCGGGCACGAGGTCGGCCATGTCGCCGCGCGCCACTCGCAGCGGCGTCAGGCGGCGGCGCAGAAGAACACGTTGCTGGGGCTGGGGGGCGCGATCCTCTCGGGGCTGCTGCTGGGCGATTCGGGGCTGGGGCAGACGCTGTCGCGCGGGTTCCTGCAAGGCTCGCAGCTTTTGACCTTGCGGTTTTCGCGCAAGCAGGAGCTGCAGGCGGATGGGCTCGGCATCGAATATCTCGGGAAGGCGGGCTATGATCGCCGGGCGATGGGCACGGTGCTGGCGAGCCTTGCCGCGCAAAACGCACTCGACGCGCGGCTGGCGGGGCAGAACGCCAGCGTGCCCGAATGGGCCTCGACCCACCCTGATCCGGCCAGCCGCGTGCAGAGCGCGCTGACGAAGGCCGGCGCG
>PNKW01000131.1 GCA_013822695.1 Erythrobacter sp. | reverse complement strand
CCTGAGATTGGCGGTGATCGCCTGCGGGCTGGTGTTTGCTTTCGGGCTGGCGACGGTATGGGCGCGTTCGGCGATCGTCGGGGCCGAGCCGATCGCGCGCCCGGCGGTGGTGCTGATCGAGGGTCGGGTGCTGGGCCGCGAGGATCAGCCTGCCGAAGAGCGCCTGCGCCTGACTCTCGCGATGCGTGACGCCGAGGAGGGACGCGCGCGCAAGGTCAGGGTCAATGTGCCGCTCGCGGCTTTCGGCAAGGGCGGTGTTCCCACAGGGCTCGCCGAAGGCGCAGTGGTGCGGCTGCGCGCCCGGCTGATGCCGCCCGCCGCGCCGATGCTGCCGGGCAGCTATGACTTCGCCCGTGCGGCGTGGTTCCAGGGGCTTGCGGCCACAGGCTCGATGGTCGGCGGGCTGACGGTGATCACCCCCGCGCCCGAGGGTGAGGGACTGGCGCGCTGGCAGCGCGCGCTCTCCGCGCATGTGCGCGCCGCAGTGCCAGGTTCGCCGGGCGCGATTGCGGCGGCCTTTGCCAGCGGTGACCGCGGCGGGATCGCCGAGGCCGACGAGGTAGCGATGCGCGATTCGGGCCTCACCCACCTGCTCTCGATCAGCGGGCTGCATGTGAGCGCGGTGATCGCGGCGGCCTATTTCGCGGTGCTGCGCCTGCTGGCGCTGTGGCCCGCGCTCGCGCTCAGGGTGCGGCTGCCGATCGTGGCGGCGGCGGGGGGCGCGCTTGTGGGGATTGCCTACACGCTGCTGACCGGGGCCGAGGTGCCGACGGTGCGCAGCTGTGTGGCCGCGCTGCTGGTACTCGGCGCGCTGGTGCTGGGGCGCGAGGCGCTGTCCTTGCGGATGGTGGCGGTCGCCGCCGGGTTCGTGCTGGTGCTGTGGCCCGAGAGCGCGATCGGCCCCAGCTTCCAGATGAGCTTTGCCGCGGTGCTGGCGATTATCGCGCTGTCGAACAGCGCGCCAGTGCAGGCCTTCCTCGCCCCCCGCGAGGAGCCTTGGTGGATGCGCCTTGGGCGGCGGACGGCGATATTGTTCGTGACCGGCGTCGTCATCGAGCTGGCCTTGATGCCGATCGTGCTGTTCCATTTCCATCGCGCGGGGATGTACGGGGCGCTCGCCAATGTGGTGGCGATCCCGCTGGTGACTTTCGCGGCGATGCCCATGATCGCGCTGGCGCTGATCGCCGATCTGGTGGGGGCGGGCTGGCCGTTCTGGTGGCTGGTCGAGCAGGCGCTGAAGCTCCTTCTGGGGATCGCCCACCTCACGGCCGCGCAGGCGGGCGCGGTGCGTCTAATGCCGCAGATCAGCGGGCTGGCGGTCGCGCTGTTCGCGGGCGGCGGCCTGTGGCTGGCCCTGTGGCGCGGGCGGGCGCGGCTTGCGGGGCTCGTTCCGGTGGCAGCGGCGAGCGTGATGGTGGCGCTGACCCCGGTGCCCGACATCCTCGTGACGGGGGACGGGCAGCAGGTCGGGATCACCATGCGCGCGCCCGAAGGGACGCTGCGGCTCGTCAGCTTGCGCGACAGCCGTTCGGAGTACACCCGCGACAACCTGATGGAGCTCGCCGGGGTCGGCGCCGATCCGGTGCCAATCGCGCAGTGGCCGGGGGCGCGGTGCTCCCCGGAGTTCTGCACCCTCGCGATAGCGCGGGGAGGGCGCGAGTGGGTGCTCCTCCTCGGCCGAAGCCGCAACCAGGTCGAGGAGCGCGCGCTTGCCGCGGCCTGCGCGGAGGCCGATATCGTCGCCTCCGAGCGCTTCCTTCCGCGCTCATGCCGCCCGCGCTGGCTCAAGGCCGACCGGCGCTTCCTCGAACGCTCGGGCGGCATTGCGATCAACCTTGCCGCCGAGCGGATCACCACGGTCGCCCAAGGGCAGGGCGAGCATGGCTGGTGGCGGGAGCCGGAGCCGAGGCCGATACGCCCCGCTCCCTCGGCCCCCACCGCCGCGCCTCAGTGATAGCGGCGCAAGAGCCCTGCGAGCTTGCCCTGCACCTCGACCTCGTCCGGCCGGTAGTACTGCGGATCATAGGTCGCATTGGCGGGATCGAGCCGCACCTGCCCGTTTTCGCGGCGCAGGTATTTGAGCGTCGCTTCCTCTCCGCG
>PNKW01000130.1 GCA_013822695.1 Erythrobacter sp. | reverse complement strand
TGGCGGAGAGGGTGGGATTCGAACCCACGTTACCGTTGCCGGTAAACCGCATTTCGAGTGCGGCGCATTCGACCACTCTGCCACCTCTCCGCGAGGTCTGGCGCGCGTATCAGGGCCGTCTGGTCGAGAGGCGGCGGGCGTCAGAGCCGCGCCCGTTAGCCCAAGGATTCGCCCTTGCCAAGAGGGGCGGGGGCACAAATTGCGCGCATATCTGGGACGGACCGGCCAAGTGCGCTTGTTTTGCCCGCGCGAAGGTCCATATTGCGGCGCATGGAACGTGCTGAGTTCTTTTCGAGCCAGGCCGGACGCACGATCATCGCGCCGCGCCAGACCCGCGCCCGCTTCGGGATCGGCGATGTGGTCCGCCACCGCCTGTTCGCCTTCCGCGGCGTCGTCTTCGATATCGACCCGGTCTTCGCCAACTCGGAAGAGTGGTACCAGTCGATCCCCGAGGACATCCGCCCGCGGCGCGACCAGCCCTTCTACCACCTGCTCGCCGAGAACGAGGATTCATCCTACGTCGCTTATGTGAGCCAGGGCAACCTCGTCGCCGATCCGCAAGGCGGCCCGGTCGATCACCCGACGGTGCGTCAGCTGTTCGACAGCTTCAAGGACGGCCGTTACCGGATGAGAGCCTCGCTCACACATTGACAACCTTGCCCTGCTAGAAGGCGGGGCATGGTCGATCAGCAGCAACCCGACAACACTGCGCCCGATAACGCCGCCATGGCCCGGCTGCGGCTGGCGCTTGAGCGCGAGCTAGGCCCGGGAGAGAGCGCGGTGTGGCACGGCTGGCAGCTGGCGCGGATCGATCCGAGGCATTTCCTGATCTATGTCTTCGCGGTGCCGTGGACGGCGTTCGCGCTGATGTGGACGGTGCTCGCCTCTGGCGCGGTCGGGGCCGCGGAGATCGGCCTTGTCGGAATCGCCTTCCCGCTGTTCGGCCTGCCCTTCATCGCCGTCGGCTGCTGGATGCTCGCGCGCCCCTTCGTGCCGCTCTGGGAGAAGGGCCGCGTGCTGTATGTGGTCACCGAGACCCGCGTTCTCAGGCTCGCGCTCGGCCGCGACCTGGTGGTCAAGACCGCGCCCGCCGACCGCATCGGCCTTGCCGAGCGGCGCGAGGCGCCCGACGGCTCGGGCACGCTCAGCCTCGCTGTGCGGATCGGGCGCGACAGCGACGGGGACAAGCAGACCGAGAGCTTCGAGCTCGGCCCGGTGGCAGGCATCAGCGGTGCTGCGGCCGCAGTCGCGGCGATCGAAGCGCGGGCGGGTTCCGCCGGCTCTGCCGCCGCGCTCAGCTCTTGAGCTTCCAGCCCGAGCGTAGCAGCGCATAGACCCCCGCCGCCAGCGCGCCGTTCAGCACCAGCAGGCCGAGCCCCGCCGCCGCGACCTGCGCGGCGTCTCCCATGTCGCTTGCGCCGAGGAAGCCATAGCGGAAGCCCGAGATCACGTAGAAGAACGGGTTCAGCCGGCTAACCGTCTGGAACACCCCGTTGAGGTTCTCGATCGTGTAGAAGGTGCCCGACAAGAGCGAGGCAGGC
Organism: Erythrobacter sp.; assembly: GCA_013822695.1. Lineage (GTDB taxonomy): Bacteria > Pseudomonadota > Alphaproteobacteria > Sphingomonadales > Sphingomonadaceae > Erythrobacter. Next base: position 577 of record PNKW01000130.1, on the reverse strand, counting down.
GCGATGATGAAGTTCGAGATCGCGGCGGTGTGGTCGAACTTCTCGGCCCAGATCGAGGTCGCTAGGCCGATGAGCGCGAGCAGCCCCGCGCCCATCAGGCCGAACCAAACGACAGCCCAGGGATGCGCCATGGCGAGCGAGACACCCGGCCACAGCGCCATCGCCAGCCCGACCGCGCAGCCCACCGCCACCGCGCGGGTGAGCGCCGCGGCAAGGATCGCCGCCATCAGCTCGCCCGAGGACAGCGGCGGCATCAGATAGTCGATGATCGTCCCCTGCATCTTGCCCCCTAACAGCGAGAAGGAGGAATTGGCGAAGGCGTTCTGCATCATCGCCATCACGATCAGGCCCGGCGCGACGAAGGTGGCAAAGGGCACGCCCAGCACCGCGCGGCCCTCCCGCCCCAGCGCGACCGTGAAAATCACCAGAAACAGCAGCGTGGTGAAGGCCGGAGCCCAGATCGTTTGCGTCTGCACCTTGAGAAACCGGCGCACCTCCTTCATATAGAGCGCCGAGAGCCCCACGCGATTGACGCCCGTGATCACGGGCACACCGCGCGGGGTGAACCGGAAGCTCC
>PNKW01000129.1 GCA_013822695.1 Erythrobacter sp. | reverse complement strand
CACCTCGCCGCGGTGAACCGGGAAATAGACCGTGAAACGCGCGCCGAGCGGGTGGCCGCCCTTGTCGGTGATATTGTCGGCGAAGATGAACCCGCCCGATTGCTTGACGATCCCGTAGGCGGTCGAGAGGCCAAGGCCGGTGCCCTTGCCCTGCTCCTTGGTGGTGAAGAAGGGCTCGAACAGCTTGGGCAGCACATGCGGCGGGATGCCCCCGCCGGTGTCCTGCACGATGAGGACGGTGTAGTCGGCGGCCGGCAGCACTTCCGAGCCCAGCTGGATCACCTGCTTGGCCTGAAGCGAGCGGGTGAAGAGCGAGATGCGCCCCACCCCCTGCCCGCGCGACTGAATCGCGTCCCGCGCATTGACCGCAAGGTTCATGATCACCTGCTCAAGCTGCTGCGGGTCTGCCCGCACCGGCCCAAGATTGCGATCGTGCTGGACGTAATAGGTGATCTTCTCGCCCAGCAGCCGTTTGATCAGCGGGCTCACCTCGCTCACCACGTCGGGCAGCTGGATGATCTCGGGTCGCAGGGTCTGCTGGCGCGAGAAGGCGAGCAGCTGGCGCGTCAGCGAGGCGGCGCGGTTGGAATTGGCGCGGATCTGCTGGATGTCGTCATAGTCGCTGTCGCCCGGAATATGGCGCAGCAGCATCAGGTCGCAGGTGCCGATGATCGCGGTCAGCACATTGTTGAAATCATGCGCGACGCCGCCTGCGAGCTGGCCGACCGCCTGCATCTTGGTCGCCTGCGCGACCTGCCGCCTGAGCTGGTTCTCCTGGCTGGTGTCGGCAAGGCTGAGCAGCACCGCCGCCTCGCCCAGCCCCCGCACGCCCGCAAGGCCGAGGCTGACCGGCTCCTCGGGCGAATTGGTGAGGCGCACCGCAACATCGCCGCTGGTCGCCGGGCCGCGCCCGTGGCGGCGCACTGCGTCGGAAAGCGCCGCCTTGTCCTCGCGGGTGACGAGATCGGTCGGGAAGGCGGGCAGCCCCCGACCCTCGCGGCCCACAGAGCGCAGGAAAGCCTCGTTGGCGAAGAGGAAGCGCCCGTCGCGGTCGGTCATGGCAAGGCAGAGCGGCAATTGCGCGAGCAGCGCGTCGAGCTGCGCGACCCCGGCCTGCGAAGCCCCGTCCCAGCCCGAGCCGATGCCGACACCCGAATCGATCAGCAGCATCAGCGAGGTGGCCTCGTCGGGCCCTGCCGCCGTGACCCGCTCCTCGGGATTGACCAGCGGCACATCGACCAGTGTCTGCGGCGTGCCCCCGCGCCCCTCGCGGGCGAAGAAGATGCGGTCGCGCTCGTCGGAGCGCAGGAAGCTGACGAAGTCCTGCCCGACAAGGCTCGCGCGCTCGTCTCCCGCGGCACGTTCGGCAAAGCCCGCGCTGACCGCGCGGATCACGCCGTCCGCCGTGGTGATCGCACTTTCGATCCCCGCGCGGCTGAGCATCCGGCCGAAGGGGCCGGCCAGGTCGAGCGCCTGAAGGCTCTCGCCGCCCGAGCGGGCGAGCGGCTTCAGTCGCCAGATCAGGTGATCCTCGCCGCGCCCGGCGCGGGTGGCGGTGATCTGCCAGCGGGTCTCGTCCGACGCCTCGACCTCCTCGAGGCTGGCCGCGCCGTCGCGCCAGGCATTGCGCGCGAGCAGCGTTACCGCCTCCAATGCCGCACGCTCCATCGGCAGCGCGGGCGGGGCCGCGCCCGCGCCGAAGCTGTCGAGGAAAAACAGGTTGGCGCAGACCATGCGATTGGCGCGGTCGGTGATCGCGATTGCCTCGCCCGCACGCTCGATCGCGGCGACAGTGACGCTCCAGTCGGGGGCGGCGAGGCTGCCCGCCTCGGACGGCGCGCGCACCCGGTCGAGCAGCACCACCCCGCCCAGCAGCATCACTGCGGCCAGCACGAAGGCGAGCGCCACGATCGCGCTGCCGGTGGCAAACCACAGCACCAGCGCGCTCGCGATCACCCCGCCGCCGAGCCCGGCGAGCAGGCTGACGGGCGGCAGCGCAGCCACGCCCTCGGCATCATCGGCGGGGATCGGACTGCTGACTTGGATGCCGGTGCGGCGGGACACGAGAGGCGGGCTCCTTGGGCTGTCGGGACGGCGGAAATGCCCTCCCTACCGCGCCCCGAGCCGCCGGTCGAGCCGCGCTTCCATCGCCTTCAACCGTCTGGCGCGCTTGCGCGACACCACGGCGCGCCACACGGCGCGCCGTGGAGATCGGAAGAG
>PNKW01000128.1 GCA_013822695.1 Erythrobacter sp. | reverse complement strand
GGGCAGCTATTACACCCCGCCCGAAGTCGTGCGCACCATGGTGCGATTGTGCGACGAGGCGCTCAAAAGCCCGCGCTTCGGCATCGCCGATGGCCTCGCTGGCAAGGACGTGCATATCGTCGATCCCGCGACCGGATCGGGCACCTTCCTGCTGGGCCTGATTGAGCGGATCAAGGCCACGATTGCCGCGCGCGATGGCGAGGGCAATGTTGCGGCATCGATGAACGAGATCGCGGGCCGCCTGGTCGGCTTCGAGCTGCAATTCGGTGCCTTCGCCGTGGCACAGCTACGGCTGCTGGCGGAAATGCTTGAGATTGGTGCACACGCCACCCCGCGCCTGTTCGTCACCGACACGTTGGGCGATCCGTTTGCCGATCTCGAAACCGGACAGGGCATCTACCGCGAGATATCGAAATCGCGGACCGAGGCGAACAAGGTCAAGCGGAGCGAACCCATCACCGTCGTCATCGGCAACCCGCCCTACAAGGAGAAGGCCAAAGGCAAGGGTGCGTGGGTCGAGAACGGCAGTCCTGCCAAGCAAAAGCGTGAGGATATTCCGCTCAATTCCTGGCAGCCGCCCAAGGAATGGAAAGTGGGCGCGCACGCGAAACATCTGCGCAACCTCTATGTCTATTTCTGGCGCTGGGCGGCGTGGAAGGTTTTCGAGCAGGGCGCAGGTGACCGCGATGATGATCTGCCCGGTCAGGAAGAGCTTTCCGGGATGGTCTGCTACATCACCGTGGCGGGCTTTTTGAACGGCGATGGGTTCCAGAAAATGCGCGCCGATCTGCGCAGCCAGTGTGACGATATCTGGGTGATCGATTGCACGCCCGAAGGCCATCAGCCGGATGTGCCGACGCGTATTTTTCAGGGCGTGCAGCACCCGGTCTGCATTGTGCTGGCAAGCCGCTCTCGCGAGCCCGGCAAGAACGCTGCGCGGGTGCGATACCGGGCGCTCGCCAAGGGTCGTCGTGAGCAGAAATTCGAGGAGCTGAAAACCATCACGCTGGCGGGCGGTGGGTGGAGTGATTGCCCCTCCGATCCGCGCGCGCCCTTCCTCCCGGAACTGCGAGAAGGGTGGGGCGCATTCGCCCCGCTCGATGCGGTAATTGGCGATTGCGGTTCGGGCGTAATGCCGGGGCGCACATGGATCATCGCCCCGGATGAAGTGTCGCTGAAGCAGCGCTGGAAGCGGCTCGTTGAAGAGCCGAAGGCGGATAAGCGCGCAATGCTTTTCCAGCCCCATATGCGCGACGGCAAACCCGGCGACAGGCATATCGGCAAGTCCGGAAAGGCGCTTTGGTGGCCTCAGCGCGAGGTGCTCACTGCTGTCGAAGATGCACCAAAGCAGGTTGACCACGAGGACCAGAAACTACGGCTTTTGGCGCGTCGCGCTCTCGCTGGGGAGGCTCCGGTTCGATACGGTTTCCGGTCGTTCGACCGGCAGTATATCCTGCCCGATGCGCGGGTTATCAATCAGCCGAATCCGGGCCTCTGGGACAACTACAGCGAGCAGCAGATTCTCCTGACTGCTCCGATGGATCGCACACCCAAGAATGGGCCGGGTTTGTCGGCTGTTGCTGCAATCCCCGATCTGCACCACTACGCTGGACGAGGCGGTCGCGTTTTCGCCCTCTGGAGGAACGCCGCCGCGACCGAATCCAACATCTCCCCCGCCGTCATCGCGCTGCTTTCCAAGGCATTCGGCGCGCCGGTCGATCCGGTTGATATCTTCGCCTATGTCGCGGCGCTGCTTGCCCATCCGGCCTACACCGCCAGCTTCGCCGAAGACCTTGTCCGCCCCGGTCTGCGCGTGCCGCTGACTGCCGATGCGGCGCTGTTCGCTGAAGCCGCAAAGCTGGGCCGCGAGGTGATCCGGCTGCACACCTTCGGGGAACGCTTCGCCACCGAAGATCCACCCCGTCCCCCACGAGTTGGCGAAGGCGGCCCGACCCAGCCCAAGGACGGCGCAATCCCCTCCACGCCCGAGGGTTTTCCCGACACGCTCGAATACGATGCCGCTAAGCGCCGACTGCTCGTCGGCACCGGCTTCATCGACAATGTTCCGCCCGCCGTCTGGGCCTATGAAGTGTCGGGCAAGCAGGTGCTGCGCCAGTGGTTCAGCTACCGCCGCAAGAACCGCGAACGCCCCCTGATCGGCGACAAGCGCCCCCCTTCTCCGCTGGGCGATATCCAGCCCGATCGGTGGCTGCCCGAATACACCAGCGAGCTCATCAACGTGCTCAATGTCCTGGCGCTGCTGGTCGAGCTGGAACCAAAGCAGGCGGACCTTCTGAAGCGTGTCTGCGA
>PNKW01000127.1 GCA_013822695.1 Erythrobacter sp. | reverse complement strand
TGTTGACGAGCACGTTGAGGCCGCCGAGCTTTTCGCGCGCCGCATCGACCGCGCCTTCCCACTGCTCGGGCTTGGTCACGTCATGGGCGATGCCGTAGGCCGTGCCTTCGCCCATCTCGGCGTTGATGATCGCGGCGGTTTCCTCGGCGCCCGCGCCGTTGATGTCGGTCGCCAGCACCCGCGCGCCTTCCTGCGCCAGACGGATGCAATGCGCGCGGCCCAATCCTTGCGCGCCGCCCGTCACCAGGGCCATCTTGCCCGCTACACGTCCTGCCATATCTCTTATTCCTCTCCCAAGTATCCCGGCGTCAAAAGCATCGCGATTCTTACGTCGACCGCGTGTCCGGCGCGCCGCCACTCGGCCACAAAGCGCGAAAGATCGCGCAAGGCAACCCGGTGGACGGTGATGTTCTCGCCTTCCGTCCCGCCGCCCTGGCTCACGCGCTCGAGTCCGGTCGCCTTCAATAGGGTAAAGCTTTCCGAGACCATGCCGGGCGAGGAGTAGAACTCGCCCAGCACCTCCATCTGCGCGGCGTGGTAGCCGGTCTCTTCCTCCAGCTCGCGCGCGGCAGCGGCGGTGGCATCCTCGCCCTCGGCCCCCGCATCGTCACCCACCAGCCCGGCGGGGATTTCGAGGCTGAAGCGCCCCAGCGGCACGCGATACTGGCTGACGAGGATCACGTGGCGCGTGCCGTCGCGATCATCGTCGAGCGCGATGATTGCGGCGGCCCGGATGCCGCGCGCGCGGCCGACATATTCCCACCGCCCGCGCGTCTTGGTGGTGATGAACTTGCCCTCCCACCGCACGATCTCGGGCAGGTCGGCGTCGCGGTCTTTGATCACGGGAGAGGCTCCATCGGGTGAGGGCAGTTGCGCGCCCTTCCACAGGCTCAACTTCGTGAGGTCAAGCGCTAAACCTCGATCAGCCGGTCGGGCAGCTCGTTCGCATCATCCTCCCCGCGCGGAAAATGCTCGGCGAGGATGAAGCCGACGTCGCGGATGCCGACCGCCAGCCCCTCGGCAACGCGGCCCCGGCGGATTTCGCTGAGCATGTCGCCCATCGCCTCGCCCCACACCTCGGCGGGGACCTTGGCGGCGATGCTTTCATCGGCGACGATCTCGGCGCGGCGTTCGCGCATCGAGAGGTAGATGAGCACGCCGGTGTGGCCGGTGGTGCGACGCTCGGCGCCGACCTTGAACTGGCGCACGGCCTGCGCGCGGACCCGCGCCGATTTGACCGGGCCGGGGACGAGCAGCCACTTCAGCGGCTGCCACTGCTGCACCAGCCACACGCCCAAGAACTTTACGAGGCCCAAGGCGATCACCATGCTGGCGAGCTGACCGGTGGTCCATTCATGGCCCCAGCCGGCGAACCACGCGTCCCAACGGTCGAGGAAGGGTTCGGGGAAGGCCGCGAAGATGCTCATCGCGGTGAAGGCGGCGCCCGCTGCCCACAGCAGCGCGACATCGGTGTAACCGTCCGACGCCTCGGCCAGCACGGTGACGATCTCGCCCGAGGTCGCGCCTTCCGCTTCGGTGACCGCTGCGCTCACGAGCGCGCGCCCGGCATCATCCATCATCGCCATGGCTCACCATCCTCCCGAAGCGCCGCCGCCGCCGGACGATCCGCCGCCGAATCCGCCGAACCCGCCGCCGCCGCCGCCGAAGCCACCGCCGCCAAAGCCGCCACCGCCGCCGCCGCGCCCGCTATTGTTGATGATCCCCCGCGCGATCGCGCTGCCGACCTCCCACAGGATCACGTCGCGCGCCGTATCGCCGAGCCCGCGGCTGCCCCACGGGCCGTTACCCTTGGAGCGATACTTGCGCCGCCGGCCCGTGCTGCCGAGGATCGGCAGCACGAAGAAGAAGAATATGAAGGCGAGCCAGATCAGCACGCCGATGGGAAAGCCCCCGTCGCTGCGGCTCTTCTGTGCTGCGGCGGCCTTGGCGGCTTCCTCGATCGCGATGGCATCCTCGGGCGCCTTGGCGAGGTGGGCGAGGATCGCCGCGACGCCGTCGGTGACGCCCGCGTCGAAATTGCCTTCCTTGAAGCGCGGCGCGATCACGTCATTGATGACGCGCCCCGCCATGATCCCGCCGAAATAGCCGTGAAGGCCATAGCCGACCTCGATCCGCATCTTGCGCTCGGAAGGCGCGATCAGCAGCAGCAGCCCCGCATCGCGCTGCGCCCCGCCGATGCCCCACTTGTCGGTGTAGAGCGTGGTCGCATAGGACTCGATACTCGCGCCCCCGAGGCTCGGCACGGTGGCGACGATGATCGCGCGGCCGGTCTGGGCATTATAGGCGCGC
>PNKW01000126.1 GCA_013822695.1 Erythrobacter sp. | reverse complement strand
CGCCGGGGTGCGGGCGGGCAGGCCGGCGCGCTGCCTGACGCGGTTCTCTTCACGGTCGCGGTCATCCCGGGCGAGCTGGTCGGGGAGGGTCGTCACCTCGCCCTCGGGAAGCGCGCGCGTGGCGATGGTGAGGCCCTCGTGGCCCGAGGCGCAGACCAGCGGGATGACCTGGTCGATCGCTGCCAGCGTCGCGGCGAGCGCGCCGCCCTCGTCGGCAAAGCCGCGTGCCTGCGCCAGCGGGGGCTCGGCCGGCGGGAGCACCGCAGCGGGCACCAGCTGGGCGAGCGTGACCGTCTCGTCGCCGCCATCGGCGAAGACTTCGAAGCTTAGCGCCGGGATGCGGTTGCCGTAGTCGCCCAGTTCGAGGTTCTCGAACACCACATAGGCACAGTCGCGAAAGGCGGGTGCGGCCGCGCCCTTGGCGGCGGCGATCAGCGGATCGACGGGATCATCGCCGAACCCGCGATAGAAGCGCAAGGTGCCGCCGACCTTGAGGTCGTCCTGTGCGCCTCGCAGCAGGTTGCCATCGGCCCAGATCCGTCCGATTCGGTCTAGCGGCGTGCTCGACAGGGCAACCGCGAAGGAGGCGGAATAGGCAAAGGTGGTTGTCGAAGGCTGGCCCTTGCGGCCTTTCTGCTTCTGCTTGGTCTCGATCAGATCGGTTGACCAGATCACCGTGCCCGCAACCCGCATCCGCCCGAACTGGCGCGGGATCGGCTGGCCGTAGCTCGAGGTGCTGACGGTCAGATCCTTGAGCCTCGGCCCTTCGCGCCCCTTGGGGCCGAAGATGCGGGCGTCGATCTGGTTCCCGATCAGCCCGCCGAGCGTGCCGCCAATCGGGCCGCCGATCGCGCTGCCGAGGGTGGTCAGGAGCAAGGTGGCCATAGGACTAGCTTTCGCAAGAGGGGGCGAGGCGCCAGGCGGCCTCGATCTGCCAGGCGGCCTCGCGCGGCTGCCGGACGACCCGCCGCAGCCCTGCATGGGCGTGGACGACGCTCACCGCGTCGAGGGCGATGACCAGATGGTGCTGCGCATAGCCCAGCCCGATCAGCAGGATGTCGCCCGCGCGGATCGGTCCATGCGCCGCGACCAGGCCCGATTGCGCCGCTGCGGGGAGCCAGGTTGCGACTGCGAGGTTGCGCAGACCGTAGCCGCTTGGCGGCACGGGCGCGCACCCGACGGCGGTCAGCGCGGCATGGACGAGCCCGATGCAATCGAGCCCGGTTTGAGGGTCGCGCCCATGCAGACGGAACCTGCACCCGACGAGGCCGAGCGCGGCCTCGGCGACGGCCTCTCCGGACGCGCTCACGGCTGGCCGTAACGGGCGAGGAGGTCGTTGCCCGGCAGGAAGGGCTCGCCCCGGAAATTGGCAGCATTGGCAAAGCGTCCTGCGCAGGTGGCGATGGTGTGATCGCAGCCCTCGCGCAGTTCGGTGCGGGTGCCGGGCAGTGTGCCTTCCACCAGCGGCCGGTCGAGCACCAGCCACGCGCCGTCGGCATCGATGATCCCGAAGGTAACGCCGGTCTGCGGGCCAGCCATGAAGCGCAGCCGCCCGTCGACATGGGCCTCGCCGTCGAGCCCGGCAAAGCGCACCCGGTTGCCTTCCAGATCGACCTCCTCGAGCAACTTCTGTGAGGTGAAGCGCACCGCCGAAAGCCCGCAGCCCGGCCCGCAGAACACGGCGCGGCAGGTGGGCGAGGTGCGCGGCACGAGATCCTGTTCGAGCAGGCTCTTGTTCGAGCGCAATTCGGCGGAGAACTGCACTTCGTCGTCCTCGATCCGGCCGATCTGGCCGGTGTAGAGCGTGTGATGTTCAAGGCTGGCCCAATCGACCGCGCCGATCTCGATCGCGGCGTCATCGAACAGCCCGGCAGCCAGCTCGCTCTCGCGGATCGAATCGTGGGCGAGCGCGCCCTGCACCTCGGCGCTGTCATTGGCGAGTTCGGCGGTGAGACGGATCGCGGCCGGGATCATGCCGGGCGCGGCGAGGTGGCGCATCCCGCCGAAGGTAAGGTCGCGGTCGTGGGTGGTGAAAGCGAGCGCGCAGCCATCGCGGCGGTAGATCCGCCAGAAGGTCGCCACCGTATCGAGCTCGCGGTCGAAGAACACGCGGGGCATCAGGCGGACTCCCGGATCTCGATCAGCGGCACCGAGGGCGCCTCCCCGGCGGCGAAATTGATCGCCGAGACATCGAGCCGGTCTTCGGCGAAGCGCACCGGCACGTCGAAGCGGAAGCCCGCGCGCACCTCGGCACCCGCAGCAGGCGCGGCGGCGAGCCGCAGCATGCCGCTCTCGCCGAGAGTCCAGGCGGTGGTGGCGACACCGCCCACGCTCACCACCAGCGTATCGGCCCGCGGCCGGGTGATGGCGCGCACCTGCGGCTCGGTGCCGCCGCCGTAGAGCTTCACCAGCTGGAAATCGGCCCGCGCGCCGTCGCCTGTGCCCATCAACTGATCGAGCCGGGTGGGCGTGCCGGTCATCCCGTTCGAGCTGTTGTCGAACGGGTCCATCAGCCGGAAACCGCGCGCGGGGCCACGGCGGGCGCGGAAGAAGGCGATGAGTTCGGCCAGCTCGGCCTCCGAGCGGATGCCCGGGCCGACATCGAAATGCAGCCGCGCATCCGACCAGAGCGAGTTGCGCCGCTCATGCCCGGAGGCGGTCACCGCGATCGAAGTCGAGAACTCGGGCGCGACCGAGGCGCTCCGCCCGAGCGCGAAGGGGTAGAGCACGTCGTCGAAGGGGTCCATGGCTTGCTCCAAGGGAGGGGGGAGGCGGGTGTAACCGTCGCGGCTCACCTGGGGCAGCGCCCAGACATAGCGG
>PNKW01000125.1 GCA_013822695.1 Erythrobacter sp. | reverse complement strand
CGCCGCGCCCGAACGGGCGAGGCCGAGGACCGCGTAACGCTTGCCCTTGAAGGCGGGGGAGGTGATCACTTGGCCAAGCGCCTCCCTATCGCAGCTTCAGCGTCGAAAGCCCGATCAGCGCGAGCACGATGGCGATGATCCAGAAGCGGATCACGACCTTGCTCTCGCTCCAGCCGAGCTGTTCGAAATGGTGGTGGATCGGGGCCATCTTGAAGACGCGCTTGCCGGTGCGCTTGAACCAGAAGACCTGGACGATGACGCTGACTGCCTCGAGCACGAACAGCCCGCCGACGATGCCGAGCACGACCTCATGGTGCGAGGCAACCGCGATGGCGCCCAGCGCTCCGCCTAAGGCGAGGCTGCCGGTGTCACCCATGAACACCGCCGCGGGCGGCGCGTTGAACCACAGGAAGGCGAGCCCCGCCCCCATGATCGCCGCGCAGAAGATGGCAAGCTCGCCCGCGCCCGGCACATGCGGGATGCCGAGATAGGCGCTGAAATCCGACCGGCCCACGAGATAGGCGATGATCGCGAAGGTTCCGGCCGCGATGATGACGGGCATGATTGCAAGGCCATCCAGCCCGTCGGTCAGGTTCACCGCGTTGCCCGCGCCCACGATCACGAAGGCGGCGAAGACGTAATAGGCCGGCCCCAGCGGAATGCTCACGCCGGTGAGGAAGGGCAGGTAGAGATTGGTGTTGATCTGGCTGACGATCAGAAAGCTGGCGATCCCCGCCACAATGAACTCGCCCAGCAAGCGCACCCGCGCCGAGACGCCCGCATGGCTGTTCTTGGAGACCTTGTCGTAATCGTCGAGGAAGCCGATCACCCCGAAGCCGATCGTCACCGCAAGGCAGGCCCACACGAAGGGGCTGGTCAGGTCCATCCAGATCAGCAGCGCGAGGCTGAGCGAGACCAGGATCATCAGCCCGCCCATCGTCGGCGTGCCGCGCTTGGCGAGGTGGGATTGCGGACCGTCGAGCCGGATCGGCTGGCCCTTGCCCTGGCGCACCCGCAGGAAATTGATGAAGCGCTCGCCAATCAACAGCCCGATCACCAGCGCGGTCATCAGCGTCGCGCCCGCGCGGAAGCTCTGGTAGCGCACCAGATTGAGGATGCCTTCAAAGCCAAGCCACTCGGCAAGCAGGTAAAGCATTCAGTCGTCCTTCGCGCCCGTCTGTCGGGCCTGAGCCCTGCCCCCTTGCGCCTCAGGCGCGGAGCTGTTCGGTAAAGTGTGACACCAGCCTGCCGAGCCCCACGGAATTGGACCCCTTGACCAGCACCGCATCCCCATGCGCGAGGCCGAACTGCTCGAGGAGCAGGGTCGCCTCGGCAGGCCCCTCGCAATGGGCGAAGCTCGGCCCCTTGCCAAGCGATCCGCCCGCAGCTTTCCCCAGTTCCTCGGCAAGGGCGCGCATCTCGGGGCCGACGAGGATCGCGTGGGTTACCCCCGCCTCGGTAATGGGTTCGGCGAGCTGGCGGTGGAAGGCGTCTGAAAAGTCGCCCAGTTCCTTCATGCTCCCCAGCACCGCGAGGCGGCGGGTCGCAGGGGTCTGGCTGAGCGCCTTGAGGGTCGCGCGCATCGAAGCGGGGTTGGCGTTGTAGCTCTCGTCGATCAGCAGCGCGGTCCCGCCGGGGACGGTCAGCGTGTGCCGCGCGCCGCGCCCCTTGAGGCCGCCCATCTCGGCCAGTGCGAGACCGGCGCTGGCAAGGTCACCCCCCGCCGCGCGGACTGCCGCCATGACGCCGAGCGAATTGACGATCCAGTGCTCGCCGGGCTCGGCGATGGTGTAGCACACCCGCCGGTCGCCCAGGTCGGCAGTCACCAGCGAGCCGCCGCCCGCCGCCGGGATCGCGTCAAGCAGCCGCACGTCAGCGGTCGCCGCGCGGCCGAAGGTCACGACCTTGGCCCCACAAGCCTTGGCATGGCCGATCATCCGCTCCGCCCATTCGCTGTCCGCCGGAATGATTGCGACGCCGCCTTCGAACAGCCCGGTGAAGATCTGCGCCTTTTCGTCCGCAATCGCCTCGAGACTGCCGAGGTTCTCGATATGCGCGGGCGCGATGGTGGTGATCAGCGCGACATGCGGGCGGGCGTGGGCGGCGAGCGGAGCGATCTCGCCCTGATGGTTCATCCCCATCTCGAACACGCCGAAACGGCTGCGCGCGGGCATCCGGGCGAGGCTCAAGGGCACGCCGACATGGTTGTTGTAGCTGCGCACCGAACGATGCGCCGCGCCGCGGCTGGCGCGGTCGAGGCAGGCGAAGATCGCCTCCTTCATGCCGGTCTTGCCGACCGATCCGGTGATGGCGATGCGCACCGCCTCGACCGCCCGGTCGCGCGCGGCATGGGCAAGCGCATGGAGCGCTGCGGTGGTGTCCTTGACCAGCACGTGCGGGAAATCCACCGGGCGGTCGACGATCGCGGCGACCGCGCCTTTCGCGAAGGCGGCTTCGATGAAGCGGTGGCCGTCCATCGCCTCGCCCTTCAAGGCCACGAAGACATCGCCCGGCTTCACATCGCGCGAGTCCATCTCGACGCCGCTTGCCTGAAAATCATGGCTGGCCGCGCCGCCCGTGGCCGCCGCGATCTCGGCGGCGGTCCACAGCGCCATGGGCAGCGCGTCGCGGGCGGTGACGGGCCATTGATGCAACATCGGATGCGCAAGCGGCATATTCATCTAGCACTGCCCTCCGGCGCATTCGCGCGCCACTTCGACATCATCGAAGGCTTCGATCCGCATATTGTCTCCAGACCCGAATATTTGTCCCTGCTCGTGGCCCTTGCCGGCGATCAGCACAATGTCCCGAGCCCCGGCTTCCCCGATTGCCGCAGCGATGGCGGCGCGGCGGCCCTCAATCTCGCGCGTGTTGTCCCCTGCACCTGCCATGATCGCGGCGCGGATGCTTGCGGGGTCCTCCGAGCGCGGGTTGTCGTCGGTGACGATGGCGAGATCGGCGGCGCGCGCGGCGACTGCGCCCATCTGCGGGCGCTTGCCTGCGTCGCGGTCGCCGCCTGCGCCGAACACCACGATCAGCCGGCCGCCGTCTGCCACATGCGGGCGCAGCGCGGCGATGGCGGCCTCGAGC
>PNKW01000124.1 GCA_013822695.1 Erythrobacter sp. | reverse complement strand
AGGCGCTTCAGATGCAGCGACCCTTGCGAGTGGCCTGCGAGCACGATCGGGGTCTTGGGGTCGACGCTCGAGACGAAGAATCGGAACGCTTCGCGCACATCGGCATAGGCAGCGTCGATCGCCTGCCTGCCCTCGGGCGCGTCGGTGAGGAAGGCGCCGAAGGTCGCCTGACGGTAGCGCGGGGCCCAGATTTCGCTCGCTGCGTTGAAGGGGCTCGCCATGCCGCGCAGGTAGATGCGGGCGATGCGCTCGGCCTCGGGGTCGCCGCCGTTCTCGAGCGGGGCGTTCCAGCTGGCGCGGTTCACGTAGCTGGTGGGGTGGACGAAGAAGACCGCGAACTGCGCCTTGGGCTCGGCCGGAGTGGGGAGCAGCCCGCGGTCCCCCGCATAGGCCGGCTGCCAGCGCGCGGGATCGCTTGTCCCGATGCCGGGGCGCGAATACCACAGCTTGGGGTCTTCATAGGCGTTGGCCGCGAGCGGCTCGACCGGGGTGAAGTCGGCCGAGGGCACCATCGCAAGCCGCGTCAGCTCGGCCGGGAAGCGCGCGAGCAGGAAGGCACCCACGATCACCAGTACGATGCAGAAGGCGATGAAATAGAGAAACTTGCGGGCCATGTTTCGCGCAGCGCCTTCAGGTCACTTGGCAGCCTGACCCTCAGCGAGGGCGGGCCGCAGCGTGGTCCATGCCCGGTTGCCGCGCAGGCTGGTGTACCAGCTTGCCGGGTTCCAGGTGGTCGATCCATCGAGGCTGAAGGTGATGAACTCCGCACGCCCGCCGATACTGGCGAGCGGCACCGCGCCGCCCAGACCGCGCGGCAGGTCGGCGCGGCTGTCGGCGCTGAGATCGCGGTTGTCGCCCATCACGAAGACAGAGTCGGCGGGCACCTTGTAGGGCCCGTAATTGTCGAGGTCCTGATTGATGAAGTCGATCGTCAGGAAGGTCGCGCCGTTGGGGAAGGTCTCGCGCCAGGTCGGCGGATCGAAATAGTCCTTGCCGTCGGGGCCGGTGCGGCGGAACTCCTCGAAATTGTCGAGGCAGGGGTGCTGGCCGCCATCGTCCTGGCACATCAGCTCGGGCTCGAACGGCAGGCGGACGGAGGGCACGACCTCGCGCTTCACGGGCGTGCCGTTGATGATGATCTGCCCGCCGCGCACCTCGATGGTGTCGCCCGGCAGGCCGACCACGCGCTTGATGTAGTCCTCGTCGCGCTGCGGATGGACGGGGATGACGATGTCGCCGTATTCGGGCGTGGCAGGCAGGATGCGGGTACTGCTGCGCGGCAGCAGGTGGAAGCTCGCCGAGGCCCAGGACCAGCCGTAGGGATACTTGCTCACCACCAGCCGGTCACCCACCCACAGGGTCGGCATCATCGAGGTCGAGGGGATGTAGAACGGCTTGGCGACGAGGCTGTGGAACGCCAGCACCGCGAGCAGCATCAGCGCAAGGCCGCGGATCTCGGCGAACCAGTTGATCTTTTCAGGGGCGTCGCTGTCGGTCACTTGCGGGCTTTCGGTTTCTGCATTGAGGGTCGCCATTGGGAGGAGGGCCTAGAGCAGGGGGATGGCTTCGATGATCACGAAGGCCTGCGCCCATGGGTGATCGTCGGTAAGGGTAAGGTGAATGCGCGCCTCATGCCCGTGCGGCGTGATTTCTTCAAGCCGCAAAGCCGCGCCCCCGGTGAGCGCCAGCGTGGGCGCGCCCGAAGGGGCGTTGACGACGCCGATGTCCTTCATGAAAACGCCGCGCTTGAACCCGGTGCCGACCGCCTTGCTGAATGCCTCCTTCGCAGCGAAGCGCTTGGCGTAGGTGCCGGCGATGGTGAAGGGGCGCCTTCTGGCCTTGGCGATCTCGACGGGCGTGAAGACACGGTTCTCGAACCGCTCGCCATAGCGGGCGAGCGAATTGGCAATCCGCTCGATATTGCAGAGGTCGGAGCCTGTGCCGATGATCACGACGGCTCCCCCAAGCCGTCGTCCCGGACTTGATCCGGGGTCCCGCTTCCTTGATTGCAACGCTTCATTTGAACGCCCTGATGATGACCGCCACCAGCAGGCCGATGGCGACGACATGCAGCATCACCTGCGCCTTGAACAGCGGGTGCGCGAAGTCGCCCTTGGCGACGCGGATCGCGCCGACGAAGCCGAAGATCATCAGCGCGACCCAGCCGACCGCGAAGACCATCATGACCTTCTGGCTCAGTGCGAA
The DNA here is from genome assembly GCA_013822695.1 of Erythrobacter sp. GTDB lineage: Bacteria > Pseudomonadota > Alphaproteobacteria > Sphingomonadales > Sphingomonadaceae > Erythrobacter. The sequence continues at coordinate 1,305 of PNKW01000124.1, read as the reverse complement.
ACCAAGGAAGCCGATGGCGATGAGGAACAGCGCCGCCGCGCCGAAGGCCCAGCGTTTCTGCTCGCCCGTCAGCGTCGGGAGGTCAGGCTCGCTCACCGCGCCCCCCTCACCTTGCGGCGTCCATAAGCTCGCGCATCCGGCGGATCGCGGTTTCGAGGCCGACGAACACCGCCTCGCCGATCAGGTAGTGGCCGATGTTGAGTTCCGCGATCTGGGGGATGGCGGCGATCGGCTGGACGTTCTCGAAGGTCAGGCCGTGGCCGGCGTGCGGCTCGATCCCGTTCTTGGCGCCGAGGGCTGCCATGTCGGATATGCGGCGCAGTTCGCGGGTCACCCGCTCGGCATCGCCATCGAGGAAGGCGTGGGCATATTCGCCGGTGTGGAATTCGACCACCGGCGCGCCGAGCCGCAGGGCGGCGTCCAATTGCCGCTCCTCCGCTTCGATGAAGAGCGAAACGCGGATGCCGGCGGCGCGCAGTTCCTCGCAGATGGGGACGAGGGTGTTGTGCATCCCAGCCGCGTCGAGCCCGCCCTCGGTGGTGCGCTCCTCGCGCTTTTCGGGGACGATGCAGGCGGCGTGCGGCTTGTGGCGCAGGGCGATGGCGAGCATCTCGGGCGTGGCCGCCATTTCGAGGTTGAGCGGCAGGTTGGTCGCCGCCTGAATGCGCGCCAGATCCTCGTCGCGGATATGGCGGCGGTCTTCGCGCAGGTGCGCGGTGATGCCGTCACCGCCGACCGCTGCGACAATCTCCGCCGCGCGCACCGGATCGGGATGGTCGCCGCCGCGCGCGTTGCGGATGGTGGCGACGTGATCGATGTTGACGCCTAGGCGGAGGTGTTGGGGGTGGGTCAGGGTCATTCCTTCCGGCTGCCGGGTTTCGTCACCTCTACGGCCGCCAGAGCCTCGGGGATGTCATTCTCGTCATAGGTGGGAAAATCGATGGCGAGCAGCGGGTAGAACGGCACGCCCAGATCGACCGACCCGCAGGAACGGTCGACGATTGCGCATTCGGCGATCACGTCGCCGCCCTCGCGCGCCACGGCGGCGATGGCTTCGCGGCTGGAAAGGCCGGTGGTGACCACGTCCTCGACCATCAGCACCTTCGCGCCGGGTTCGAGCGCGAAGCCGCGGCGCAGGTGGAAGGTGCCGTCGGGGCGTTCGAGGAACAGCGCGTCCTTGCCCAAGGCGCGGCCGACTTCGTGGCCGATGATGATCCCGCCCATCGCCGGAGAGACCACCACGTCGATCATTTCGCGCACTTCGGCGGGCAGCCCTGCGACCACGGCTTCGGCGATCCGGGCGGC
>PNKW01000123.1 GCA_013822695.1 Erythrobacter sp. | reverse complement strand
ATGGTGTTCTTGCGGCGACCGCGATAGCCCTTGGCCTGGTCGAGAATCCGCTTGTGCTTGGCGCGGGTGGTAACACCCCGTTTGACGCGTGACATATCAGTATATCCTTATTGTGAGATGGCGGGGCGCGAGGCCCGTCGCATCAGTCCAGCCCGTAGGGCGCCCACTTCTTGATCGTCGGCGTATCATTGGCCGACAGGACCGAGGTGCCGCGGTTGGTGCGGATATACTTCGCGTTGTGGCTGATCAGGCGGTGGCGCTTGCCGGCGACACCATGCTTGACCTTGCCGGTGGCGGTGATCTTGAAGCGTTTCTTCACACCGCTCTTGGTCTTCAGCTTGGGCATTTTCATCTCCTGAGTGAGACACGTCGGAACCGGCCATGGCAGCCCTTGTCGCCAGGCTGGCTGATTGATTCGTGTCAGTGAAGTGCGCGCGCTTAGGCGTGAGATGCGCGAAAGGCAAGGGGGAAGGCGCTCACGCCCCCGCTCCGATCAGGCCGCATTCGCCCGCGCCGCCGCCGTCGCCAACTCCAGCGGGCGCAGGATCAGCGTCACCCGGTCGTGCCCGGCGGCAATATGCAGCACGTCGCCCGCGCGCACCGCGATCGGCTGGGGGAAGGCGTGGAGCACCTGCAGCCAGCCGCCATCAGTATAGCCGTCCGGGTGATTGTCGAAGGTGATGCCCTCGGCCAGATCGACCTGCATCCACTGCACGATCCCGGCCGCGGTCCCGTCGGCCTGCACGGGGATGCTGAGAAGTTGCAGATCGGCCGGGTGGGCCTTGCGGGTGAGGTCGATCCGCAGCAGCTCGACATCCCCCGACAGGCGCTTCCAGCCGGTCATGGTGCCGTGGATCGGCAGCTTCTGCGCGCCCAGCGCCCCGAAGGCCGAAACATCGAAGCCCGAAACCTCGCCGACGAAGACATAGTCCTCGAGCACCGAGCTCTCGACCAGACACCCGATCGCCGCCGCGGCGCGCGGGATGACGATGGCATCGGTCTTGAGCAGCCGGGCATGGGCGTCCTCGAAGGTGTCGATGACTTTCTCGGTCAGCAGGTCGCTCGAGAGGATTTCGGAGACGAGGATGTCGGCACGTTCGGCCAGATGCTCGCCCACGGTCAGCGCGCCCGAGGGAGCGGTGTGGACCGTGATCCGGTTGGCATGGCCGTTGGCGGCGATGATCGCGCGGGCGGTGTCCGCGATCACCGGCACCATCTCGCAGGCGGTGACCGTTTGCGCCCCGGCGCGCGCGGCCATCATCGACAGGAGGCCGCTGCCGGTTCCGATATCGAGCACCCGCGCCCCGGGGCCGCGCGCGGCGATCGCGGCGATAATCGCGGCCTCGAAGGCATCATTGCGGCGCGTGTCGTTGAGCATCGGGATATGCCAGAAGGGCACCAGCTCGGCGCACAGCCGGCGGATCTGATGCTCGATATGGATGTTGCCCGGCTGGAGCGCGAGCGCCTCGCGGAACTTGGCGAGCGCCTCGTGCTTGCGCCCCGCATCGGCGAGGAACACCGCGAGGTTATTGGCGCTGACGGCGTTGGCGGGATTGGCCGCGCAGCTCGCCTCCAAGGCGGCAATGGCGAGATCGCGGTGGCCCATGCGGGCGTGGATCAGGCCAGTCTCGTGCAGCGCGACGTCATGCGCGGGGTCGATTTCCAGCAACCGGCCCCACGTCGCCAGCGCCTCCGCATCCGCGCCGCGCTGGCCGAGCATCCCGGCGAGGATCGGCAGCACTTCGGCAAGGCGGTAGCCGGCCTCGACCACCACGCCAAAGCCCGCTTCGGCGGCGGCGTGATCGCCCGCCTCTTGCGCACGCAGCGCGTCATCAAGGATGGTGCGGACACCGGCGATGGTTTTGAGCCTCTTGGTCATGATGTCTCCCGGACCGCCTGATCGGCCGCTGGTCCGGGTTATTAACCAAGCCTTTTAAGAGTCCGCCTCGCGCGGATAGGGGCTTTTGCGGAGGGCCCTACCCCATTGCCTCGAGCACATCCTCGAGCCGCGCCGGATCGCCCAGCGCGATCACGGTGCCGTCGGAGCCTGCGTCGAGCGGGTTGCCCTGCCAGTCGGCCATCATCCCGCCCGCGCCTTCCACCACCGGGACCAGCGCGGCATAATCATGGAGCTTGAGGCCTGCCTCGATCACGATGTCGATATGGCCGCTCGCGACGAGGCCGTAATTGTAGCAATCCCCGCCATAGACGATCTTGCGCTCCGCCACGCTCTTGGCGACCGACATGAAGGCGTCGGCTTCCTCATTGGTGAAGGCGTGGGGGCTGGTGGTGCCGAGCACGGCCTCGGACAGCTCCTTCAAGGGGCGGGTCTGGGCGGGCTTGCCGTTGAACAGCGTCGGCTGGTCGATCCGGCCCACCCAGCGTTCGCCAGCAATCGGCTGGTCGATGATGCCAAGCACGGGCCAGCCATCCTGCAACAAGGCGATCAGCGTGCCGAAGATCGGGCGGCCGGCGATGAAGCTGGTGGTGCCGTCGATCGGATCGAGCACCCATTGCCGCCCCGCGCCCTCGTTGCGGGTGCCGTATTCCTCGCCGATGATCCCGTCTGTGGGGCATTCCGCTTCGATCAGCGCGCGCATCGCGGCTTCGGCAGCGCGGTCGGCTTCGGTCACGTAGGAGCGGTCGGCTTTGCGCTCCTCGCTCCACTGCCCGCGGAACAGCGGACGGATGGCGGCCCCGGCGGCATCGGCGAGGCGCAGGGCGAGGGCGAGATCTTTATCGGTCATGTGCTTCCCAATAATCGAAGGCTTCCGCCTGTCGAGCCTCGGTATAGCGGCGCGCCTCCGTCCCCTCCCATTCGAGCGGCAGGTCGTCGTAGACGCCCGTGCGGCTGACGAACCAGCCCTGCCCCGGTAGCCCGTCGGCCTGACGGACGACCAGCACAGCCAGCCCCGGCTCGCCGCCCGCGCGCCCGTCCTCGTCGATCCGGTCGAGCGCCTTGCATAAGTGCCGCATCAGCGGGCGGGTAAAGGTGTGGCCGAGAATGCCGAGCAGCGCGCCGTAGGTGAAGACCTGCCGCGCGCGGGCGGCTTCAATCAGCAGCCCTCGCACCTCGGCAGGGTCAAACATCAATCGAACAGCGAGCTGACCGAGCTTTCATCCGCAATCCGCCGGATTGCCTCGCCCACCAGCGGGGCGATGGGGAGGATGCGGATGCGGTCGGAGGCTTCGGCGGCCTCGGTCGGGCGGATCGAATCGGTGATCACCAGCTCCTTGAGGCTCGACCCGTTGATCCGCGCCACCGCGCCGCCCGACAGCACGCCGTGGGTGATATAGGCCGCGACCGACTTGGCCCCGCCCTCGAGCAGCGCCTCGGCCGCGTTGCACAGCGTGCCGCCCGAATCGACGATGTCGTCGATCAGTATGCAGTGCCGCCCCGCAACGTCGCCGATGATGTTCATGACTTCGCTTTCGCCCGGACGGTCGCGGCGCTTGTCGACGATCGCGAGCGGGGCGTTGTCGAGCCGCTTGGCCAGCGCGCGGGCACGCACCACGCCGCCGACGTCGGGCGAGACCACCATCAGCTGCTGATCGCCATACCGCGCCTGAATGTCGGCGGCCATCACGGGCGCGGCATAGAGGTTGTCGGTCGGGATATCGAAGAAGCCCTGGATCTGCCCGGCGTGGAGATCCACCGCCAGCATCCGGTCAGCCCCCGCCTCGGTAATCAGGTTCGCCACCAGCTTGGCCGAGATCGGCGTGCGCGGGCCCGGCTTGCGATCCTGCCGCGCATAGCCGAAATAGGGCACCACTGCGGTGATCCGCTTGGCCGAGGCGCGGCGCAGCGCGTCGATGCAGATCAGCAGTTCCATGAGGTTGTCGTTCGCCGGGAAATTGGTCGGTTGGACGACGAACACGTCCTCCCCGCGCACATTCTCGTGGATCTCGACGAACACCTCCTCGTCGGCGAAACGCCGCACGCTGGCATCGGTCAGCGGGATTTCGAGATAGGCCGCAATCGCGCGGGCGAGCGGCAGGTTCGAATTGCCGGACATGATCTTCATGGAAGTGCGAATCCCCCGTTGGCGCAGACACAGCCCGCCTAGCGATGCGTCATGGAATTGCAACGGATGGGGCGCGCGTTGTCGTCAGCTCAAGGGTGCATCATCCCCGCCATGTCCGCTTTCGGGCATTCGCACCGCTTGCGCGAATGACTGGAAGT
>PNKW01000122.1 GCA_013822695.1 Erythrobacter sp. | reverse complement strand
TCACCACCGGCGCGCCGCGATGGCGGCAAGTGTTGTAAAAGGCGCGCACCACGCCATCGGTGCCGTGGACGATGATGATCGGATCGCCGGCATTGTTCCAGCGCATGAAGCTGCCGGGCTCGGGCACCTCGTCGAGATGCGCGGCGAACAGCCAGGTCTTGCGGAAGATGTGCTGCTGTTCGAGCGCGTAGTAGTCCGCGCTGGTGTAGCGCGCGGCGGGGACATCGGGCAGGCGCGGGAAGCCCGGCGGGGGCGCCTTGCGTTGCCCCTCCCACTCCATCAGCGCCTTCAGCGTCGCGATCATGACAGAGTCCATGCGTGCCTCTCCCTCTCTCCGGATCACCGATCCGTAGGGCACGGCACGTTCGGGGCACAATTGGCGGATAAGGCAGGGCCTAGAGCGCCGCGCTCCACCGCTCCCACACGAGCGCGGAGAGGCCGAGCCAGGTGGTGAACATGATCAGGTAGGGCCAGCGGCGCGGCCACAGGCGGGCCACCAGCAGCGTCGCCGCCGCCGTGCCGCCGAGGGCGACCAGAGCCGCACTTGCCACCGGTGCACCTGTGCCGGTAAGCGCCGCCTGCAGTGCGAGGGTCGCCCATTGCGCGGGCAGAAGCGCCAGCACCCAGCCCGGCCATGCGCCCGGCATGGCGGCGGCGGTGAGCAGGACGGCCGCCTCTCCCGCGACCACGGCGACCGCGATCCACCACCCCCGCGCCGCTGCCGAGCGCGCAAACAGGCTCCCGCGCGCAGCAAAGCTGATGCTGGCGACGATGGCGGCCAGCGCAAGTGCGGCGGGAGCGTGGAGGGCAGGCAGGCCAAGCCCCCGCGCCAGCAGCACGAGCCCCGCTCCGGCAAGCAAGGCGACCACTACCCCCACGGCGAGGCGCCCGGCGGCAGCGGCAGCGATCATGCCCGCCCCCATCATCCCGAGAGCGACCGAAGCCACGGCAGCGGATGCTTCGCTGGTCATCAGCAAGACGCTCGCGGGGGCAACGACCCCGGCAAACGCGACGGCCAGCCACGCCAGCAGCGGGCGGTCTGCGACGTGATGCTCGGGCAAAAACTTCATCCCAGGATCAGTGGTCGAGCCGCAAGGAATTGTCGAGCCGAGGGTTGTGGCATGCGCACATGAGGCAGGAGCCGGGAGCGCGCATGGCACTCAATCGGTCGCCCCGCGACCGCAAGGCCACGCAGCCGCCCCGCAGCGGGTCCGTAGCGTAGCGGAGGACGCACAGCGAGGACGAACCCGCGGAGGCGGGTTCGCAAACAAGAATGGTGAGCCCGACAGGATTCGAACCTGTGACCCGCTGATTAAAAGTCAGCTGCTCTACCTACTGAGCTACGGGCCCACGCTGGCCGCAATCGGTGTGCGGCGCGGGGGTCACCTAGGCAGGGGGCGCGGGCGGGTCAAGCGGGCTTGATGATGCGCGAGGCTGAGGCCGTGCGGGGGCGTGCGCCAGTCGGAGGCGATGGTGCAGGCGGGGTCGAGCACGAAGCGGCGCGCGGTGAAGGCCGGGTGGGGGATCGTCAGACCGTCAGTCCGCCAGACCCCGCCGCTCCACAGGATGATGTCGCAATCGAGCACCCGGTCGCCCCAGCGCTGGCCGGGGCGGCGGCCGAATTCGCGCTCGGTGCGCTTGAGCGCCGCAAGCAGCGCGGGCGGATCGAACGCGCTCTCCAATACCAGCGCGGCATTGGCGAAGCGGCGCTGCGCCGCGCCCATTGCGGGGGTGGCGATCACACGGGAGCGCGCGGAGACCGTGCCGAAGGCGGCACACTCTTCCATCGCGGCACGCACCACGTCTTGCGGCAAGCCATAGCGATGGTGCCGCCGGTTGCTGCCCAGCGCGATCAGATAGGTGCTGCTCAGGCTCAGATATCCTGCGCGATCCGGCCGTAGAGCTGCGGGCGGCGGTCGCGGAAGAAGCCCATGCCGGCGCGGTGGGTCGCGGCGCGGGCAAGATCGAGCCGCGCAACCAGCACGCCGCTCTCGCCCGCCCCATATTCGGCGAGGTAATCGCCCCATTCGTCACTGATGAAGGAGTGGCCGTAGAAGCGCTGCCCGCACTCGGTGCCGATCCGGTTCGCCGCGATCACCGGCATGCAGTTCGACACCGCATGGCCGATCATCGCGCGCCGCCACATGCGGCTGGTGTCGAGATCGGCGTCATAGGGCTCCGAGCCGATCGCGGTCGGGTACATCAGCAGCTCCGCGCCGAGCAGCGCCATGACGCGCGCGCATTCGGGATACCACTGGTCCCAGCAGATGCCGACGCCGACCTTGACGGTCGCGCCCCCCTCTCCGGCCACGTCCCATACCTTGAAGCCGTCATTGCCGGGGCGGAAATAGAATTTTTCCTCGTAGCCGGGGCCATCGGGGATATGGCTCTTGCGATAGGTGCCCATGATCGCGCCATCGGGGCCGATCATCGCGAGGGTGTTGTAGTAGTGGTGCCCGTCCCGCTCGAAGAAGCTGGTGGGGATCGTCACCTTGAGCTTCGCGGCGAGCGCCTGCATCGCGATGACGCTGGGGTGCTCAGGCGTAGGACGGGCGAGCGCGAACAGCGCCTCGTGCTCCTCGCGGCAGAAATATTCGCCGCTAAACAGCTCGGGCGGCAGGATCAGCTGCGCGCCCCTAGCGGCTGCTTCTTCCACCAGCGCCGAAACGGCGGCGATGTTGGCGGATTCGTCCTCGGAGCCGAGAGCAAGCTGAAGGGCGGCGACAGTGATAGCGGTCATGCCGCCGCCCTTAACGCATCACTTGGCTTTCTTGAACAGCAGAGTCATCCGGTCGCTTTCGCCAAGGCCCTTGAGGTCTTCGCGCTTGGTGGCGAGCACCGGGGGCATTTCCCACACGCCTTCCTTGTGATCGGCGGTGTCCTTGGGGTTGGCGTTGATCTCGCTGGCGGCGACCAGTTCGAAGCCGTTGAGACGCATGAAGTCGATCACGTCCTGCTGCTTGACATAGCCCTTCGATCCGTTGGCGTAGGACCACGGCGCGTCGGCCTTGGCGCGGTGCTGGACGATGCCGATCAGGCCGTCATCCTTGAGCAGCTCGCGCATCGCCCGGATTTCGGTGTCAGCGGTGCCGGCGCGCATGATGTTGTGCATCGCGCGGATCACGAGGATGCGGTCGAAGGTGCCCTTTTGGCCTTCGAGATTGTCGAGCGTGAAGCCGCTGAACTTCTCTGCCGGGAGCCCGGTATAGCCCGCCACTTCCTTGCCGAAGCCTGCCGCGGTGTCGCGGATGCGCTGCTGGCGCGCCGGGTCGCTCGTCGCGGTCAGCGGGTTGGCGTAGAGCCCGACCAGCTGGCCCTCGCCGCCCAGATAATGGCCGAGAAGGCGCGAATACCACCCGCCGCCGGGCGCATATTCGCCGACCTTCATCTCCGGGCCGACATGGAAGAAGGCGAGCGTTTCGGCCGGGTGGCGGAAGGCATCGCGCTTCATGTCCTCGGCGCGCGTCGGATGCTGGATCGCCGCGGACAGCTGCTCTCCGTGCATCTTCATGAAATGCGCGGTGTCCTTGATGTGCGCCTCGTCGACCATGCCGGTGTCGTTTTCGGCGAGCAGCGGCGCAGCGATGGCGAGGCCGCTCGCGGCGGCGAGGGCGAGGATCAGATTCTTCATGGTAACTCTCTCCCGAGGAATTGCGAAAGATGCGTAGGTGCCGGACTGGCAATGGCGGCTTGCTAGCCTATCTTTGGCAGAAACCAACGGAGAAATCGATGAGCGATCAGGATACGGCGATCATTGCCGGCGGGTGCTTCTGGTGCACCGAAGCGGTGTTCCGCGATGTCGTCGGGGTGAGCAAGGTCGAAAGCGGCTATATCGGCGGCACCAAGGCCAATCCCACCTACAAGGAAGTGTGCACCGGCACCACCGGCCATGCCGAGGGAATCCGCGTGACCTTCGATCCCGCCGTGATCAGCCTGCCCGAGATTTTCGACGTGTTCCTCGGCACGCATGATCCGACGCAGCTGAACCGTCAGGGTAACGACATCGGCACCCAGTATCGCTCTGCGATCTTCCCGCTGTCGGACGCGCAGGGCGAGGAAGCGAAGGCCGCGATCGCGCGCTGGAACGCCGATAACGGCAAGACCGCGGTCACCACGATCGAAGGCCTGTCGGGCGGCGCGCAGACGGCGGAATGGTATCCGGCCGAGGACTACCACCAGGAATACTGGGACGGCGAAGGCCAGCGCAATCCCTATTGCCTCGCAGTGATCCCGCCCAAGCTGATGAAGCTGCGCAAGTCGTTTCAGAAGTATGTGAAGGATTGAGCGGAAGGGCTGCTTTCGTGGTCATTCAGAAAAAAGCTGCCGTTCA
>PNKW01000121.1 GCA_013822695.1 Erythrobacter sp. | reverse complement strand
GCTATCGCCATCGATGGCGTCATCTTCGGGCGAGATGATTTGGCCGTTGTTGACCACCACCAGGCCGGGGCCATCGGCTTCCACCGCTTCGTCAAAGGCGCTGAAGATCAGAGCGCCCGCATTGTTGGTCAGCGTGAAATTCGCCTCACCCTCGATCCCCTTCCAGTCGGAGGTGATCGTGCCATTATTGGTCACGGTCAGCCCGTCACCTGCATCGATGATCTTGGTGTCAAATCCTTCGTTGCTGATCGTGCCATTGTTGATGATGATCGTGTTCTCGCCGGTCTGGATCGTATCGGCATCGCCAGTGGTGTTGATCAGGCCGCCTGCCACGTTGGTGATGGTCACATCATCGCCAGCATTGATCGCGCGATCAGTCGCTTCGATCGTCCCCGAATTCATCAGCATGAAACCATCGCCGGTTTCGATCCCGCGCGCATCCGCCCCGGTTGCCACGATGGTGCCGGAATTGGTGAGATCGAGATTGTCGCCAGCGACGATGGCATCGGCATCATCGCCTTCGGTCATGATCGTGCCGCTGTTGCCGATCATGCTGTCCGCGCCCACGGTGACCGCCACCCCATCTTCGCCGTCGGTTGCGATCAAGCCGGTGTTGCCAATCATCGCATCATTGCCGGCAATGATAGCTTCAGAGCCAGCGCCGGTCGCAACAAGGTTGCCATTGTTGGTGATGCTGGCGCCGTTATTGACCTGAATTGCAGTATTATTCGCACCGATCGTCTGGATCAGGCCATCGTTTGTAACAACCGAGCCATCCCCGAACAGGATCAGGCCAAACCCGAACCCGGCCGATTGAGTGTCGATAATGATCTGACCGTTAACCGAGTTGGTCACCGAACCACCGGTGGCACCGCTACCGAAGAAATTGCCAACGATCCCGGCCACGCCCGGTCCCCTCAGCGCGATCAGGCCGTCATTGATATAGGTCGCAGTCCCGTCGGAAAGGATCCCCGCAGTCACATTGCCGGTGGCGGTGGTGATGATGCCAGTGTTGGTGACGGTCGATCCATTCCCGACCGAAATGATCCCGTCGAAAAACGGCGTCGCGCTGAGATAGCCATTGTTGACCACACTCGCCCCGGCGCCAAGGTCGAGCGCGCTCTGACCACCTGCCACAATGATATCGCCATCAATCGCCGCGACGATATCCGTGCCCAGCGCGATTTCGCCCTGAACCTGCGCGCCAGCCTCGACGTTCAGATCAGCTGCGTTGAGCGCCGGGTCCTGAAACCCATTTGCGTCGGTGCCGGGCGCGCAGGTGACGGTGCTGGGCATGGCCATCGCATCAAGCGCGCATTCGGTGCCATTGCCCGGAGCGGCAGGGGCCATGGGCATCGGCACTGCATCAACCGGGGCAGGGGCCATGTTCTGCGCCACCGCCGTGGTTGCCAGACCAACGGTCAGGGCAAGCGCCGAGGCACTGCCAACGGCACGGATCTTGAACGATGCAGATTTCGACATGAAAGGCTCCCCAGTAACTTGCGAAAAATTCACGAGAGCGCACGCAGCAACCGATGCGAGGTCAAGCGCTCATGAAAGGCAAGTTAACCGCTATGCAACGAATGTGACGGCTGCGTGAAGAAACCCAGACGGCCAAGGCATTTATGCTTTTCGCCTCTGCAACGATGCTGCAGCCGCAGCGACGGGTCAGCCCCTTCCGCGATAGGGCGCGACGCCCTGATCGGGCAGCCACAGATCCTGCGGCGGCGCGCCCGATTGCCAGAACACGTCGATCGGGATCCCGCCGCGCGGATACCAGTAGCCGCCGATGCGCAGCCATTGCGGACGCATCTCCTCGAACAATCGCACTCCGATGCCCACGGTCACATCCTCGTGGAAGCCGTTGTGGTTGCGGAACGCGCCCAGGAACAGCTTCAGGCTCTTGCTTTCGACGATGGTCTCGCCCGGCACATAGTCGATCACCAGATGCGCGAAGTCGGGCTGGTTCGTCACCGGGCACAGCGAGGTGAACTCCGGGCTGACGAAGCGCACCAGATAGGTGAGGCCCGGGCGCGGGTTGGGCACATAGTCGAGCACCGCCTCTTCCGGCGAGGCGGGCAGCGGGGTGTCGCGGCCGAGGAACTGCGGGTTGGGCTTGGCAGCGGAGGGAGGTGTGCTTTCCATGCCGCGCTGTTGCCCCGTTCCGTCTGGTGGCGCAAGGCCGGAACTGGACGCGGGGCCGCGCGCTTGCCTAAGGAGAGACAGCGCGGGTTCACGAGAGCCCCCCCACAGCCTGCATCCCTGACCATCAGACCCTTTCGCCAATGCCGATCGCGCCATGAACCGCCCCGCTGCCCGCCCTTCCCGTCCGGCCCGCTCGCACCCGGCGCTGTCGCACACGCTTGCGCTCGCGCTTGCCGTGTCCGCCGCGCCGCTCGCCGCGCAGCAAACCTTCAGCCTGCCGCCTTCGAGCCCCTCGCCCACGCCAGCGCCGGCCGGCCCTGCCGACGAGCGCGCGGGCGTCGCCATTCCGCCCCGGGCCGTGCCCCGCAACGCGCCGACCGCCGCGCCAAGCACCGCACCCACGCCGGTGATTCAACCGCTCCCTTCGCCAAGCGCGAGCAGGCAGCCGCCGCTTCCGGTCTCCGCGCCGCGCCCCACCGGGGGCCGCACGGCCGGTCCGGCTGACTCGGAGACAGCGCGCGAGACTGCCGCTCCGGCATTCCCGCCACCCTTTGCGCCCGGCGAACTGAGCGGCGGCACGTCGGATGACCCGGGATTCGTGCCCAAGGGTGCGCCGCAAGCCGCACCTGCACCCACACCCGCCCCGCCGCAGAGCACCTTCGACGACAGCGCAATCCCGATGCAGTGGCCGCAGTGGTGGCCCTTTGCCGCCGGCGGGCTCGCTGCGCTGCTGCTGCTCGGCGGCGGCGCATTGCTGTGGCGGCGGCGCAAGCCCAGGGCACTGCGTCTCGCCAATCCGGTCACGGGCGTCGCTGACAGCACCGAGAGCTCCGCAGAGACCGCCCCGCCGCAGCTCGACCTCATGCTCGAGATCATCACCGCCAGCCGCAGCCTGATGATGTTCACGGTCGAGTACCGCCTCACCATCGCCAACCGCTCGGAGCGGGCGGTGGGCGACCTCAACAGCGCGCTGCGACTCGCCTGCGCGCGAGCCGGTGTTGCGCCGTCCCCCGGAGCGGCGCAGGGGCTGTCGCGGATCGACCGCATCGGCCCGCATCAGGCGCGCAGCCTCACCGGCACGGTGCAGCTCCCGCTCACGGCCATCGCGCCCCTGCGGCAGGGGCAGACGCCGCTGTTCATCCCGCTCGCGCACGTCACGCTCGAGGGTGAGAGCCTGCCCGCGCAGGTGCGCACCTTCGTGATCGGCACCCCTTCCCCGAGCGGCCGCGTACACCCGATCGCGCTCGATGTGCCGCCGGGCGGCATCCCGGGCCTGATCGCGCAGGCGGTGACGGTCCCGCCCGCTTCGGCCACCGCCGCCGCCGCCGCGTGAGGCTCCCGCACACACCGCCCCGCGCCCTTTGCGCCGCCGCGCGCGGCGCGCTAGGGTCGCGCGCATGACCACGCTGCCCGCCTCGCTCGTCTCCACCCAATGGCTTGCCGCCCATCGCGAGGCTCCCGGCCTCGCGGTGCTCGACGCCTCGCACCACCTCCCCGCCGCGGGCCGCGACGCCGCCGCCGAGTTCGCCGCCGCGCATATCCCGGGCGCTCGCTTTTTCGGGCTGGCGAGCCTGTTCGATCCGGCCTCGCCCGTGCCCTACGCCTTCCCCACCCCTGAACAGCTCGCCGAAAGGCTGGCGGGCCTTGGCGTCGGGCCCGAGGACACAATCGTGCTCTATGACGACAGCGCGCTGCGCTCGTCGGCGCGGGCGTGGTTCGTGCTGACCGCGAGCGGACGCGGCAATGTCGCGATCCTCGACGGCGGGCTTGGCAAGTGGCGGGCCGAGGGCCTGCCGCTCGAAAGCGGCACGCCTGCCCACGCCCCCGCCGCTCCCGCCTCGTTCACCGCGCCCGCACGGGTGCGGACCAAGGCCGACATGCTCGCCAATCTCGAACATCCCGTGCAGCAGGTGCTCGACGCCCGCTCGGCCGACCGGGTCTATGGCTCGGGCATCGATCCGGTCCACGGCGGGCCAAACGGGCGCATTCCGGGCGCGCGCAACCTGCCCCATACCGATCTGTTCAACCCCGATGGCACCTACAAGCAGCCCGCCGCCCTGCGCGAGGCGATTGTCGCAGCGGGGATCGACCTTGCCGCGCCCGTCACCGCCACCTGCGGCAGCGGCGTCACCGCAAGCGTGCTGCTGTTCGCCATGCACCTCGTCGGCAAGGACGACACCGCGCTTTATGACGGGAGCTGGGCCGAATGGAGCGCCGACCCCGCGACGCCCAAGCTGCAAGGGCCAGAGAC
>PNKW01000120.1 GCA_013822695.1 Erythrobacter sp. | reverse complement strand
GTGGTCAACACCAAGGTCGCGCGCGTGCCCGACCGCCTGCCGTCTGCCGCGATCACGGGCCGTGCCTCGGCGAGCTACGGTTCGGCGTCGGACGAGGTGGTGCTGGGCGCGGCGCTCGACGGGGGCGGAGGCAAGCTCGCATGGCACCTCGATGGCCACTGGCTCGACACGGGCGATCTCGATGTCGGCGGCTTCGTGCTCTCGCCCGAACAACGCGCCGCCGCTCTGGCATCGTCCGATGCGGGAATCCGCGCGCTTGCGGACTTGAGGGGGCGGTTGCCCAACAGCGCGGCGCAGACCTGGGACATCGCGGGCGGGGCATCCTTCGTTCTCGATGATGCCCATTTCGGGCTTGCCGTCACCCATTCGGAAAGCCGCTACGGCCTGCCCACGCGCTTCTCCTTCGATCCCGAAGCGCCCGTGCCCAACACCCTGATCGATCTCCAGCAGACGCGGGTCGATTTCGCCTCGGAGATCGCCCTTCAGGGCGAATGGGTCGAAGCATTGAGGTTCCGGTTCGGCTGGGCGGACTATGCGCATGACGAGGTGCTCGACACGGGCGAGCTGACTGCCACCTTCCTCAATCAGGCCTTCGAGGGGCGCGCCGAGGTGGTCGGTGCCCAGCGCGGCATCTGGCGCGCGACCACCGGGGTGCAGTTCATCAGCCGCGACTTCAGCGTGCTTGCGGATTCGCCGCTGCTGCCGCCCACCCAGACCGGCCAGTTCGCGGTCTTCTCGAGCCATGAGTTCAACCTCTCCCCCGTGCGGATCGAGGCCGCGCTGCGGTGGGAGACGACCGCGATCGAGGCACGCCCCGATCCGGCGCTGGGCAATGCTGCGCAGGAACGCGATTACTCGGGGCTCTCGGGTTCGCTCGGGGCAAGCGTCACCGCCGCGCCGGGGTTGGTTATCGCAGGCAGCGGGTTCTTCTCGCGCCGCGCGCCGGTGGTCGAGGAATTGTTCACGCAGGGCACCGACCCCGGCACCCAGGGCGTGCTGCTTGGCAATCCCGACCTGCCGCAGGAAACCGCCTGGGGCTTCGAGGGCGTGGTGCGCGGCTTCGGGGCGAAGTGGAGCATCGAGGCATCGGCCTATTACAACCGCTTCCCCGACTACATCTTCACAGCGCAAACCGCCGCAGTGGTGGACGGCCTGCCGGTGTTCCAGTTCCTCGCGGACGAGGCGGAGTATTACGGCTTCGAAGTGCAGGGCAAGCTCGACCTGTTCGATCTCGGCTCCGCCACCATCGGGGTCGACGCGCTGATGGACTATACGCGCGCCACCCTTGCAGACGGCACGCCGGTGCCCCGCATTCCGCCCTTGCGCGTGCTGGGCGGGGTGAGCGCGCGGGCTCCGGCCTTCGATGCGCGGATCGAAGTCGAATGGGCCGACCGGATGGACCGCGTGAGCGACTTCGAGACCCCGACCGAGGGCTATGTTGTCGCCAATGCGAGCGTTGACTGGCGGCCCTTTGCCGGCCGGCCCGACCTCACCTTCGGCGTCAGCGCCAACAACATCTTCGACGATACCGTGCGACGCCACGCCAGCTTCCTCAAGGACTTCGCCCCCAATGCCGGCCGCGATATCAGGGTGCGGGCGCGGATCGCCTTCTGACCCTTGGCGGCACCGCGTAGCGAGTGCTTCAAAATAGCAAGAATGCGAAAGTCCACTCGCCAGAATTGATGCATATTGCGCAGTAACGCGGGATCAGGCGAGCAAGGGGGCAAAGCTGATGGCCGGAACCGGTCAGGTGCAGCACACGCATACGGGCTACCAGGCGATCGATTGCGTCGCCTATCGTCACGTTCCGGTGGCAATGGCGCTCGCCACGGCGCCGAACGATATCCTGCTCTATCGCATCCTCGACTATGGCAAGAGCAGAACCGTGTCCGCTGGGAGGGAAGCCCTTGATGACGACCATCTGCACCTGACGAGAGGATCTGGCCAGATCGTCCGGGGCAAGATGGCTGGTCACAATTACACCATCGCCGCAAACCGCGATCTTCGGGCAACCTTTGTGCCGAGCGGCGCTGATTCGATGATCGAATTCGGCAGCTCGGCCAAGAGCGTCAATTTGGTGTTCCCGAAGGGTTATCTCGGCAGTCTGGTCGAAGACCGCGCGCGCGGCCCCACTGACCCGCTGCTGTTCGATACCAACCCCACATTGATCGGCCTCATTAACCTGATCGAACTCGAACTGTTCCGCCCCGGTCTTGTTTCCGACATCGTCGCCGAACAGGCGATGCGCAGCGTCGCACTGATTCTTGCGGGTGCCAGCCCCCATGGCTTCATCGCCGAAAGCGAGCGCATCAGCCTGCCGCCGGTGCGGTTGAAGCGGGTGATCGATTTCATCGAGGCAAACCTGGCCGAGCCGCTGACGCTCGACCTGCTGGCGCATGTCGCGGGGCTTTCGGTGTTCCACTTCGCGCGGGTGTTCCGGCAAGCGACGGGTTCCAGCCCCTACCGTTATGTCAGCGAGCGGCGGCTGCTGTGCGCGCAGCGTTTGCTGATGACACCCGAACTGCCAGTTCACGAGATCGGGGCGGCCTGCGGATTTCCCCGCCACGCCAATTTCAGCGCCGCCTTTGCCCGCGCGCGCGGCATGTCGCCGAGCGCCTTCCGGGCATACTTCGCGCTCTGATCGGCGCGGGCGCCAGGCCGGGCGTCAGGCCATTCCCGTTCGGGCCGGGTTCATGCTAGGGGCGCTCAAGCACCCCCGCCGCCTGCCTGCCCGCAACCGCCGATCGATCCGCCATGGCCCCCACCCTTACGCTCGAAGAGGCCTTCCTCGCGCACCGCGAGCGGCTGCTGCGCTTCCTGCGCGCGCGCGGCGGCGGGGAGGCGGCGGAGGATCTGGTGCAGGAGCTGTGGCTGCGCCTTGCCGCCGCGCCTGATCCGGCGGCGGCGGCGAGCCTCGGCTACATGATGCGCGCAGCCGACCGCCTGATGATTGACCGCTACCGCTCCGAGCGTCAGGCGGCCTTGCGCGACAAGGCCTGGGCCGAGGCGCAGCCGGGCATGGTCGATGGCATCGCCCCCGCTCCCGGTCCCGAACGCGATCTTGCCGCGCGGCAGGAGATGGCGCGCCTCCAGCAGGTGCTCGACGGACTCGGCCAGCGCCCGTCCGCGATCCTGCGCCGCCACCGCATCGACGGGCTCACCCAGCGCGAGATTGCAGCCGAATTCGCTATCAGCCTCAGCACGGTCGAAAGCGATCTGCGCCGTGCCTATGCGGCGATCGTGGCGATCCGGGAGGAGGAGCAATGAGGTATCAGCCGCCCGTCTCCGTCTTGCAGGCAGGAGTACCTGTCCGATGAGCATTGACCCGTCGATCCGCGATGCAGCCCTCGCCTGGGCGATGGCAACGCGCGCCCCTGATTTCGCCGACTGGGACGGCTTTGCGGCCTGGCTCGAGGCGGATCCGGCACACGCGGGGGCCTATGACGCCGTGCAATATGCATTGGAGGATGCCGATGCAGTGCTTGCGGCGCTGCCGGAGCCCGAGCCTGAGCCGGTCGCAGCCCCTGAACCCGCCAACGACAATCCCCCCGGATGGCTGGCCGGGCGCCGCGCGTGGCTTGGCGGGGCGATCGCCGCCTCGCTGGTCGTCGCGCTGACTTCGGTGCTGTGGTTCGGGCCGGGGGGCGAGCAACTCTACCGCACCGCGCCGGGCGAAACGCGGCTGATCGCGCTTGGTGATGGCAGCACGGTCGAACTCGCTGGCGGCAGCACTCTAGCGCTCGAGGGCACACGCGCCGCGCGGCTGGAGGGTGGGCAGGCGCTGTTCACCATCCGCCACGACGCGGCCAATCCTTTCGTCCTCACGGCGGGAGGCGAACGGCTGGTCGATGCCGGCACGGTGTTCGACGTGCGGTTGGCGGGCGAGACCCTCGACGTTGCGGTGGCTGAAGGCGCGGTGATCGTGGACCCGCAGGGGCAGGCGATCCGCCTCGATCCGGGCGAGCGCGCGGTGCGACAAGGCGGGCGGTTCCGGCGCGCCGCAGTCGACAGCGCGGCGGTGGGCGAATGGCGCAAGGGGCGGATCAGCTTCGAAAGCGCCAGCCTCGCCGAGATCGCCGCCGAGCTCACCCGCGCGACCGGCACGCGCTTCACCAGCACGGACACCGCGACGCGCCTGTCGGGCAGCATCGCACTGGCCGACGTGCGCGCCGACCCGCAGGCCTTGGGCCCGCTGCTGGCGGTGCGGGTCACTCGCGCGGGCGATGGCTGGACGATTGCCGCGCGCTAGCGGCTATAGGCTGACGCCATGAGACCGCTTCTCCCCCTCGCTGCCGTCATCGCAGTCGCTACCTCGGCATCGCCGCTGGCGGCGCGCAGTGTCGAGCTGGCGATCCCGGCAGGCACGGTGTCCGAGGTCGCGATTGCGCTCGCGCGGGCGACGGGGGCGAG
>PNKW01000119.1 GCA_013822695.1 Erythrobacter sp. | reverse complement strand
GAGGTCAACATCAAGATCGCGCTCGCCGCCGCCACGGCGTCGGGCAAGCTCACCCCGAAGAAGCGCAACACGCTGCTCGCCGCGATGACCGACGATGTCGCCGCGCTGGTGCTTGAGGACAACCGCCTGCAGGCGCTCGCGCTGTCGATTGCCGAGAGCGGCGGGGCCGGGGCAATCCCGGCCTATGTGCGGCTGATCGAGCGGCTCGAGGAAGCCGGCGATCTCGACCGCCGCACCGAGGGGCTGGCCGACGCCGAGGCGCTGACCCGCCGCGCCGCCGACGGCCAGGGGCTGACGCGGCCCGAGCTGGCGGTGCTGCTGTCCTCGGGCAAGCTCGCGCTGCAGGCCGCGATCGAGGCGAGCGACCTGCCCGATGATCCGGTGCTCGAACCCCTGCTCCTCGCCCGCTTCCCGGCGGCGATGCGCAAGTCCTTCGCGGCCGAGATCAAGGGCCACCGCCTGCGGCGCGAGATGATCGCGACCAGCCTTTCGAACCGCATCGTCAACCGGCTCGGGATGGTCCATCCCTTCGAGCTGGCCGAGGAAGAGGGCGTGGGTATCGCCGAGGTCGCCGCGGCCTTTGTGGTGACCGAGCGCCTGTTCGGGCTTGAAGACCTGTGGCGCGATCTTGAAAGCGCCGCCATGCCCGAGACCGCGCGCCTCGCGCTGTTCGACCGGCTCGCCGCGGCTGTCGGCAACCTGATGAGCGACGTGCTGCGCACCGCTTCGGGCAAGGTTGCCGCGGGGCGGATGATCGCCGATCTGTCGGACGGTGTGACCGCGCTGGTCGCAGGCCGCGAGGAATTGCTGACCGAGGAACCGCGCGCCCGGTCCAGGGCCTTGCGCGACGGCTTTGTCGGCATCGGCGCGCCCGAGGGGCTGGCGGCGCAGGTCGCCGGGCTGTTCGACTTCGACGGTGCGGTGGGCTTGGCGCAAGCCGCACGCAGCGGCGGGATCGAGCCGCGGCTCCTCACCCACGCCTTCACCGACATCGGCACCGCGCTCGGCCTCGATTGGGCGCAGGGGACGGCGGCGCACATGAGCCCGTCCGACGTGTGGGAGCGGCTGCTGATTTCGGGATTGGCGCGCGATTTCCAGCAGATGCGGATCGAGTTCCTGCGGCGGCTGATGCAGGGCAAGAACGGCCCCAAGACAGGGAGCGCCGACCCGCGCGGCGCGGTGGCCGAATGGGCGGAGCGCAACGGCCAAGGCGTCGCGCAATTCCGCAACCTCGTCGCCCGCGCGCAGGCGCGCCCCCCGGTGGGCGCGGCGATGCTGGCGCAGATCGCGAGTCAGGCGAGGAACTTGCTGGAGCGGTGAGCGCACCCTAGCCTTGCTCTTGGCGGCCAATATCGATCCTGCCGGTTGACCCTCTCCGGATTTGCGGCAAGTCAAATCGCCGGGTTTGAGGGAAGGGCATAGGCAGCGCATGACAACATCCACGCACAGCCACGCAGACGTCGTGATCGTCGGCACCGGGCACGGCGGCGCGCAGGCGGCGATCGCCTTGCGCCAGCACGGGCACGAGGACTCGATCCTGATGATCGGGCGCGACGATGCCCCGCCCTATGAGCGCCCGCCGCTGTCGAAGGAATATCTCGCCGGAGACAAGGGCTTCGAGCGGATCATGATCCGGCCCGAAAAGTTCTGGGCCGAGAAGCAGATCGACCTGCGGCTTGGCGCGGCGGTGACCGCGATTGATCCGGCGCGGCATACGCTGACGCTCTCCGATGGCGGGCACGTCACCTATCGCAAGCTGATCTGGTCGGGCGGCGGCGATCCCCGGCGGCTGCCGGTGCCGGGCGCGGTGCTGCCGGGCGTGTTCTACGTGCGCGACAAGCGCGATGCCGATGCGATGATGCAGGCGCTGGCCGACGGGGCGAAGCGGGCTGTGGTGATCGGGGGTGGTTACATCGGCCTCGAAGCCGCCGCGGTCTTGCGCAAACTCGGCTGCGAGGTGGTGCTGGTCGAGATGCTCCCCCGCCTGCTCGCGCGGGTGGCGGGCGAGGAGCTTTCCACCTTCTACGCCGCCGAGCATCGTCGTCAGGGTGTCGACGTGCGCCTGTCGACCGGCGTGCATTCGGTGCTGGGCGAGGCGGAGGGCCGGGTGACCGGCGTGAAGCTCGACAGCGGCGAGGAGGTGCCCTGCGACATGGTGATCGTCGGCATCGGCGTGGTTCCCGCTGTCGCACCGCTGATCGCCGCCGGCGCGGCGGGGTCGAACGGGGTCGATGTCGACTTCTGCTGCCGCACCACACTGGACGATGTCTATGCCATCGGCGACTGCGCCGCACACGCCAACCCCTTTGCGGGCAACGCGGTGATCCGGCTCGAATCGGTGCAGAACGCGCATGACATGGCGGGCACCGCCGCGCGCGCCATCATGGGTCAGAAGGAGCCCTATCACGCGCTGCCGTGGTTCTGGTCGAACCAGTATGACCTCAAGCTCCAGACCGCGGGGCTCAACCTCGGCTTCGACCAGACGCTGGTTCGCGGCGATCCCGAGACGCGCAAGTTCACCGTGGTGTACCTCAAGGGCGGGGTACCGATCGCCTTCGACTGCGTCGGGACGATGAAGGACTACGTGCAGGCGAGAAAGCTGCTCGAGAGCGGCTGCGGCAAGATCGATCCCGCGCTGCTGGCCGATCCGGACGTGGCGCTGAAAGACCTTATCTGAGCCGCTCCAGCGCCCATTCCGCCGCCTCGGCCACCACCGGATCGGGGTCGCGGGTCAACGCCTCGACCTGCTCCGCCAAGCCAGCGTTCCCGCTATTGCCCGCCGCATAGAGGCAGTTGCGCACGAACCGGTCCCGCCCGATGCGCTTGATCGGCGAGCCGCTGAACAGCGCGCGGAAGCCCGCATCGTCCAGTGCCAGCAACTCGGCCAAGCGCGGTGCGACCAGTTCGGCGCGGGGGAGAAATTCCTTCATCGCCTGCGCCTCGCTCGCGAACTTGTTCCACGGGCACACCGCAAGGCAGTCGTCGCAGCCATAAATCCGGTTGCCCAGGCTTGCGCGGAATTCCTCGTCCACCGGGCCCTTGTGCTCGATGGTAAGGTAGGAGATGCAGCGGCGCGCATCCAATTGGTAGGGTGCGGGGAAGGCCGCTGTCGGGCAGGCGTCGAGGCAGGCGCGGCAGCTCCCGCACTGGTCGCGGTGCGGCTCGGCCGGGGCCAGATCGAGGGTCGTGTAGATCGCGCCGAGGAACAGCCAGCTGCCGTGGGTGGGGCTGACGAGGTTGGTGTGCTTGCCCTGCCAGCCGATCCCCGCCGCCTCGCCCAGCGGCTTTTCCATGACCGGGGCGGTGTCGACGAAGACCTTCACCTGCGCCCCGGGCACCGTCTCCACCAGCCAGCGGGCGAGCGCCTTCAAACGCTTCTTCACCACATCGTGATAGTCCCGCCCTTGCGCATAGACCGAGATGCGGGCGTGTTCGCCCGAGCTCTCCAGACCCAGCGGATCATGCCCGGGGGCGTAGCTCATGCCCAGCGCAATGACGCTCCGCGCTTCGGGCCACAGCCCCTGCGGCGAGCGGCGGTGGTCGAGCCGCGCCTCCATCCACTCCATCGACCCGTGGTGCCCCTCGCCCAGCCACTCCTCCAGCCGCGCCGAGCGCTGCGGATCCTCCCGGGCCGAGGCAAAGCCGCACACCGCGAAGCCGAGGGCGAGCGCCTGCAGTTGCACCTCCTCGGTAAGGGTTTCGGCAGTGTTAACCATATTCGGCAAGGGCTCCGTTTAATCCTGTCCGCTAACCGCGTATGCCATGGACATGGCGGTAAGCGATCACAGCCTTTCGGGCAATCGAGCGGAGGGCTTCAGCGCCGTTCCGGCAGACGCACGGCCGCTCGCGATCGAGGCGCGCGGGCTGGTCAAGAGCTTTGACGGCACGCGTGCGGTCGACGGGGTGGACATCAGCGTGCCAGAGGGGGCGATCTACGGGATCCTCGGCCCCAATGGCGCGGGCAAGACCACGACGCTCAGGATGCTGCTCGGCATTATCGACCCCGACGAGGGCGTGCGCCGGGTGTTCGGGCACGACCGCCCGCACGATATCGGCCGGCTGATCGGCTATCTTCCGGAAGAGCGCGGGCTCTACCCTTCGATGAAGTGCATCGAGGCCATCGCCTTCATGGGCGCGCTGCGAGGCCTGCCCTTGAAGGAGGGGCGCAGGCGCGCGGTGGAGCTGCTCGAGCGTCACGGCCTCGGCCACGCCGCCGACCGCCAGATCCGCCAGCTTTCCAAGGGCATGGCGCAAACCGTCCAGCTGCTCGGCACGCTGGTCCACGAGCCGCGGCTGGTGGTGCTCGACGAGCCCTTCTCGGGGCTCGATGCGATCAACCAGGGCAAGCTCGAGCTGATGATCCGCGCACTGGCCGATGACGGCGTCACCGTGATCTTCTCGACCCATGTCATTCACCATGCCGAGCGTCTGTGCGAGGGCGTCGCCATCATTGCAGGCGGCAAGGTGCCCTATGCCGGCAGCGTCGAGGCGGCGCGTGAC
>PNKW01000118.1 GCA_013822695.1 Erythrobacter sp. | reverse complement strand
GGCGGCGCGACCTTGTTCTTGACCACCTTCACCCGGGTGGTGTTGCCGGTGATCTCGTCACGCTCCTTGATCTGGCCGGTGCGGCGGATGTCGAGACGCACCGAAGCGTAGAACTTGAGCGCATTGCCGCCGGTGGTGGTTTCCGGGTTGCCGTACATCACCCCGATCTTCATGCGCAGCTGGTTGATGAAGATCACCATGCAGCGCGAGCGGCTGATCGAGCCGGTGAGCTTGCGTAGCGACTGCGACATCAGGCGCGCCTGAAGGCCGACGTGGCTGTCACCCATCTCGCCTTCGATTTCCGCGCGCGGCACCAGTGCCGCAACCGAATCGACCACCAGCACATCGATCGCGTTCGAACGCACCAGCGTGTCGACGATCTCGAGCGCCTGTTCGCCGGTATCGGGCTGCGAGACGATCAGTTCATCGATATCGACGCCGAGCTTCTTTGCGTAAACGGGGTCGAGCGCGTGTTCGGCATCGACGAAGGCCGCGGTGCCGCCTGCCTTCTGCGCTTCGGCGATGACGTGCAGCGCCAGCGTGGTCTTGCCCGAGCTTTCCGGGCCATAGACCTCGATCACCCGGCCACGCGGCAGGCCGCCGATCCCCAATGCAATGTCGAGGCCCAGCGATCCGGTCGAAATCGCTTCGACCTGCATCGCTTCCTTCGAGCCCAGCTTCATCGCCGAACCCTTGCCGAATGCACGATCGATCTGCGCGAGCGCGGCTTCCAGAGCCTTTTGACGGTCCACGGCCTTCTTGTCCTCTTCCACCAATTTCAATTGGGTAGCCATCGCACGCGCTCCTTCGCTTGCCTAGGGGCATCGCGGAGTTTTCCGCCGCCCTTGGCAAGCCATGTATCGCATTTGTTCTTATGGAACAAGTAGGGAACGAAAAATTTTTTCGCGGCCCGCGCAGCCCGCTTCCCTACTCGCTATCCTTGTCGCGCAGGCGCCAGTCGAAGGTCTTCTCGCTGTTGGCCGGAAGCGTCACTTCGACTGTCTGGTAGCCGTTCTTGAGCACCGGCTTCTTGCCGGGGAAGCGGATGTCGAAGCCCCCTGCCCAGCCGAGTTGCAGGCGGACGGTGACGGGGTGCGGGTTGGCGTTGGTGAGAACGCTGCGCATCGCGGTCCACTTGCGGCCTTCCTCCCTGCCCGTCCGGCTGACCGCAGCGCAACGGGCGAAGACCTGGCGGCTTTCGGGCAGATCGAGCTCGATATCCTGCCCGCGCGCGTAATCGCGCAAGGAGGTGGTCGCCCCCAGCCGCTCGCCGCCCGCGGTGGGTTCGTAGAGCGTCATCGCCCCCTGCGGCAATGCAATGCCGAGGCCCTGCTTGTCCTCGTTCTTCGTGACCAGCAGCACATCGGCGGGGACCGGATCGCCGCCCTCGTCGATCCAGCCGTCGGGATCGCAGCCGGTCTGGTAGAGCAGGCGCGCCTTGACCGCATCCTTGTTGAGGAAGGCGACCTGCTTCAGCCCTTTGGCCGCCACGTCGACGCGCCCCGGCACGCGGAACAGCTTGAGGTCGCCGAGGTCTT
Source organism: Erythrobacter sp. (assembly GCA_013822695.1). Taxonomy (GTDB): domain Bacteria; phylum Pseudomonadota; class Alphaproteobacteria; order Sphingomonadales; family Sphingomonadaceae; genus Erythrobacter. The sequence goes on along the minus strand of PNKW01000118.1, from coordinate 2,987 downwards.
CCTCGGTTGCCGTCTTGACTTGAGGCAAATCAGCGAAGGCGTCCTGCGCGCGCAGCCGCTGGCCCGTCACCACGATCATACTGGACTCCATCGCCATCATCGGCGGCGGTGGCGGGGCCGGGGGCGGCGGCGGGGGTGGCAAGAGGCCGGCCGAGGTGCTGCCGATCGGCCAGCAGGTCAAATACAGCCCCTCGGCCACCGGCGGATCGGCGAGGCCCTCGTAATCGCTCTCGACATTGAGCTCGCCGGCGATGATCTGGAGCCGCGCGTTGTCGAAGCTCTGGCCATTGTCGTTGACGAGGCTCAGCCAGCTCAGCAGCCCCATTTCGAAATTCTCGCCCGATCGCTCCCCGCTCATCCGCCCGACGTAGTCGGCCTGCCAGTCGAAGCCCCAGGCAAGATAGGTGAGGGTCACGTCATAGGTGCCCCCTTCCGCCGAGCGCGTGTCAACCGAGAACACCGGCTGCGCGGAGAGCCCGGCAGGAATGCGGTCATAGGTCAGGGTTTCGGGGAGGCCCGAACACTGCACCGCCTCGAAGCCCTGACCGGTCTGGAGCACCAGCCCTCCGTCCGCGCGGGTGCGCACCACCGCGCTCTCGCTGACCTGCCTGCCCGTCGCCGGGTTCATCCGCGTGATCGTGACCCGGTTGCCGAGGGTGCCATCCACCAGCGCGGCGGGCGAAAGGAGCTGGGCGTTGCGGTTCTTCTCGATCGTCCCGCCGGGCAGGCCGGTGACGATCGCGGAGACGCCGATCATCCCTTCTGCAACGCCTTCGAAGCGGATGGTCGATTCGCCCTTGGGCAGCGTCACCCGCCGCGTCTCGGAGATCATCGCGAGGCCGCGCGGATCATCCGCGTCGAGCTCGTCTTCCTGATCGCGGTCAGGATCGCGGTAGATGGTGACGGCGAGATCGACCGGCGCGGAGGCGTCGACCACCTCGCGCGCCCATAGCGGGGCGGCGAGCACGCAGCCCAGCCCGGCCAGCAGGATCGCGGCGGAGCGCATGGCCCGCGCCTCAGTAACGCGTTTCGTAGGTCACGCGGATCACCCGCTCGCCCTCGGCGGGGACGGGGACGGTGTAGCGCCGCCGGTCGGCGTTCAATTGCTCGCCCGGGATATCCTCGGAGGTGATGCGGTAATCATCTGACCACCAGTTGTTGCCAAGGCCCGTCTGGGTCAGCTGCACCTCGATTGCCTCGCGCTTGGCGTTGGTGAGGGTGTAGCGCATGGTGGTGCGATAGAAGGTCTTGGGCCGCTCGACCGTGCCTTCCTCGACCACCTGGCCATCCTTGACCACGCGCCAGCGCGCGCTCTTTTCCCATTCGGCCGCCGTGATGGTCTCGCGGCTTTCGACCTCGGCCTTGACGGTGATGTCGAAGGCCTCGCCGGTCACCAGCGAGAGGTCGCTGCCCATCGGGGTGTGGCCGATGCTCTTCTCGCCGATGAATTGCGGGGTGCCCTCGCGGTCGCGCTGGTAGAAGCGCACGGTGCCTGCGGGCAGCGCGTCGCCGAGCCCCTGCGCTTTCGAGGTCGAAAAGGCGATGCGGCTTTCGACATTGCTGGGCTGCTCGTCGTTCTGGCGGAAGTAGATTTCGCGCGAGTAGATCTTCTTGGCCGGCACGGCCTGCACGTCGAGGAAGCTCACCTGCTTGGTCTGGGCATTGGCGATCGTGGTGCGCGCGCTGATCGGGTAGAGGTAGAAATCCCCGAGCCGCTCGCGCGCGGCGGCTTCGGTTCCGGCGCGGACGAGGCCGCGGTCGCGGAAACGCCCGCCGCCCCCTCCGCCATTGGGATCGCCTGCGACCAGCACGGTGTCGGCATTGTGGAAGGTGGTGCCGGTGTTGTTGGTGAGCGTCACCCAGCCCTGTATGTCGATCGTGCCCGCGCTCTCGTTATAGAGCGCGACATAGTCGGCGTTCCAGCCGAGCCCGCCGGTGAGGTAGCGCAGATTGACCGGGCGCGTGCCGCCGCGGGTCGAATCGAGGTTGACCGACAGCGTCGGGCGCGCGCGCAGGCCCGGGGGCACGCGGTCGAAGATCACGCGCACCGGCAGGCCGTCATCGCGCAGCACCTCGATCCGGTCGCCGATCTGGATCACCGTGCCGCCCGCGACCGAGAGCACCTTGGCGCGCTCGCGGGTTTCGGCGCCGGTGGCGGGGTTGGTGCGCAGCAGCGTGACGGTCTGGCCGATGGCCTTTTCCATCAGCTTGGAAGGGGTGAGCAGATCGTAGTCGAAATTCTGTTCGATGATCGTGGTGTTCGCGGCGGCAAAGCTCAGCGTCTGGGGGCGGATCTGGGCCGAGACATCGGGGAACTCCACCCGGCTCTTGCCTTGCGCAATCGGCAGCTGGCGCACGTCCTGCACCAGCGCGAGGTTTGAATTGTAGATCGTAATCGCGACATCGCCCTGAGCGGTCTCTTCGGCAGCTGCCGCCGTTCCCGCATCCTGCGCCGCGGCGTTTGCCGCCAGAGCCACTGCAGCGATGCTGCACGCGCCGAAAATCGCACGGTTGATCATGCCAGTCCCCTCCACTTGTCGTGAGACAGGATGAACGATCCTGCGGCTTTATCCAAGGTGAACGGTATGCAGGCGGGGGAGAAATTTGCGGGGAACCCTGTCCCTTCCCCTGCGCCCGCTAGCGCGCCGCGCCTGCCTCGGCCCGCGCCTCGCGCAGCACCGCGCCGACCTTGTCGCCGATCGAGGCAACACTGAAAGGCTTGGCGATGAAGTGCATGTCGGGAATGTCGATGTCGCGCCTGAGCTGCTCTTCGGCATAGCCCGACATGAACAGCACCGGGATTTTCGGCAGCCTGGCGCGGATCGCGCGCACCATCGCAGGGCCGTCCATCCCGGGCATCACCACGTCGCTCACCACGATGTCGAACTGGGTCGTCCCCTCGAGGATCGCGGCCAGCCCTTCCTCGCCATTGGCGCAAGGCGTGACTTCATAGCCCGCGCGGGTCAGCGCGCGCTCGGCGACGACGC
>PNKW01000117.1 GCA_013822695.1 Erythrobacter sp. | reverse complement strand
ATGGTGGTCTGGTGCACGGCTTCGTAGGTCAGCGTGCCCGAACGGCTGACGATGCCGACCGAGCCCTTCTTGAAGATGTTGGCGGGCATGATGCCGATCTTGCACTCGTTGGGGGTCAGCACGCCGGGGCAGTTGGGGCCGATCAGGCGCGACTTCGAGCCCGACAGCGCGCGCTTGGCGCGGACCATGTCGAGCACCGGAATGCCTTCGGTGATGCAGATGATCAGCTCGATCTCGGCATCGATGGCCTCGCAGATCGCGTCAGCGGCGAACGGCGGCGGGACGTAGATGCACGAGGCGGTCGCGCCGGTCGCGGCCTTGGCTTCGCGCACGGTGTCGAACTGCGGCAGGCCGATATGGGTGGTGCCGCCCTTCCCGGGCGTGACCCCTGCGACCATCTGCGTTCCGTAATCGAGCGCGGCCTGGGTGTGGAAGGTGCCGGTGTTGCCGGTCATGCCTTGCGTGATGACCTTGGTGTCTTTGTTTACGAGGATGCTCATAGGTTTAGTTCTCTCAGACAACTATGATGTGATCGTATTCGCTTCTGACGAGCGTCATTCCGTACAGTGCGTAAGGGTCGTACTTCGCACCGCGGGTGGCAAATGGCTTGGGGTCGAAACCAAAATGGATACGCAGTGATTTTCGCTCCGAGTTTGTCCGCCAGTAATATTCGTCCACGCCGTACCATCCGCGACGCTTTTCGACCGATTGACCGAGCCACGCCTCAACTTCGGATCGACTGATGGGCTGTTTCGACACGCCATCGCCCAGCGGATCCCGAAGCCGACATTCCGCAAGCGTCGGGTTGTCCGCATCCACGGCAAAAATCGAGATGAACACTTCTCGACCAGCGACCTGCTTCCGCAACAAGCTTTGAACCGTAATCCGCTCTTCGCCCAATTGGGCGATGGGGATAAAGAGTTCATAGTTGAGCGCTTGAGCCCAGTAGTAGGTGCGTGCGACCGCATTTTCCTTCCAGGTGTTACCTGGTGGCGGAACTTCAGTGACTTCTGTCCAACCCAGTTTTAGCGCCAACTCGCGCCACACCTTGGCCTGCTGTGTCGGTCGGGACTCGGTGTAATTGGCTATCTCCGACGCCGAGCTGACACACACGTCGCCGAATGCTGCGAGCATTTCGCTTGCAGGATAGGGCGCGACCGCTTGTGACGACGCGAGCAGGAGCGTCGAAGCTATCACTTCAGGCTGCCATCCAGCGCCTTGCACGCCTCGAGCAGTTCCTTGACCGCGTCGACGCTGACCTGGAGGTTGGCCTTTTCCTCGTCGGTGAGGTTGATCTCGATCACCTCTTCCGCGCCGTTCGCGCCGATCACCACCGGCACGCCGACATAGAGCCCGTCGACGCCGTACTTGCCGTCAACCTGCACCGCGCAAGGGAGGATGCGCTTCTGGTCGTAGAGGTAGGCCTCGGCCATCGAAATCGCGCTGGTGGCGGGGGCGTAATAGGCCGAACCGGTGCCGAGCAGCGCGACGATCTCGCCGCCACCCGAACGCGTGCGCTTGACGATCTCGCCAAGGCGCTCTTCCGAAACGCCCTTGATCTTGGCCATGTCCGCGACCGGAATGCCGTTGATGGTCGAGTAGGACAGAACCGGCACCATGGTGTCACCGTGGCCGCCGAGCACGAAGGCGTTCACGTCCTTCACCGAAACGCCGAATTCCCACGCGAGGAAGGTGGCGAAGCGCGCCGAGTCCAGCACGCCGGCCATGCCGACGACCTTGTTGGCGGGGAGGCCCGAAAACTCGCGCAGCGCCCACACCATCGCGTCGAGCGGGTTGGTGATGCAGATCACGAAGGCATCGGGGCAATTGTCGCGGATGCCTTCGCCGACCGCCTTCATCACCTTGAGGTTGATGCCGAGCAGGTCGTCGCGGCTCATGCCGGGCTTGCGCGCCACGCCCGCGGTGACGATCACGACGTCAGCGCCGGCGATGTCGGCATAGTCGTTCGAGCCGGTGATCGAAGCGTCAAAGCCTTCGACCGGGCCGCACTGCGAGAGGTCCAAGGCCTTGCCCTGCGGCACGCCCTCGGCCACGTCGAACAGGACGATGTCGCCAAGGCCCTTCAGAGCCGCGAGGTGAGCGAGCGTGCCGCCGATATTGCCGGCGCCGACGAGGGCGATCTTCTTGCGGGCCATGATACGGACTTCCTTCCCTGATCCTCGGGACGAAGCTGGGCTGCGCGCCTTGCGGGCAAGGCGCTGGTGCCGGCCCCCGTCCCAAGCGACCGGGCACCCGTTACAAGAGGCGCGGTAGGCCGCTGAAAAGGGGATTGCAACCGTCAAAAGGTCGGATAGGGCAACTATCTTTGCAAACAGTTCGCAATTGCAATAGTAGCCCGCTCCACCCCCTCAGGGAAATGCCGTAGCGCAGCTTCCGTAAGGGAAGGGGCTGCGAAAGCCCCGCCACCACTCAGGCCGGTTCGGGCGCACGTCCGGCGCGCGCGGCCAGCCTGCGGTCGAACATCTGCGTGATCGCGAGCCAGCGGTCTTTCGCGTTCGCATCACCGCGTGCGCGTGCCTCGGCAGCGAGATCGACCGCCGCCTCGGCCGCCGCCAGCCCGTGGATCGCGAAGTGCTTGAGCGCCTCGACCAGCAGCGGATCGAAGGCTGCGCCAGCCGGCCCCGCGTCACCGCCGTCACGCCGGTTGTCATTCGCCGCCCGCGCCAGCACCGGGGCGATCAGCCCGCGCCCTGCAGCGTGCCAGCCGAGACGGCGTGCAGGGTGATTGGCGGAGGCAAATCGGACGGACATGGGGCGATTTTCCTGCTTGTTGGCCCGCGCAAGAAAATGGCGCGGGCAGGTCACAAAGCATTAGCCGCGCGGCGCTAAGGCTTGGTGTGACAACAGGGTTTCGACAGGTTTAACCTTGTTTTGCCCGGCCTATTCGGCAGGCGCAGCCGCGGGGCCGGGCTGGGCCTTCCACTGCCCGGCGCGGGCATATTCGGGCTTTACCGAGCCGGTTCCGGTGACCGGCTCGCTCGACACAGCAGGGGCTGCAGGAGCGCCCTGCTTGCGGGACGGCACGGGGTCGAAGTCGTACCCGATCACCGGCAACCCCGGCGCAATCGTCGCGGGCGGCCCTGCCGGCACGACCGGCGCTACGCCCGCAGGCAGCGGCGTGGTGCGTCCGCTCACCACCGGCTCGAACCCGGCATAGCCGCCCCGGAACGCCGCCGCCGAACCGCTCGCCCCGCGGGTGCGGTAGAAGCGGTGTGCGCCGATCGTGCCGATATGGTCGAGGCTGCTTGACCAATAGGGATTGACCCAGAGCGTGTGGTAATGCGTCGCGAGGCCCACGGGGGCGTAGACGCTCCCCGACAGAGCCTCGTCGGCGATGCGCTGCGCCCGCGCCCAGCTCGCGCCCGAGGGCCGCCGCGCGAGGCTACCGTCGCAGGTGAAGGTGAACTGGCAGCCGGTCGAACGTTCCGAGCCCTGATAGACGACGCCGCACACGCTCGACGGCCAGCTCGGGTGGGCGACGCGGTTGAGCACGACCTGTGCCACCGCGCGCTGCCCGGCCTCGCTCTCGCTCGCGGCCTCGTACCACACGGCCTGCGCGAGGCATTCCGAGGCGCGCAGGTGCGAGATCCCGGCGGCGGGCATGAAGAAGGGCTTGGCCGCCGCGCCGACATCGATCAGCGCGCCCAGCTCGCGCCCGCTTTCCGCGCCATTGCCGAGCGGGTCGTCGGTCGGCAGCGCGACCAGCGCGGTGCCTGCGGGGTCGGCCATGTAGTAATAGGCCGAGCCGGGAAAGCTCATGCCGGGCCGCTCGAACGGCAGCGCGGCCTCGGCGGCCTGGCGGGTGGCGAGCGCGGCGGTGCTCTCGACCGCGGGGCCGGGGAGGGTGCCGACGTTGCCGGTGGCTGCCATTGCGGGCACGGTGATCGCGGCGAGCAGCACGGCAATCCGCTTGCGCGCGGTCTTGGAGAACGTGCCGAAGCGGGGCAGCGCCCAGCGCCGGCGGGCGCGGGGAGCGACGTTGCCCGAGGTATCGACGAAAAGTGTGCGCTGGCGGGCCATGGTCGGCTCCGCTTACGCGCGGGTGCGAGCCGGGGCGAGGGCGGGGCGGACCGGCGTCCCGTTTCCGGACACCCGGCGGCGGCGGGTAAACCCGTTGCGCGAAGCCGCGCACCCAAGAACGTTGCGCGCTCTGGCGTGCAGCCCTATCGCCATGCCCCACGGGATATGGCGCGGGATCGCAAAATGACAGGGCCGAGGGGCCGACGCGGGGGCGCGCTGCTGCTGGCGCTTTTGCTCGCCGCCTGTGCGCCCGCCGCTCCGGCACCGCCGAAAAACCCCGCGCATCCCACCATCGTCAGCCTCAACCCCTGCCTTGATGCGATCCTCGTCGAGATCGCGCCGCCCGATCAGGTGCTGGCGCTGTCGCACTATTCGCGCGATCCCTCGTCGAGCTCCATCCCGGCCGAGACCGCTGCCCGCTACGGCGTCACCGGCGGGACGGCCGAGGAGGTGATCGCCGCGCGGCCCGATCTGGTGCTCGCCTCGATCTTCCTCCCCCAGCCGACCCGCCGCGCGCTCGAGCAGGCGGGGCTCACGGTCGAGACCTTCGGCAGCCCGACGAGCATCGCCGAGAGCGCCGATCAGGTGCGCAAAGTCGCCGCACTGGCGGGTCGCGCGGGCGAGGGCGAGGCGCTTGCCCGCCGCATCGCTGCTCCCGCACCGCCGCCCGGCCCCCCGCTCGACGCGCTGCTGTGGCAGCCGGGCGAGATCGTCGCGGGCGAGCAGACCCTCGTCGCTGCATTGCTGCGCGAGGCGGGCTTTTCGAGTGACGCCGCGCGCCGGGGATAGATCGGAAGAGC
>PNKW01000116.1 GCA_013822695.1 Erythrobacter sp. | reverse complement strand
CCGGCGGGGCCGGGTTGGGGCGCGGGCGCCGGCCCGGTGGTAGGCGGAGCAGGCTGGGCTGCCGCCGGAGCAGCAGGCGCACCGCCACCACCACCGCCGCCGCCGAAGCGACCGCTACCGCCGCCAAAGCCGCCGGGGCCGCCCGCAGGCGCACCGATGCTGCCATTGGTCGAGAAGGTGAACTGGATGCGGTCCGCCTTGGTCTCGGCAAAGCTCACCGAGCGCCGGTCGACCCGCACCACCCGGCCGATCTCACCCGGATTGATGGGCGCATCGCGCGTCACCCGTCCCGGGAACGCCGCCTCGGTCTCGGCGGTGATCTGCGGGAAGGCGCTCACCACGTTATCCGAGCGGTTCATGATGTAATCGACCGTCAGGCGCGAGCCCTCCCAGAAGGGCAGCTCCCAATTGGCCGAGAACTTCCAGTCGCGCTGGGTTTCGGGCGGAAGGGTCGGATTGCCCCCGGTCAGCACTTCGGCCAGCACCGTCTCGCCGCGCACGAAATCGAACACGGGGACGTTAAAATTGGTGACCTGCGGATCGCCCAGCGCCGACAGCGAGGGCGCGACCTCGCGCCAGATATAGGTCGCCGAAAGGTCGAGCCCGTCGACGGGCTTCCACGTCAACCCCGCGTTCCAGTCCCCCAGCGTGCCCGCGTCGCTGAGGTCTTCAAGCCCGGCCTGAAGATTGAGCGTGAAGTCGCCGAGGGCATCGAGGAACTCGTCGCGGGTGCTGGTCAGCGGCACCACGAGATTGGTGCCGGTCGAAATGCGCCGACGGGTCAGCTGCGCGCCCGTCGCCGAGCGCGTGTCGCTGCTCTCGATCCGCCTCCAGTCGAAGCCGAGATCGAAGGTCGCCAGCACTTCGCCGGCGGGAAGCTGGGCGAGCGGGCCTTCGAGCGTCGCCTGGGTCTCGGTGGTGATCGTCCGGCGGCGCGCGATGTCGAAGCCATTGTCGGCGCTGGTCGGCAGCGGCCCGGTGATCGCAAGCGTGCCGACGGCCGCGGCATTGCGGAAGACGTCGAGCTGCTCCGGGCTGAGCCGCCGGTCGATCTCGGTCTCGGTCTCGCTGAAAGAGCCGTCGAAGGTGGTGGTAAGGCGGAAGGCATTGAGCGGCTGGTTGATCGAACCCGCCGCCGAAACCACATCGTTCGAAGTGCGTCGCGCCAGCGGCGTGTCTGCGCCGAAGGTGCGCACGATGCCCTCCACGTCGGGATCGTCGGTCAGCGTGACGGTGTTGAGCCCGTCGAGGCTGCGGCTCTCGTTACGCGCATAGTTGAGATTGGCGCTGAGCGACGTGCCGCTCGCGACGATCGCCTTGGCCCACGACACATTGGCATCCAGCCCGAAGCTGTCGGCCAGCAGGCTGCGGAATTCGGCCTGATCGGGATCACCCGCGACCAGCGATTGCGAACCATCAGTCTGCGGCACATCGCGCTCGGCCTCGGTCAGAAGGTTGGTGTCCTCGACCCGGACGCTGGCGTTGATCCGCCCGCCATTGGCGATCTTGAGGATGCCAAGCTGCTGCTCGTTGCGGGAATAGCCCCCGCGCGAGGGGGCTTCGAACTCGAGATCGGCCTGGCGGTTGGAGTAATTGTCCTTGAGGATCAGGTTGATCACCCGGCGATCGGGCGGAAAGCCGAAGCGCTGGGCGACTTCCTCGGGGAACACCTCGACCTTGGCGAGGGCTTCGGGCGGGTAATTGGCGAATTCGCGGAAAGAACCGATGCGGATGCCGTTGACCAGAATAACCGGCATCCCGCCACCCCCGCGCCCGCGCGCCGATCCCGTGCGCGCGCTGATCTGGGCGATGAGTTCGGTGATCGAGGTGACACCCTCGGCGGCGATCGCGGTCTCGTCAAGCTGGAGCAGCGGGGCCTGATCGACGAGCAGCTGCCCGCGCACCCGGCCCGATCGCACGATGATCTCGTTCACCGCGCCGGTGTCGCTCGCGCTCCCGGGCTCCTCGGCCTCGGCATCGATTGCCGGCTCGGGCTGGGGCTGGGTCGCGGCAGTGCCGGCGACTTCGGCATCAGCGGCTGCGAGCGGCAGGGCCGTTGCAAGGCCGAGCGCGCAGGTGCCGGTGCGCAGCATGGCGCGGGAAAACGGGGAGAGGTTCATCGGGTCCCTTCGGTATGTCATTTCAGCGGGGCGGCTTGTTACAGCTCCCTTGGGGCCACCGGGTTACGCAGGCTTTTTCTGACCGGATGCGTGCCCGATGCCGGGCCGCGGCTGGCCGAACCTTTCCGCAAATTCGTGTGGATCATCCGCCTAACGCACGAGCCTTCCCTTTTGGTTCCCGCATCGCTAAAGCGCGGCCAGCAATCGACGGGCGTATTGTGCGCCGCAACGAAAACCAAAGGGAATACATGGCCAAGGAAGAACTCCTCGAAATGCGCGGGCGCGTGGTTGAGTTGCTGCCCAATGCGATGTTCCGGGTGGAGCTTGAAAACGGCCATGAAGTGCTCGGGCACACCGCGGGCAAGATGCGCAAGAACCGCATCCGCGTGCTGGTGGGCGATGAAGTGCTGTGCGAACTCACGCCCTACGATCTCACCAAGGCGCGCATCACCTACCGCTTCATGCCGGGTCGCGGCGGCCCCGGCCCGCAATAAGGCCGGGGGGCCCACGCGATGGGCTCGCCCCATCTTACATTGGCGTCAGCCTCGCCCCGGCGGCGCGAATTGCTCGCGCGGCTGGGCCTTGCGCCTGACGCTGTCACACCTGCCGATATCGACGAGACCCCCGGCAAGCTCGAACTCCCCCGTGCCTATGCCCTGCGCATGGGGCGCGAGAAGGCGCTGGCAGTAGAGGCCGCCGGCTTCGTGCTGGCAGGCGATACCGTGGTCGCGGTCGGCCGCCGCATCCTCCCCAAGACCGAAACCGGGGCCGAAGCGCGCGCCTGTCTCGAACTGATGAGCGGGCGGCGCCATCAGGTGCTCTCCAGCGTCGTCCTGCGCGCGCCTGATGGCAGCTTGCGCGAGCGGCTCGACGAGACAGTGGTGTGCTTCAAGCGCCTCTCCGCCGAGGAGATCGCCGCCTACCTCGCGGGCGGCGAGTGGCAGGGCAAGGCGGGCGGCTATGCCATTCGGGGCGCCGCAGAAGGACTCATCGCGTGGATCAGGGGCAGCCATTCGGGGGTGATGGGCCTGCCGCTCTATCACACGAGGGCGCTGCTGAAGGCGGCGGGGTTCCAGATTGGCTGAGTGGCTGATCGAGGAAGGCATCGGCGAGGTCCGGGCCTTGCTGGTGGAAGGCGAACAGGTGCGCGCCGCCAGGGTCATGTGGCCCGGCGAAACTGCCACAGGCACCCGCACCACCGGCAAGCTCACCGCCAAGCTCAAGGGCACCCGCCGCGGGGTCGCGCTGCTCGGCAATGGTACCGAGGCGCTGGTCGATCACTTGCCGCCGCATATCACCGAAGGCCAGAGCCTCGACCTCGTCATCACCCGCGCCCCGATCGCCGAGCGCGGGCGGCTGAAGCGGGCGCAGGCGCGGGTGGCCCCAAAAAACGAAGACCCGTCGGATGCGCCCTCCCCCGCCTCCGGATGGCCCGAGGGGCGCGTCGTCCGGCGCTTTCCGGCAGGCCTGTGGGACGAGGTATGGCACGCTGCCTCCTCGGGCAGCATTGCCTTCCACGGCGGCGAGATTCTCGTCAGCGTAACCCCCGCCATGACGGTGATCGACATCGACGGGATCGGCGCTCCGCGCGAGGTCGCGCTCGCCGCAGTGCCCGCGATTGCGCAGGCGCTGGCGTGGTTCGACCTTGGCGGCAATATCGGGATCGATTTCCCCACCCTCCAGACCAAGGAGGATCGCCGCGCGGTCGATGCGGCTCTGGGCGGGGCGCTCGCCGACTGGCCGCATGAGGCTACCGCGATGAACGGCTTCGGCTTCGTGCAGCTGGTCGCGCGGCTCGCGGGGCCCTCGCTGCTGCACCGATTCGCGACGGCGCGCCTTGGCATGGCGGCGCGCATGGCGTTGCGGCGCGCCGAACTGGCGGCCGACGATGGCGCGGGCCGCGTGCTCGAACTGCGCGTCCACCCTGCGCTCAAGGCCAAGCTCAAGGACGCGTGGCTCGACGAACTGGCCCGCCGCACCGGGCGCGCGCTGCGGATTACGACCGATCCTGCCCTTGCCATCGAGGCCGCCCATGCCCAGCTTGTGCCCGCATGACGAGCCTCTCCAAGCCCTGCCCGATCTGCCGCAAGCCCCGGCACCCGGACCACCACCCCTTCTGCTCCACGCGCTGCCGCGACCGCGATCTGGCGCGGTGGTTCTCCGATTCCTACGCCGTCCCCGGCCCGCCCGCCGATCCGGAGGAACTGGCGCAGGAAAGCTGGCGCGAGCAGGATTGAGCCGCCCGCAATATTCGTGGCGCTTTGTGGACAAAAGCCCCTTGCCAACCCCTGCCGCCTTCGCCATAGGGCCGCTCTCATTTGCTCGCCGGGCCTTCTGGTCCGTCGCTCGCAGCGAATGCCCGAGTAGCTCAGGGGTAGAGCAGCGGATTGAAAATCCGCGTGTCGGTGGTTCAAATCCGCCCTCGGGCACCATTCGCTGAAAAGGGCCGATCGCCCAGAGGGAAACTGCCGATGTCCCGCCGCACCAAGCTCTATGAAGGCAAGGCCAAGATCCTCTACGAGGGTCCCGAGCCGGGCACGCTGATCCAGTATTTCAAGGATGATGCGACCGCCTTCAACGCCGAGAAGAAGGGCACGATCAACGGCAAGGGCGTGATCAACAATCGCATCAGCGAGCACGTCTTCACCCGCCTTGGGCATATCGGCATCCCCACCCATTTCATCCGCCGCCTCAACATGCGCGAGCAGCTGATCCGGCAGGTCGACATCATCCCGCTCGAAGTGGTGGTGAGGAACGTTGCCGCCGGTTCGATCTCCAAGCGCCTCGGGATCGAGGAAGGCGAGCCGCTGCCGCACACGCTGATCGAATATTACTACAAGGACGATGCGCTGGGCGATCC
>PNKW01000115.1 GCA_013822695.1 Erythrobacter sp. | reverse complement strand
AACGCCCCCAAGCTGCCATCAACTTCACGCGGGCGCCCGGCTGATCGGGTGTGCCGAGATAGGTTGTGCGGCGATAGGCCGCCTGGACAGCGTCGGGCGTTTTGTGCGCGAGAGCAGCTTCTACCACGGCATCGGGGATGCCCTCATTTGCTGCCCAATCGGTGAACGCAGAGCGGAAGCCATGGACGTGGTATGGTTCGCTCATGTCGCGCAGCACCTTGAGCAGCGTCATGTCAGACATAGGCTTACCAGCTACGCCGGGAAACACGACGTCGCTCTCAGACATCCGCAGGGCATCGGCTTTTGCAAGCACGGCCAGAGCCTCGTCAGACAGCGGGACGATATGCGCCTTGTTTCGCTTCATGTGCTCGGCGGGGATCGTCCACAACCGGCTCTCTAGGTCAAATTCAGACCATGTCGCCAGGCGGACCTCCTGACTGCGCACTCCAGTCAGGATGAGCAACTCCAGCGCAAGCCGCCCGAAGGATGGCTTACGCCGTAAGGCGGTGAGGAATCCGGGCAGCGCGACATAGGGCATGGCTTTGCGATTCTCACGCACCTTCACTTGCCGGGGGAGACCGCGACCCGCCTTCAGGCTGCCATTGCCCGATGGAGCCTCTCGGGAACGCCAGCCTTTGGCATGGGAATAATCCAGCACAGCGCAAATCCGATTGCGGACCTGGCGGGCGGTATCGGGAATTTCCTGCCAGATCGGCGTCAGCACAGCGATGATATCAGCACTGCTGATGCTGCCTGTCGGCATCTCACCCAGCTTCGGAAAGGCATAGTTTTCGAGACTGGCGAGCCATTGCCGCGCATAGACCGCGCTTTTCCAGCCCGCTTCGTTTTCGCTGTGGTACTGAGTCGCGGCTGCGCGGAACGTCACCTTGGCGGCGGCCTCGTCTTTTTTCTCGGCCAGAACATCGCGGTGGTCGACCTTGACCGCCTTTCGCAAGATCGTGGCTTTTTGCCGCGCTTCTGCAAGTGTCATCTGCTTGGCGCTACCCAAGCCGATATCCTGTCGCTTGCCGTCTCGCTGGAGCCTGAGGACCCAATAGGCTCCACCACGCTTATCGACCCTAAGAACCAATCCATCGCCATCCTGATAGGTGCCAGGATTCGCCATCGCTGCCTTGACCGCTACCGCCGTGAGCTTGCCCATTTCTTCCTCCCACACTTTCAAGCCCACGTTGGGAGGGGTGCAGTGTGGGAGTAAGCCAACTTACTCCCACATCCCTCCCACACTAGAGTCCGGCTGCATGCAAACAGCAGCGGACGAATGCGGGCCAAGAAGTGCAGAATACCCTAGGTTTTCCGGGATTTCCACGGTCATTCGTGGATGCTTGCGGATAAGGGGGTGGTGGACAGGGCTGGATTCGAACCAGCGTACGCTTGCGCGGGCAGATTTACAGTCTGCTGCCTTTAACCACTCGGCCACCTGTCCACACAGTCCCCCGCACCGCGGAGGGGCATCTCGAAGCGTCAGAAACGCTGAAATTGCGCGAGTCCCCAGGGGGCCCGCTGCCGAGAGGCGCCCCTTTGGCGAAGCGGTGCTTGCCTGTCAATGCCCCTGCTGGCAGGGGGCGCGCTTCAATGCCTGTGAGGCGCTAGGAAAGATCATGAGCAAAGGCGAAAAGAAGCGCGCATTGCGCGGGCGTGCGGGGCGGATGAAGGGCGGGCGCGGATCGGGCCGGGCGTCGAGCGGGCAGGTGAGGCTCTGGGGCCGCCACGCAGTCGAGGCGGCGCTCAAGAACCCCGAGCGCCAGCACAGCAAGCTGTGGGCGACGCCCGAGGGCCTCGAAAGCCTCGACGGCGAGCTGCCGCCCGATTTCCCGATCGAGCGCGCGCAGGCGGCGGACCTCGCACGGCTGGTGGCGAAGGACGCGCCGCATCAGGGGCTGGTGCTGGAATGCGCGCCGCTGGAGGACGTGTTCCTCGATGAGATCGCGCTCGGCGAGGCGGAGCGGCCGATCGTGGTGCTCGACCAGGTGACCGATCCGCACAATGTCGGCGCGATCCTGCGCTCGGCCGCGGCCTTCGGCGCGGCGGCGATCGTCACGCAGGACCGCCACGCTCCGCCCGAAGGCGGCGTGCTCGCCAAGGCGGCATCGGGTGCATTGGAGACCGTGCCCTGGGTGCGCGTCGTCAACCTCGCCCGCGCGCTGGAGGAACTCGCCGAGGCGGGCTATTGGCGCATCGGCCTTGCGGGCGAGGCGCAGGCGGTGCTGGCCGATATCCTCCCCACCGGCCCGGTCGCGATCGTGCTCGGCGCGGAAGGCGAAGGCCTGAGGCACAATATCGCCGCCCATTGCGACGTGCTGGCGAAGCTGCCGATCTCCTCGGCAATCGAAAGCCTCAATGTCTCCAACGCCGGCGCGATTGCGCTTTATGCCGTGGCCTCGCGCGGGTAGAACCGCCGGGACAGAGGGGGAGATAGCATGACCATGTTCTCGCAAATGCGTCTGCGCGCGGCCGCGCTGCTGGCGGGCCTCGCGCTCGCGCTCGGCGGCTGCTTCATGACGCCGGGCAAATTCACCTCCGAGCTCGCGATTACCGGGCCGGACAGCTTTACCTTCACCTATGAGGGCGAGATCTTCTTCCTCGGCCTCTCCAAGCTTGCGCAGATGGATGCAGGCAAGGAGGAATTCACGCCCTCCGATTGCTACAGCGACGAAAGCTTCGAGACGCGCGATTGCACCGAGGAGGAAATCGCCGCGCAGCGTCTTGAATGGGAGGCGGGCGCCGAAGAGCGGGCCGAGCAGGCCAAGAAGCAGGCCCAGCAGATGGCGGCGCTGATGGGGGGGATCGACCCGTCCGATCCCAAGGCTGCTGACGAGCTCGTCAGGATCCTCCAGCGCCAGAAGGGCTGGGAGCGCGTGGTCCACAAGGGCGACGGGGTGTTCGATGTCAGCTACAAGATCACCGGCACGATGGGGCACGACTTCATCTTCCCGCTTATCGAGGGCTTCCCGACCACCAACCCCTTCGTGCAGGCCTATCTGCGCAAGGGCGGGCAGGTGCGGATCAACGCGCCGGGCTTTGCGGTGCAGAACAGCGAAACCGGCGGGCTTGGCACGCTGCTTGGCGCAGGGTCCTTCGCCGGACTCGCCGCGATGGGCGCGGCCGAGGAAGCGGCCAAGAACGGCGAGGAAGCCGGCGCGATCCCCGGCGTTCCGCAGATCGACGGCACCTTCACCATCCGCGCAGCGCCCGGCATGCGCATTCTCGCCAACAACACCGATGAAGGCCCGGTCGCCGGGACGGCGGGCGAAGCGCTGGTGTGGCAGATCAACCCACGCACCGCGCAGGCCCCGACCGCGCTGATTGCCGCCGGAAACTGAACGGGCGAGCATCCCATAGAAAAACCCCGCCAGCAGGAATGCTGGCGGGGTTTTTCATGCCCCTGTCGAAGTGCCGCGCGTCTTAGTTGACCGCGTCCTTCAGCCCCTTCCCCGCCTTGAACTTGGGCTGGTTGGAGGCCTTGATCTTCATCGGCTCACCGGTCCGCGGGTTGCGCCCCGTGGAAGCCTTGCGCTTGGCGACCGAGAAAGTGCCGAAGCCGACCAGCCGCACCTCGTCACCGCCGGAGAGCGCCTTGGTGATCGCGTCGAACACGCTTTCGACCGCGCTCGATGCGTCGTTCTTCGAAAGACCGCTCGCGTTGGCAACTTCGCTGATCAGGTCGTTCTTGTTCATATGGGAACCCCCTCGCTTCAGGATTACGATATTCTGGTGAATCGCGTTCGTCGAAAGCCTGCAAATTGAGACCTTTTTGCCAAGCCTGTCAAAGCCTATCGGCCTCGGACACAGGCATGCGCAAAAAGACGTGAAACTTCGCACGCCTAACCGGGGTTGGACGCGAGTTCAGCCTCGCTTCGCCGACTTGCGGGAAAATGCGACCCTGCGGCGAATCACCGCAAGTGGGCGCGTTCTAGAGCCTGTTTCGGTAGGGTGGAAGCGTCTGCACGGAGCCGATTTTGGTCCAGCGCAAGGAGAGAGGAGGGAGCCATGCTCAAGCATAGTGACCGACGATCGACGCGGCGATGGGCCAATAGCGGCCCGCCCCTCCGGGGTCGCGTCAGGAAGCCTGCTGGGCAGGAGTGGTCCGCAGCAGGGGCTTGGTTGCCCCTGCAAAGGGCCGCGACGCAGCCAGCGGGCTTCCTGACGCGATGCAGGTGCTTCCACCCTACTGAAACAGGCTCTAACGGGTCAGTGCGCGGTTGGCACCTCTCCTGACACGCCCGATCCACCCGAAGTGGGGGAGGCGGCGGCCGGCTGACTGGCGAGATCATCGGCCTCGGTCCACTCGATCGGCGCGAGCGGTTCCACCAGCGCGCGGGCCAGCACCTCGTCGACATGGCTCACCGCCACGATCTCGAGACCTTCCCGCGCGTTAGCCGGAATTTCGGCGAGATCCTTGACGTTTTCCTCGGGGATGAGGACGGTCTTGATCCCGCCGCGCAATGCCGCCAGCAGCTTTTCCTTGAGGCCCCCGATCGCCAGCACGCGCCCGCGCAGCGTGACCTCGCCGGTCATCGCCACATCGGGGCGCACCGCGACGCCGGTCAGGGTCGATATGATCGAGGTTACCATGCCGATGCCCGCGCTCGGCCCGTCCTTGGGCACAGCGCCTTCGGGCAGGTGGATGTGGATGTTCTTGCGGTTGAACACCGAAGGCTTGATCCCGTAAGCCGGGGCGCGGGCCTTGACGAAGCTGAAGGCCGCCGCGACGCTCTCGTTCATCACCTGCCCCAGTTTGCCGGTGGTCTTGACCTCGCCCTTCCCGGGGGTGGTGACGCTCTCGATGGTGAGCAGCTCGCCGCCGACCGATGTCCACGCCAGGCCCGTGACCGCGCCGACCTGCGCTTCTTCCTCCGAAACGCCGTGCTTGAACTTGCGCACGCCGCTGAAGTCACCGAGGTTTTCAGGCGTTATGGTGACGCTCTTGGTGATTGCCCTCGAGAATCTGGCGCAAGCTCTTGCGCGCCAATTTGGCGATCTCGCGCTCGAGCGTGCGCACGCCGGCCTCACGGGTGTAGTAGCGGATCAGATCGCGCAGGGCCTCCTGCGTCAG
>PNKW01000114.1 GCA_013822695.1 Erythrobacter sp. | reverse complement strand
GCGCCCCAGCCGCCAAAGTCGAACACCGCCGTCCCCGCCGCACTTCCGATCGCACCGCCGACGAACATCGTCACGATGTAGCTTGTGGTGAGCCGGGTACGGATTTCGGGCGCAAGGGTGAACAGCGTCATGCGTCCGGTCACGTCGATGGTCGGCCCGACGAGGTTGGTGACGAACAGCGGCACCAGCAGGCCCCAGATCGAACCGCCCAGAGGGTAGAACAGGGCAATGCCCGCCAGCTGCACCAGTGCCGACGCAATGCGCGCGCGGCGCGGGCCGACACGGTCCGCCCAGCGCCCGAGCCGCGGCGTGGTGAAGACACTCACCGCCGCGATTCCCGCGAGGTAGCCGACATCGTCGGTGCCGTAGCCCATTGCAGGGCCGGTCAGATGAAGCGCCAGCGCCAGCCAGCTCGCGGTGAAGATCGCGAAATTCAGCCCCTGGATCGCGGCCGAGATCCGCATGTCGGGGTGCCGCGCGGCGAGCGTGAAGACCGACGCGATCACCGCGCGGTAGCTTGCTGGCGGCTGCTTGGCGCTCGCGGCCTCGCTGCGCATGGCAAAGGGCAGGAAGGCGGTCACCGCCACCATCAGCGCCAGCGCGCAGGAGTAGACCGCATGCCAGTCTGCCCGCGCGGCGATGACCCCCGCGCCCACCCGCGCGACCAGAATGCCGAAGATCACCGCCGCAGTCAGCTGCGCGGTGACCGCCCCCAGGCGCTCGGGCGCGACGCGTTTGGAGGCGTAGGCGGGGATCAGGTAGGGCGCGATGGTGAAGAAGCCGAGCAGGGTCGAGGCAGCGGTGAAGGCCACGAACCCGGGCGCGAGCACCATTCCGGCAAGGCACAGCGTCTGCCCGGCGACGAACACGAAGCACAGCGTCCGGTTGCGGTAGAAATCGCCCAGCGGCAGCAGCAGCAGAATGCCGAGCGCCAACGCCAGCTGGTTCAATGCCGGTACCAGCCCGATCTCGGCCTCACCCACACTGAAAGCGCGGGCGACCTCGCCGATGATCGGGTGGATGTAATAGGCGTTCGCCGTCACTACCGCGATGGTCAGCGCCAGCGCCCGCTCCTGCGTGCGGGTGAGGTGGGCGAGGGGCGGGGCAGGGGCCTCAGTCAAGTCAGGAAACCGGCCTTCCTGGCCGTGTCGATCACGCCTTGCGAGAGCGCCTCGGGGTGGTCTTCCTGACTGAAATGCCCGCACTTGGCGAGCATCGCATGGGGCTGGCCCGCCGCGCCGTTGATCCGGCCGGTCAGCAGCGGCCCCGCCTTGCCGAGCACCGGATCATCCTCGCCGAACAGGGTGAGGAAGGGCTTGTCGAACGCGGCGAGGCCCTCCCACGCGGCCTTGTTCTCGGCCACGCCGGGCTTGTCGTCCTCGATCGGCACCAGCTGCGGGAAGGCGCGCGCGCCGGCCTTGCTCGGCTCGTCGGGGAAGGGCGCGTCATAGGCGGCGACTTCGGCGGCGCTGAGCTCGCTCTGACAACCGCGGTCCATGATCCCGCCGATCCGGAACTCAGGGGAGGAGCGCGCGAATTCTCGCCACGCGAGAAAGCCTTCCGAAGCCCTTCCGCCGCCAGTGGGGAGGAAGGTGTTGCTGGCGACCACAAACGCAACGCGATCAGGCTCCTGCCCGACGATCCTCAGGCCCAGCAGGCCGCCCCAGTCCTGACAGAACAGGCCTGCCTGCTCCGGCACCACGGCATTGCGCCACTGCTTCAGCCAATCGACATGGCGGGCGTAGGTGTAGAAGCTCTGCTCGTCCGGCTTGTCGCTCTTGCCGAAGCCGATGAGGTCGGGGGCGAGGCAGCGGAAGCCCGCCGCCCCCAGCAGCGGGATCATCTTGCGGTAGAGGTAAGACCACGAGGGCTCGCCATGGAACAGCAACACCGGGGGCGCGTCCTTCGGCCCCTCGTCGAGGTAGTGCATGCGGGCGGTAAGGCCGTCGCCAAGGTCGATCGTCAGCCAGTGCTCGGCAAAGGGATAGTCGGGCAGGTCGGCGAAGCGGGTCGGATCGTGGGCGATGATCTGCATGGGGTCTCTCCTCCTCGGGGTTGGTCGGTAGCAGATCGAAACGGGATTGCCAGGCCCCGCGTCTTGTCCGAAAGCACCCAAATTGGTGAGGTGGACTTGGCGCCCGACAAGCGGCAAGCCACGCGCCCGCCCAGAGGAGAGAATGCGTGCCCACGTCCGCACACGAGCCCGAGGAACTCGCCGAAATCCGCCGCGCGGTGCGGCAGCTGTGCGATGGCTTCCCGGGGGAATACTGGCGGGCCAAGGATGCAGTGCGCGAATATCCGGCGGAATTCGTCGATGCGCTGACGAAGGCGGGCTTCCTCGCCGCGTTGATCCCCACCGAGCACGGCGGAAGCGGCCTCAGCCTCGAGGCGGCCTGCGTGATCATGGAGGAGATTCAGGCAAGCGGGTGCAACGGCTCCAGCGCCCATGCGCAAATGTACATCATGAACACGCTGCTGCGGTATGGCTCGGCGGAGCAGAAGGCCGAATATCTCCCTCGGATCGCCAGCGGCGAGCTGCGCTTGCAGGCCTTCGGAGTCTCGGAACCCACCAGCGGCACCGACACCCTCAGCCTCAAGACCCGGGCCGTGCGCGACGGGGACGAATATGTGATCAACGGCCAGAAGATCTGGACCAGCCGCGCCGAGCATTCCGATCTGATGCTGCTCCTCGCCCGCACCACCCCGCGCGAGGAAGCCGCGAGCAAGACCGAGGGGCTGTCGGTCTTCCTCGTCGACATGCGTGAAGCCCAGAAGAACGGCATGGCCATCAAGCCGATCCGCACGATGATGAACCACTCCTCCTGCGAGGTGTTCTTCGACGATCTGCGCATCCCCGCCAGCGCGCTTGTGGGCGAGGAGGGGAAGGGCTTCCGCTACATCCTCTCTGGCATGAACGCCGAACGCATCCTGATCGCGGCCGAGTGCATCGGGGACGCCAAGTGGTTCATCGAGAAGGCGACCGGCTATGCAAAAGACCGGAGTGTCTTTGCCCGGCCCATCGGCCAGAATCAGGGCGTCCAGTTCCCGATCGCGCGCTGCTACGCCCAGATGCGCGCCGCCGAGCTGATGGTGCACCACGCCGCACGGGTCTATGACGAGGGCGGCAACCCCGGCGAGGAAGCCAACATGGCCAAGCTCCTCGCGTCCGAGGCCAGCTGGGCGGCCGCCGACATGTGCGTCCAGACCTTCGGCGGCTTCGGATTTGCCGAGGAATATGACGTCGAGCGCAAGTTCCGCGAGGCGCGGCTCTATACCGTCGCGCCGATCTCGACCAACCTCATCCTTTCCTACCTTGCCGAACACGTGCTTGGCCTGCCCCGGTCTTACTGAAATCGCCCGGCAAGCCCCGTTTTGTTGCGCATTGCAGCGCATTCCCCTTGCGGCGCGGGCGCAAGTGTGATTCTGTGATACCCGACGCCGCGATCGGGATTTGCGCGGCGAGGGGACTGTTTCGCATCATGCGCAAGCCACCAAGGGAAAGCAGGCTGAAGCGAGCCGTGGCGCTGATGGCGCTGCTGCTGATCGCGGGCTTTGCCGTGGCCGGCCCCACCGGGCTGCTCGCCTGGAGCGAGAATGCTTCCGCGCTCGAAGCCCGCAAGGCCGAGATCGCCAAGCTCACCGAAAAGCGCGATGGCCTGCGCAACCGGGTCATGCTGCTCGATCCCGACGCTGCTGACCCCGATCTCGCCGGCGAGCTGGTGCGCGACCAGCTGGGCGTGATGCGCGAAGATGAGGTCGTGATCACGCTCGACGACGAGTGATCCGCCCCGCGATTTCCAAATCGACCTGATTTCGTATGCGCCTGCAGTTTTCTGCAACGCCTTGCCGTTGCGTCACCCCCGCTAGCCTGCCTATAGAGCATGGACTTGGACTGCGTTTCTCCTCCCCATGAGCGCGCCAGAGAGAGGGATACTTATCTTGGCCAAAAAGCCCGCAAAGGCAGCCGCTTCGGCTGCGGAAGACGCCGATTTCATCCTGCATTCGCTGCAGGAGGCTTTCGAGGCGAAAAAGCGCTACGCCGCCTCGGACAGTGAAATGCTGCAATTCTACCGCCAGATGCTGCTGATCCGTCGCTTCGAGGAGAAGGCCGGGCAGCTCTACGGACTCGGCCTGATAGGCGGGTTCTGCCACCTCTATATCGGCCAGGAAGCGGTCGCGATCGGGCTGCAGTCGGCGCTCGACAATGACCGTGACAGCGTGATCACCGGATACCGTGATCACGGCCACATGCTCGCCTACGGGATCGATCCCAAGGTGATCATGGCCGAGCTGACGGGCCGTGAGGCGGGGATCTCCAAGGGCAAGGGCGGGTCGATGCACATGTTCTCGACCGAGCATAAGTTCTACGGCGGCCACGGCATCGTCGGCGCGCAGGTGGCGCTGGGCGGTGGTCTGGCGCTGGCGCACCAGTACAAAGCCGACGGCGGGCTGTGCCTGGCCTATTTCGGTGACGGCGCGGCCAACCAGGGGCAGGTCTACGAAACCTTCAACATGGCGGCCTTGTGGAAGCTGCCCATCGTCTTCGTGGTCGAGGACAACCAATACGCGATGGGCACCGCGACCAAGCGTTCCTCCGCCGAAACCCGCTTCTACCGGCGTGGCACTGCGTTTCGCATTCCCGGTATGGAAGTGAACGGGATGGACGTGCTCGAAGTGCGCGCCGCGGCCGAAGTCGCCTTCGCCCATGTGCGCGCGGGCAAGGGGCCGGTGCTGATGGAGTGCAACACCTATCGCTACCGCGGGCATTCGATGTCCGACCCGGCCAAGTATCGCACCCGTGAGGAAGTGCAGGAACAGCGTGACCACCACGATCCGATCGAGGGCCTCAAGAAGACCCTGATCGAAGCCGGTAAGACCGAGGACGAATTGAAAGCCATCGACAAGGCGATCCGCGCCGACGTGGCTGAAGCGGCCGATTTTGCCGAAACCTCGCCCGAGCCCGCAGCGGGTGAACTCTATACCGATGTTCTCGTGGAGGAGTATTGAGCCATGGGGATCGAACTGAAGATGCCGGCCCTCTCGCCCACCATGGAGCAGGGCACGCTTGCCAAGTGGCTCAAGCAGGAAGGCGACACCATCCAGCCGGGCGACATCATTGCCGAGATCGAG
>PNKW01000113.1 GCA_013822695.1 Erythrobacter sp. | reverse complement strand
CGCAGCAAGGCAATGAGAATGCACGGCAGCTACGCTATGCCGTGGCGGGCGGCCTGCGCTTGACACGCGTAATTTCGTCATTTAGCTAAATAGCTATGTCCGAGATATTCGACGCCCTAGCCCATCCGATCCGCCGCGAGGTGCTCGAACTCCTGAAGGGCGGCGGGATGAGCGCGGGCGAGATCGCCGAGCGCTTCCCGGTCTCCAAGCCGACCATGTCCGGCCACTTTGCCAAATTGAAGGCCGCGGGCCTCATTCGCGGCGAGAACCGTGGCGGCTCGATCATCTACACGCTCAACCTCTCGACCCTCGAAGAGGCGCTCCTGGGTTTCATGGCCAGGGTCGGCATGGGCGTCGGGATCGGCAGCGGCGCGGTGGAGGCCCCGCCACCCGCACAGGGAGAAAAGGCATGAAGGTTCGCGGGCTGCTTATCGTCAATCTGCTGCTGGCGGCAGCCATGGCGGCGTTCGGCTGGTGGTCCGCCTCGCGCCTTGACCCGGGCACGCAGCTCCCCGTCCACTGGAACGCGTCCGGCGTTGCGGACGAGTTTGCCCAAGCCACCCCGGCGCTGCTGTGGCCGGCGGTAATGTCGGCGCTGGTCGGCCTGTTGATGGCCGCGATCCCCCGGATGGAGCCGTTGCAGGACCGGCTTGAAGCCTCCGCCCCGGTGCTGCGCGCGGCGTGGATCGGGGTAATGGGGCTGTTGATCTATGCACAGGTGATGATCGCCGCGCCCGCGCTGGGCTGGAACATCGGCATCGATCTGCTGCTGGCCGGGATGGGCGTCCTGTTCCTGATGATCGGCAACGCCCTGCCCAAGTCGCGCCCGAGCTTCTTCGTCGGCATCCGCACGCCCTGGACGCTGGCCGACACCGACAACTGGATCGCAACCCACCGCTTGGGCGGCAAGCTAATGATGACGGTGGGCGCGGCGATGGTGCTCGCCGCCTTCGCGCCGCTCGCGCCCGAATGGCGGCTGTGGGCGATGATCGCGCCGATCATCGCGGCGAGCGTGGTGCCGGTCGTCTATAGCTGGTGGCTGTGGCGTAGCCGGGCGGCGCGGTGATGCCGGGAGGACTGGACATGATCCGAACCGCCCTGCTCGCCGCTGCCGCGCTGCTCGCCGCCCCGCTTCAGGCAGAGGGCGCCCCCGCTGGCGAGCCCATCGAAGCCCCCGGCCCGCAAGGTCCGCTCTCCGGCACGCTGCTGCGCGCGAGCGCCAGCGCGGGTGGGGGCGGGGAGGGGCCGGCCGCGCTGATCATCCCCGGCTCGGGCCCGACCGACCGTGACGGCAACAACCCCTTGGGCGTCGCCGCCGCGCCCTACCGCCTGCTGGCAGAGGCACTGCTGGAACGCGGGATCGCCACGGTGCGGATCGACAAGCGCGGGATGTTCGCCAGCAAGGCGGCGGTCGCCGATGCCAACGCCGCGATCATCCCCGATTACGTCGCCGACACTGCCGCCTGGGTCGCCGCGACGCGCAAGGCGACGGGGGCGGCTTGCATCTGGCTGATCGGGCATAGCGAGGGCGGTCTGGTCGCGCTCGTCGCGGCGCAGGAGGTGCCGGATCTGTGCGGCCTTGTGCTGGTCGCCGCGCCGGGCCGCCCGCTCGGCGATGTGATCAAGGCCCAGCTGCGGGCCAATCCGGCCAACTTCGTGATCATCCCCGCCACCGATGCGGCGATCGACAAGCTGGCCGCCGGGCAGCGGGTCGATCCTTCCGCCCTGCCGCAGCCGCTTCAGGGGCTGTTTGCCCCCGCACTGCAAGGCTTCCTCATCAGCCTGTTCTCCTACGATCCCGCCGATCTCGCCGCGACAACCAAGCTGCCGCTGCTGATCGTGCAGGGCGGCAAGGATATTCAGGTTCCCGTCGCCGATGCCGAGCGGCTGGCGGCGGCGAACCCGGCGGCGAAGCTTGTGGTGCTGCCCGATCTGAACCACGTGCTCAAGGACATCGCGGGCACGACCCCTGCCGAGAACCTCGCGGCCTATCGCGACCCAGCCCTGCCGCTGGGCAAGGGCATGGGCGAGGCGATTGCAGACTTCATCACCGAGTGATCGGAGCGCGGGCGCGGGTGCTCAAACCGTCGCTGCGGCTCGCGCCGTTTCGGGCAGCGTCGCGGGTGGCGGGAACTACATGGGCGGAGGTGTCGTGGGAGATGCGCAGACCGTCCGTGGTGCTATTATGGCAGGGGGAGTTCACAATCGGGTAGATGGCGGAGGACGGAAGCGCTGCTGCATAAAGTAAGACATTTGACAATATTTTTACATATCATATGATGTCATCATGAAACTGGTTCCATCCGCCTCCGGTGATTCGTCGATCCTGACCCCGCTCGATGCGCTGACCTTCCGACTGGAGGATTTGCCACGCCAACTGCGGCGGATCATCGATGATGCCTTGCAGGATCAGGGCCTTAGCCGCGCCCAATGGCGCCTGCTCGCCTATGTGCTGCGGCAGGAAGGGCTCACGCAAACCGAGCTTGCCCGGCATCTTGAAATCGAACGTGCCAGCGCCGGCGCGGCGATCGACGCTCTGGAGAAGCGCGGCCTGATCGAACGCGCGCAGCACGCCACCGACCGCCGCGTGTGGCGGATCATCCCGACCCCTGCCGCCAAGGCAATGCTCGGCAGCCTGCGCGAGGTGATCGACGAGGTCTACGCCCAGCTGTTCGACGGCTTTTCCGATGGCGAACTCACCCAGCTCGGCCAGTTCTTCGAGCGCATGGCACGCAACATCAAGGCGTGAAGGAGCCGCACTCCATGTCCACCGACACCCTCGATCGCACCGCTTCGCTTGACCCAAGCCTGCCCGAACGCTTCGCTGATGGCAGCGCCCACGCCATATTCGCGCAGCTGCGGCGCGAGGCTCCGGTGCATTGGTGCCCGGAAAGCCAGTTCGGCCCGTTCTGGTCGATCAGCAGCTATGACGACATCGTCGCGATCGAAGCCCAGCCCGCCTTGTTCTCTTCCGAGGCGAAGCACGGCGGGGTGTCGATCATCGAAATCAACCCGGCCGAAGCTAGCTATATGGAAAGCTTCATCATGATGGATCCGCCGCGCCACGCCCAGCGGCGCCGCACCATCGCGCCGGCTTTCACGCCTTCGGAGATGGCGCGGCTGGCGGACTCAATCCGCACCCGCACCGCCGCCTGCCTCGATGCCCTGCCGCGCGGCGAGACGTTCAACTGGGTGGACCGCGTTTCGATCCCGCTCACCATCGACATGTTGGCGATCCTGTTCGACTTCCCGTGGGACGAGCGCGACAGTCTCCGCATTTGGTCAGACGCGATCACCTCGCTCGACATGATCGCCAATCGCTCGCAGGAACGCGTCGGCCTGCTGTTCCAGATGGCAGGACGGTTCCACCAATTGTGGCTGGAACGACAGGCTGCCGGTCCCGCGCCCGACCTGCTGTCGATGATGATCCACTCCCAGTCTTTCGGCGAGATGGATGCCGCCGAATTCATGGGCAACATGGCGACGCTGATCGTCGGCGGGAATGACACCACTCGCAATTCGATGTCGGGCCTCGCCGAGGCGCTGACCCTCTGGCCTGACCAATGGGACAAGCTGCGTTCCGATCCATCGCTGGTTGCAAATGCCGCAAGCGAGATCATCCGCTGGCAAAGCCCCGCGCTGCACATGCGCCGCACCGCGCTCGAAGATACAGATTTCAAGGGCCACCAGATCCGCAAGGGTGACAAGCTGGTGCTGTGGTATGTCTCGGCCAACCGCGAGGAAGGGCTGTTTCCTAATGGCGATCTGTTTCTCGTCGATCGACCGAATGCGCGGCGGCACCTGTGCTTCGGCTACGGCATCCACCGCTGCGTCGGCGCGCGGCTGGCCGAGCTGCAATTGCAGGTGCTGATCGAGGAGATGCTCCAGCGCGATATCCGGCTGGAAACTTCGGGCGAGGTCGAGCGGGCCGCGCATCCCTTCCTCGCCATAGTGAACAGGGTGCCGGTGCGCCTCGGCTAGATCATACTGGCGCAGCGCATAGAAAAACCCCGGCGGAGTGGCTCCGCCGGGGTTTTCTTGTCTGGTGCCTGGGCCGACTCCGGCAAAGCCGGAGTCGTCAGTCGGGGCGCGGGCGCCCCGCTGGCCGGCCTTGGGCGAGTGCGGAGCCAGCTCGCGCTGGCTCGCGCCTGCCCTAGCGGCTTAGAACCCCATCCCGCCCATGTCGGGCATGGCGGGGGCGGCCGGCTTGTCTTCCGGACGCTCAACGATCGCCGCTTCGGTGGTGATCAGCAGGCCGGCGACCGAGGCCGCGTCCTGCAGCGCTGTGCGCACGACCTTGGTCGGGTCGATCACGCCGGCCTTGACCAGGTTTTCGTAGGTGTCGGTCGCAGCGTTGAAGCCCTGCGTTTCGT
The DNA here is from genome assembly GCA_013822695.1 of Erythrobacter sp. Classification (GTDB taxonomy): domain Bacteria; phylum Pseudomonadota; class Alphaproteobacteria; order Sphingomonadales; family Sphingomonadaceae; genus Erythrobacter. The sequence continues at coordinate 838 of PNKW01000113.1, read as the reverse complement.
CATTCTCGCGCAGCAGGTTGCCCGCGACGACCGCGCCATCGTGGCCGGCGTTCTGGGCGATCTGCTTGATCGGGGCGGTGATCGCCTTGCGGATGATGTCGATGCCGCGGGTCTGGTCTTCGTTCGCGCCCTTGAGGCCTTCGAGAGCCTTGGTGGCGTAGAGCAGCGCGGTACCGCCGCCCGGAACGATGCCTTCTTCCACCGCAGCGCGGGTCGCGTGCAGAGCGTCGTCGACGCGGTCCTTGCGCTCCTTCACTTCGACTTCGGTCGCACCGCCAACCTTGATCACGGCCACACCGCCAGCGAGCTTGGCAAGACGCTCCTGCAACTTCTCACGATCATAGTCGCTCGAGGTGTTGTCGATCTGGGTACGGATCTCGGCGACGCGCGCCTTGATGTCGTCAGCCGAACCGGCGCCATCGACGATGGTGGTGTTGTCCTTGTCGATCGAGACCTTCTTGGCCTGACCGAGCATGCCGACGGTGACGTTCTCGAGCTTGATGCCGAGGTCTTCGCTGATCATCTCGCCCTTGGTCAGGATCGCGATGTCCTGCAGCATCGCCTTGCGGCGATCACCGAAGCCCGGAGCCTTGACCGCAGCAACCTTGAGGCCGCCGCGCAGCTTGTTGACCACGAGGGTGGCGAGCGCTTCGCCTTCGATGTCTTCGGCGATGATCAGCAGCGGACGGCCCGACTGCACCACGGCTTCGAGGATCGGCAGCATCGCCTGCAGGTTCGACAGCTTCTTCTCGTGGATCAGGATGTAGGGGTTATCCAGTTCCACGGTCATCTTGTCGGGGTTGGTGATGAAATAGGGCGACAGGTAACCGCGGTCGAA
>PNKW01000112.1 GCA_013822695.1 Erythrobacter sp. | reverse complement strand
AGCCATAACCCCTTTCCTACAGCCCCCACCCTGAGTCATCCTCCTCCGATGACTCGCGCCCAATCCCGCAATTCGCCCCGCGCCGCAGCCGCAAGGCTCCGCGCCGTTCCCGCCTCCGGCACACAGGCCGATCCGCCCGACAAGACCACCCGCCACGACGGGTGGGACCTCGAGCGGCAGGCTGCGTTTCTGCGGGCGCTCTCGGCGACGCATTCCGTCTCCGAGGCCGCGAAGTCGGTGGGGCGGTCGCGGCAGTCGGCCTATCGGCTCCGCTCGCGGCTCAAGGGCCAACCCTTTGACCTCGCTTGGGAGGTGGCGTTCCATCATTCCTATGATGTGCTCGCCCATACCGCGCTCGAACGCGCCTTGAACGGGGTCGAGGTGCCGGTGTTCTTTCAGGGCGAGCAGGTCGGCAGCTACCGGCGGTTTGACGAGCGGCTGACGGTGGCCCTGCTGGCGCGCTTCACGATGGGCAGCAATCCGGCCTTCGGGCGGCTCGGCCCGGCGGCCGAGCGCCATGCGCGCGATTTCGAGGCGCTGCTGGCCAAGCTCGAGCGCGGCGAGGCGGTGGCAACGGGCGCGCTCAGACCGGAAGATCCGGGCGAGTTTGACGGCTTCATGGGCGCAAACACAGCCCCCTTCCCCTGTCCGTCCGCCTTGTCGGATGACGATTTAATGCAGGCATTACAGGAGAATGGGTGGGAGTAGGAAAGGTGACAGGGTGTAAACTTTGTAACCTTTGTTTGCGTCACCGCCTCCGCGGTGACGTCCTCGGTGCGTTTCGATCCCTGCGGGATCGAGCACCTGCGGGCGGCCGTTCGGCCTTGCGGTCGCGACGCGACCGGTTCCAGCGCTTCCCTGCGAGGGATGCGATGGTTCGGCCCGCAGGGCCGCGAGTGCACGGCGCGAGCCGCAGGTGCCCGGAACGGAGCGCAGCGGAGTGAAGGAACAGCGCCGAGGACGCTCGCCCGGAGGGGCGAGCGAAAAGCAAACTACGCCGCTCTCTCGCTCCGATTCCGCCCCGCCTGCTTGGCGGCATACAGCGCGCGGTCGGCGCGGGTGATCAGGCGGTCGGGGGTCTCGGCGGGGCCTTGCTCGGCGAGGCCGAAGCTGGCGGTCAGGCTCCACGGGCCGGAGGGGGTGATCAGCGGGGTGTCGGCGATGGTGACGCGCAGCGCCTCGATCCGGGCGGCGAAGGTGGCGAAGTCGGGGGTGGGGGCGGCGATCAGGAACTCCTCGCCGCCGATCCGGGCGATCAGCCAGCCTTCGGGCACGATGCGGCGCAGCATGGCGGCGAAGTGGACGAGGCTGGCGTCGCCGCCATCATGGCCGAGCCGGTCGTTGACGCGCTTGAAGTGGTCGATGTCGGCGATGGCAAGGCAGATGGGGGCGGAGCCCGCCGCGGCGGACCATGCGGCCAGCTGCGCCATTGCCGCGCGGCGGTTGGCCAGGCGGGTGAGCGAGTCCTCGAGCGCGAGCCGTTCGAGCCCGCGGCGCGAGTCCTCGAGCTGGAGGGTCAGCGCGGCGATCCAGCGGTAGGCGAGGCTCGCCACCACCAGCGGGATCAGCGTGGCGAAGACCATGGTGTGCGAATACTGGACCTGGCCGAACAGGGTGAAGGAGATGTGGGCGAAGAGCACCGAGGCGGCGACCGACCCCCCGACGACGATGATGCCGGTCCGCAGCAGCCGGCGGCGCAGCGCGGGCGGGGCGGCGGTGGCGGCATGAGAGGCGGGGGGCGGGTTCATCGCGGGCGACAGGATAGCGTGCGAGGGGTTGCCAATGTCTTGACGCGCGGCCCCGCGCGGTGGCGGATGCGACGGGCCGATTAGGCGATTGCGGGAAAGCGTGCTATGCCCGCCGCGCTGACGTCGAAATTTGCGACGGACTTCGAAATTTGCGCTCCGCCACCCGGCTCCGGCTGTGTGGTGTCTCCCAGACGACGACTTCCTTTCATCGGACGATAACGCACTACGCTTTGTGGCCCTCCGGCCACCGGGCACCACCCGCGGGCATGCTGCCTGCGAACAACGCATTGTTCTTGAAAGGAACATTCCATGAGCACCAAGACCGGAACCGTCAAGTTCTTCAACACCGACAAGGGCTACGGCTTCATCCAGCCCGACGATGGCTCGTCGGACAGCTTCGTCCACATCACCGCCGTGCAGGCCGCGGGCATGCACAGCCTCGATAAGGACCAGCGCCTCACCTATGATCTCGAGCGCGGGCGCAACGGCAAGCAAAGCGCCGTGAACCTGGCCTCGGCCTGATCGGAATACCGGGAGCGGGGTGCTCGCTGCGCCCTGCTCCCCCAATACGCCTACGAATCCCGCCGACCCCCTCCCATGGCAGGACACCCCCGATGGCCCAGACCTACGAATTCTATTGCGAGCGTGCCGATGAGGCCGCCGCGCTGGCCGCCAAGGCGACGCTCGACAATGTGCGCGAGCGCGAGCTGCGCTCCGAGAAGACCTGGCGCGGTCTCGCCGAACATGCGCGCAAGACCATCGAGGAGCGCGAGAAGGCCGAACGCGTGCGCGCCGAGCGCCGTGCGGCGGAGAGCCCCGTTTCCTGAACGGCTCGCCGGATCGCACTGGAAAGCGGCGCGGATTGCGGCCAATACCATGGCAGAGCGGCTCGAGCGGGTGCTGGGCAGGGCTGAGCGCCACCGCCGCGACCCTTCGCCCGACAAGCAGATCTGAGCCGGTTCTAGAGCCCCTTGCGCCCGAACACCCGCGCCCGCACTCCGCGCCCGCTGACCCCGGTGAGCCCCGGCTCGGCGGTGGCGGGGGGCGCCGGGGGCGGCGGCGGCGCTGCGGGAGCGTCACGGTGGCGCACCTCGAAGCGCCCGCCGATCCCCTCGGCCAGCTTGCGCTTCGCGAACCACTCGTTGGCGAGCGCCATCTTCGCCTCCTGATCGGCCGGCATGATGTCGAGCGGGAAGGCGCGGTCGTCGATGACGCGGTCATCGGGCACGTGGTCGGGCGCGAAGAAGCCGTGCTGGACGTGCTTGAGCGGCACCAGCTCGTAGAACGGCAGGTCCGCGGGCTCGGGCGTGGCCCCACCGCCCAGATAGCCGATATCGTCGCCCTCGGCGTGATGCAGCACGCGGTAGGACAGGCTGCGATCCTCGGGCCCGAAGGTATCGCCGTGCGGGATGACATAGCCGTTCGGCATGGTCGCGACCCGGAGGAAGGCGAGGATAGTCTCGAAATTGCTCGCCCAGGGCAGGACATGCGGCTGCACGATGATCTCGCGTCCGAGCCAGTGGCGCGCGCCGAAGGTGCGGATGCCGGCAAGCGCGTCCTCGCCCGGGGCCGGGCGCGGGCCGAACAGGAAGGGGTGGATGTGCAGCGGTCCCGGCATGTCGCCTGCCGCCGCGAAGCTGTCGAAGGCCTCGCCCTTCATCAGCATGTCCGACTGCGTCCAGTGCACTGCGAGCGGCATGGCGTGCTCGATCGCGATCCGCGCCAGCAACGCGAGCACCCCGAGCCGCCGCTCGAACTGCGGCAGGCTCGCGCCCGAGCGCGGGCGGCCGATCGCCTCGAACATCGCCGCGATCTTGGGATCCTCCTCGACCCCGGCGAAGACGCCGTGGCTGACCTCGAGCAGGACGTGGCCGTAGCAGCGCGCAATCCGGTCGCGGATGTCGGGGGTGACAATCCCGGTCAGCGGTGATGACAGCGCGGGGGCGAACAGCGCGGCATCGCAGGGCCGGTCGCAATATTCGAGGGTCACCGTCAGCTCCTCGCCCCCGGCATAGAGGTGGTAGAAGCGCCCCGGATTGGCATCGGAGGGGTGGAACTCGGCGCCGCTGCGCATTCCCTCGATCCGGGAGAACTGACGCACCACGCTCTCGAGGTCGCGGAACGGCCGGTCGAACAGCAGCGCGGCCTGGATACGGTTGGGATAGAGCATGGCGAGGGCGGGCCCGGGGATGGAAAGATAACCACCAGCGTTAGTCCGCCGGAGTTAATTCCCGGTTGAAGCGGGCGCGGGGTGACCGGCGATCCCGCATTCGGCCAGCAGTCCGTCGATCGCCTTGGCCACGCCGAAGAACCCCGCCTTGGCGAGCGGCCAGGTGGCACGGTCGAGATCGCCGAGCAGCGTGACCACCCGGCCCTCGGCGGTCAGCGGGGCAAGTTCGGGCCAGAGCGCGTCGCGTGTCCATCCGGCGGGGAGGTAGGGGAGGGCGACGCGCTCCACCTCGGCGGCGGCGAGCAGCGGCGCGAGCGGCTCGCCCGCGCGCCATTGCGCTGCCGGGCAGGCGAAGGCGGCGGCAGCCTCTTCCATGCCGCCTGCCAGCGCGCCTTGCGCGAAGCCTAGCGCATGCGCTCCGACCGCGCCGGGGGAGCGCGCTTCGGGCCGGGCGGCAGCGATCACCAGCGCGGGCGCGGCGGGCAGGGCGAGGGGGGCGTGATGCGCGGCCTCGTCATGCAGCAGCAGCGCGAAGGGTTTTGCGAGGTCGGCGGCGGTCATGGGTGCTGGCAGATCGAGCTTCTGCCGCGCATAGTCCTGCGCCTCGGAGAGCGGCTCGGCCTCGTCCCCCGCAAGCCGCACAGCATCAAGCGCCCCCTCAGGCCGTCCTGCCGTGTAGCGCGCGATATTGTCGGCCCGCGCGAGGTAGTGCTTGCCCTTGGTATGCAGCCCCGCGACCCAGCGCCACGACAGCGTGTTGGACGCCGCATCCGCATCCATCAGGTGCCGCAGGAAGAAGTCCGCGCCCAGGCGCCAGTCGAGTTTCAGAGTGAAGATCCATATGCTCGCGAACCACATGCGGGCGTGGTTGTGTAGATAGCCGGTCGCCACCAGCTCCTTGGCCCAGACATCGAAGGCCTCGATCCCCGTGCGGCCCTCGACTGCCTCGCAATAGGCCTTGCGCAGCCCCGCATTGGCATCGAGCGCGGCCAGCGCGCCGTCGCGACCCTTCACAAAATCGACCCAGATCGCCGGGCGCTGTTCGAGGTAGCCCTTGAAGTAGATCCGCCAGAACACCTCGGCGATGAACTTTTCGGCGGCGCGGGGCGAGTGTTCCGCCAACACCGCCTCCAGCACCTCGGTCTCGCTCAGCAGCCCTGCGTGGAGCCACGGCGAAAGCTGCGAGACATTGCCGCGCCCCTCGGCGCGCGGGCCGTCATCGGCGTTGCGGGTCTCGGCATAGCGGCGGCCGGCGGCGGGGAGGAAGGCGGCAAGGCGGGCGAGCGCGGCGCCGCGGGTCGGGGTGAAGTCCATGGGCGGGCAATGCCTTGGCGGGGCCCTTGTTCCGGCCTATTCCTGCAACCGAGGAGAGACCTGATGCAACCCCGCCTGATGCCGCTCGCCGCGCTCACGCTCGCGCTTGCCGCCTGCA
>PNKW01000111.1 GCA_013822695.1 Erythrobacter sp. | reverse complement strand
TGCTCTTCCGATCTTGTCCTATCGCTGCGCTACTTGAGGACCGGGTCCTTTGCGCTGGCGGTTGTGATACGGGGCGAAAGCGGGACGGGACGGCCGGGATGATCCTTGGGGGGATGGCCGCCCCGCCCCATCCGTTGACCGGCCGCCCCGCACAGCGCCGGTCCGCGGGGTCCGGGTCAGCTCTGCAGCGCCGCCATGATCTCGCCATAGCGATCGATGCCGTCGACGATGAAGGTGCCGGCGATCATGTCGATCTCGATTTCCGGGCGGCCGTTCACCACCTGCCGGTAATAAGCCAGCGGGATGGTGTAATCGTGCTCGGTGTCGTCGCCTGGCTTGGCGGTGCCGGTGGCGATCTCGGAGAACCGGCCCCCGATGTAGCATTCCACCACGTCAATCTGGCCCGTGTCGTCGCGCTGGAACGCGCCAGTCAGGCGCACGCGGACGCCGTCAACCCGGGTGGTGCCGAACTTTCGCATCAGTTCGACCACGTGCCCCCCCATCTTGAGCGTGGCTTCCATGGCGGACAGGCCAAGGTCGATCATCACCGGGCCGATCATGCCCGCGCCGCGATATTCTTCGGTCTGCAGCGCCAGGGCCGGAGCTTCGAATTCGACGACCTGGCCGATGTAGTTCACGCCGTCGACATGGGCGGTGAGGTTCTTCAGTTTCTTCGGGATACCCATGGGATGCTCCTAAGCGCGGGTCTGAGACAGCCGATCAGACCAGCTGGTCGGCGAAGTCGGTGTAGTAGAAGTCCGTGATCACCAGATCGACGTTCGGGTTCTCGAGCGGGGCGACCGGGGTGAACTGGATCCGGAAGCGGGGGCGACCGGCGGCCAGCTCCTGCGGGCTGTTCTGGTCGGCATCGAAGAACATCTCCGCGCCCTGAATCACGCCCTGCACCGCCAACTGGCGGAAGCGGGCGTTGCCGGTCTCGAGCAGATCCTTGATCAGCCCGATCGTCATCGGCTGATCGATGAAGGGGCTGACGATCTGGCCGACGATCTCCTGCAGCGCGTGGCTGGTGCGAACCGCGCTTTCGAAGACAAAGCTGGGGTTGGTGAGCGGGTCTGCGGTGGTGCGGTTGCCCCACAGGCGGAAGCCGTTCTGGCGGATGATCGTGGTCACCTCGGCCCCGTTGAGCACGCCGGCGTCGGTGCTGGGGTCGGTCAGGTCGAAGCTGATGTCGCGATCGAGCCCGGTGACACCCACCAGCGGTACGTTGCTGATCGTCTTGTGCCAGCCCACGGTCTCATCGATCTGGGCGCGCAGGCCGACCGCGCGAGCCACGATGTCGCCCGCGAAGTCGGCGTTAGTGCCCGGCCAGATCAGCATGAGCTCGCGGTGACCGAAGTTCTCGCGATAGGTCAGCGCCTCGGCAACGCTCTCGCCCTCAGCCGCAGCGTAAACGAAGCCGCGCAGCTTCTTGGCGACGCTTACCATTTCCTCAATGACGGGCTGGGTGTCGAGGCCGGGGGCGGCGATGATCTGGGGCTTCACCCCAAGTCGCTGTTCGGCCACGGCGAGGGCCTGCAGGCCGGTGAAGGTGGTGCCATCGGTGGCGCCGATCACGTTGTCGTCGGTCCCCGCCTGGTCCTCACCCTCGGCAACACGCACCACCACCACAACCGGGGTGGCCTGATCGCTGATCGCGCGCAGCACCGGGCCGAGCGTGCCGCCGGTCCCGGCATTGCCCGCCGCAATATCGACCCCGCCGGTGATCAGCACCGGGGTGTTGAGCGGGAAAGCTTCATCGAGCGCGGCGCTGGCCTCGCCAACAGGCGCGGTGGCAGTTGCAACAATGCCGATTACGGCGAGGCTGACAGCACCCAGCGCGCGCGGGCCGGAAGCGGATTCGGTAATCGTGAGGCCATGAACCATGGGGTTTCGTCCTTCAGGTGGCTGTGCGCGGGGCGCGGGTGTCGATCGGGATGGTGAGCGTGGTCAGCGCGTTCGAGGGGGGCAGGTCGGTGCGAACACCTTCGATGCGGATAGTGAGGCGGCCAGCAGATGGCTCACCCGAAAGAGTGACGCGCGTGAGGCGCAGGCGCGGTTCCCAACGGCGCAGCGCAATCGCGGTGGCGGCCTGCAGCAGCAGGCGGATCGCGCCGTTGATCGGCTTGTCGACCAGTTCGAACAGCAGCGAACCATAGTCGCGCCGCATCACCCGGCTGCCGAGCGGGGTGGAAAGGATATCGCCGATCGACTGCGCGAGGTGCGCTTCGTCGCTGATCGGCTTTCCGGTGGTGGCGGCCATGCCTTGCATGGGGGTGAGGGAAACGCGCTTCGCGCGCGCAATGCCAGCGGCGGGGATGGTGGAAGCAGCTTTAACCGAATGACGGGCGGCGCGGCCGCTCCACTCTGCCACGCCGCCCTTGCCGCCTGATAACCAACAATCAGGGGCCGGGGACAGACTAGCGAGCGACGATCGCGCGTGCAATTGCCGCCTAGACGGGGATTCCCGACTGGGCGCTGCCAGCCTGCACCTGCCCGTGCTTGTGCGACTTCAGGCTGATCCCATCCGCGATCACGTCTTCCTCGGCCGTCACGGTCTGGCTGACGGCGAGGTTGCCCTCGATCGTCACGTCACCGCGCAAAGTGATTCCGCCATCGGCGGTGACATCGACTGTGCCGCCTGCCGGCAGGACGGCCAGCAGCGCGTGCACCTCGGGGTCGTAAGTAATCCTCGCTCCATCCGCGAACTCGATCATCTCGGCCGTGGTGCTGCCGAGCGGCGGGAAAGCGTCCTGCACAATCCCCATGATCGCTACGGCCGCGCCTATCTGGCCGTCCGGGCAGACCAGCAGCACCTGCTCGCCCTCGCTCGGCGGTGACCACACTCGGGTGAGGCCTGCCCGCGGGGATAGCCAGCGGATCGGCCCAGTCTGGGCGGGCTCGGGATCGTCCGGGTCGCCGAAGCGCACCACACAGCGCGCTTCGGCCAGATCGACCGAGAGAACGGTGCCGATGCGGATCAGACTGGCGAGATCGGCCGGGATGTCTTCTTGCGGGGTTTGTTTCAGCATCAGAGGATCCCGAGGAACTTGGGTCGCGCCCGCTCGATGGCTGCCCGATCACGTTCCTCGCAACGCTTGATGATCGCGCGGGCGGCCTGCGCCCGTTCAAACTCGGTGCGCTTTCCGGCGGTCTGCGCGCCGGCAAAGCCAATCCAGCTTTTCAGCGTGTCGAGATCGGTTGCGCCCTCGCGCGGGGCGGCGGCATCGGGCACTGGGGTTTCCCAGGTGCCATCGAGCAGGTCGGAGCAGCTACTCTTCGGAGCAAATACCGAAGTTGTCGCACAGCCAGCCAGCGCCAGTGTCATGAGCACCAGAAGCATCATCCGCATCGTTCACGTCCTTTTGCATGTCGGCCACGGATCGCTCGCGCGCAGCCTCGGTTTCAGCTTGCTCTCCCACTGTGCTGGCGGAGTCCTGCCCGGACTGCAGCGCCGCGTCGGCCTGCCCGGTGGCAAGCTTGGCCTCGGTGCGGGCGCTGCCGGTGAACAGATCCCGCACGAACAGGAAGGCGAGCAGCAGTGCGACGGCAAGCCCTGCTGCCAGCATGAACTTGCCGAGCGTGGTCAGGGTGCGCAGGAAAGGCAGCGGGTTCATTGGTCGTCCCCTCTCGTGTCGTTCTTGCCGGTGAACAGGAAGGCCATCACCAGCCCGATCAGGCCCTGAATGACGATCGCCTGGGCGAGGCTCTTGAACAGGTCATTGTCGGCGAGCTCGGGCCGCGCCCACATCAGGGCGAACACCATGACCACCAGCGAAAACGCACCCGCGCCTGCCAGCACGCGCGCGGTCATCATGTTCATCGGCGGCAGTCTCATGCCTCATTCGTGGAAACCACGCCCCCCGTCATGCGCGGCAGGCCTGGCGCCGGGCGGCCAACGTCATGCGGCCAGCGGATCGCCACCGCGCGCGCCTTGGCGATGGGCGCGATGCTCACCATGTCGCCCTGATTGCCGCCGAGGACGTAGTAATTCGCGTCGCTCTCGCCGACGAGAAAACCGACATGGCCGCCGCCCGTGCGCTTGAACACCACCACCGCGCCCAGGGTGGGCGGACAGGGCACGCCCCACTTCGCCCAGGCCAGCGCGCGCGGGAACTCCGCCGCGCCGAGGATCTTCCGGCCGGCGCGCTCGAGGCAGTCAGCCACGAACATGCCGCACCAGGGCGTTTCGTCATCGTTGAACCATGTCGCGCCGAGGCGGCCCCACGCACCGGCGATCCAGCTGTTGTGCTTCGGCCCCTTGATCTCGCGCTCGCCGATCTTTGCGCGGGCCAGCTGCAACCAGCGCGGCTCGCTGGCCTTGGGCGAGGGTGTTTTTGTCTGCCCCACCGCTGCGCTGCTTGAGGGCATGACCACCTGCCCTACGCGCGGGATACCCAGCGCGTCGAGCACATTGTCGAGCGCCCCGATCCGCCGCGCGCCGTCCTCGGGATGGTTGAACACATCGGGTTTGGCCGCGCGCACTGCGGCGAAGATGGGCGCACGGGGATCAGTCATTGTCCGCTTCCTCTTTCAGATCATCGAGCAGCTTACGCGCGCGGCCCAGGACGGCGTTGGGGGCCCCGCGCGACCGGCGTTCGATTTCCTGCCACAGCAGCTCGATCACCGTGACATGCTTGGCCGCCTGATCGCGCATCGACATTTCCAGCGTGCGCTCGCGCTTGGTGCTGTCGGCTTCGCGCCGTTCGCAGGCTTCCAGCTTGCGCTCGACCTCGGAGAAGCGCTTTTCGACACGGGCCCATAGCCATGTGACGCCGCCCCCCAGCGTGCCGAGCGCGCCCACTCCTGCCGTGATGATCGCCGCCAGATCGCTCATCCCGCGCTGCCCCAGTAGGCGCACTGGTAGTCGTCGAGCGCCGCGCTGTAGATCACGTCGACCGGCTGCCCGCCCAGCGTGATCTGGCGCCGCTCGCCATCGATTACGCCGGGGTTGCCTACCGTGGCCGCCAGCGGCAGCGTGCCCGCCGTGCCGCCGCTCGATGCGGTGACAGTCGCGCCGGCCTTGCTGGTCGCCATCGTGAAGTTGTTACCGGTGGCGAGCCGCCCGGTGACGCGCCAGTTCAAGCGCCACCCGCTGCCAGTCTGTGCCGAGATCCAGAAGGTCGCTATGCGATAAAGGCGGGCGTTGGCCGTGTCGTCGTCGCTGTTGCGGATGCAGGCGATCAGGTTCTGAAGGCTCTCGTGCATGTCGGCACCGATGCGGAACCAGCGGATCATGCCGGTGTTAGGCGTGGCGAATGTCGCAGCTGCCTTGGCGGTGAAGACCACCCCGTTCACCGTCACTGTCTCGTCGGCGACAAAGTTGCCGCTGGCTGTGGCGAACTGGATGTTGCCCACCGCATGCGCCGCCGCAGCGGTCAGCGCCGCCACCTGCCAGCGCCCGAACGGCACTTCGAAGCGCGAGGCGCGCAC
>PNKW01000110.1 GCA_013822695.1 Erythrobacter sp. | reverse complement strand
AGAAGCGCACGAAGCGCGCGGCCTTCTTCGAGGAATTGATGTCGAGCACGCCCGCCAGCACCATCGGCTGGTTCGCCACCACGCCCACGGTGCGGCCCTCCACCCGGCCGAAGCCGCACAGGATATTGCCCGCATGCGCCGGCTGGATCTCGAAGAAATCGCCCTCGTCCAGCACCTTGGTGATAACCTCGTGCATGTCATAGGGCTGGTTGGCGTTGTCGGGGATCAGCGTGTCGAGGCTGTTCTCCAATCGGTCCCACGGGTCGCTGGTGGGGAGCGTCGGCCCGTCCTCGCGGTTCGACAGCGGCAGGAAGTCGAAGAAGCGGCGGGTCGCCAGCAGCGCCTCGATGTCGTTCTCGTAGGCGAGGTCGGCGACCGAGGTCTTGGTGGTGTGGGTGATCGCGCCGCCCAACTCCTCCTGCGTCACGACCTCGTTGGTGACGGTCTTCACCACGTCAGGCCCGGTGACGAACATGTAGCTCGAATCCTTCACCATGAAGATAAAGTCGGTCATTGCCGGGGAGTAGACCGCCCCGCCCGCACACGGCCCCATGATCAGGCTGATCTGCGGGACGACGCCGCTCGCCAGCACATTGCGCTGGAACACCTCGGCATAGCCGCCGAGCGATGCGACGCCTTCCTGAATCCGCGCCCCGCCCGAATCGTTGAGGCCGATTACCGGTGCGCCGACCTTCATCGCGGTGTCCATCACCTTGCAGATCTTTTCCGCGTGGCGCTTCGACAGCGAGCCGCCAAACACGGTGAAATCCTGCGAGAACACATAGACCAACCGGCCATTGATCGTGCCGCTGCCGGTCACCACCCCGTCGCCGGGAATGCGCTGGGTCTCCATGCCGAAATCGATGCAGTCGTGCTCAACGTAAGCGTCGACTTCCTCAAACGAGCCTTCGTCGAGCAGCACGTCGAGCCGCTCGCGCGCGGTCAGCTTGCCCTTGGCGTGCTGGGCTTCGATGCGCTTGGCTCCGCCGCCCATGCGGGCAGCTTCGCGGCGGCGTTCCATTTCGGCGATGTTGGCGGACAATGAGGATCCCCTCCTATGAGCTTTGCCAAACGCGTTGCCTTAGCGTGCCGCCAGCGTCAACGTGGCAAAAGTGGCGGGACGGGCGAAGGGAGGCCTGGCGATGTTTGTCTCTGATGTGTTGGTGATCGGCGGCGGGATCGCTGGGCTCTCGGTAGCGGCGCGGCTTTCGAGGCACGCAATCGTGACGGTGCTGGAGGGCGAGAGTGCGCCGGGCTACCATGCCTCGGGCCGCTCGGTCGCCTTTGCGCATTATGGCCTCGGCAATGCGCCGGTGCGCAGCTTGACCGCGCTGAGCATGGCAGAACTCGCCGCGCACGGGGGCGTGCACCCGGCGCTGCATATCGCGAGGGCCGAGGACATCCCGGCGCTCGATGCGCTGGAGGAGGTCCACGACCAATTCGGCTGCGATTATGCGCGGATCGGGCCGGATGCGGCACGCGCGCTGATGCCCGCGCTGAAGCCCGAAGCCTGCGCAGCAGCGCTGCTCGATCACAGGTCGCTCAAGCTCGATACCCACGCGATGCTGCAGGCCCATGTCGCACAGATCCGCGCCGGCCGCGGTGCGGTGATCCCGGGAGCGCGAGTCATGATGCTTGGGCATGAGGACGGAAGATGGGTCGCGGTCCGGACGGACGGCGCGCGGCATGGCGCGCCGATCCTCGTCAATGCGGCAGGCGCCTGGGCAGACGATATCGCGCGGCTGGCGGGCGTCACGCCGATCGGCATCCAGCCGCGCCGCCGCACGGTGATCAGCTTCACCGCCCCCGAAGATACCGACGTGCGCGCCTGGCCCTTCACCAAGACGGCGGGCGAAGGCTTCTACCTGCTGCCCGAGGGACGCGGGCAATTGCTCGCCTCCAGCATGGACCAGACCCCGTCCGAACCTTGCGATGCCGCGCCCGAGGAACTCGACATCGCCATCGCTGCCGACCGGGTTGAGCAGGCAACCACCCTCCCCATCCGCCGCATCAGCCATAGCTGGGCAGGCCTCAGGAGCTTTGCACCCGATGAGTTGCCGGTAATTGGCCCTGCGGCGGACGCGCCTGGCTTCGTGTGGTGCGCAGGCCAGGGCGGCGCGGGGTTCCAGACCGCGCCTGCCCTATCGCGGATCGCGGCGGCGGCGGCGCTCGGCCTCACCTTTCCCGAGGATGCGGCGGCGGCCGGGCTTTCGTTCGAGACCTTCGCGCCAGCGCGCCTCGGCGCCTAGAACCGCCGCATCACGCTGCGCGCCAATGCGGGCGAGAGCGAATAGACCGCGCGCAGCAGCTTCACCGTGCCGACATTGGCCTCATCGTGGCCCTTCTCCAGCGCGGCGATGATCTGGCGGGCGCATTCCTGCGGCGGCATCTTCGACATGTCGCGGTCGGCGGTCATCTGGGTGTCCACCACCGGCGGCAGCGCCTCGATCACCTGGATCGGCTCTCCGGCCAGCTGCGCGCGCAGGGCCATGGTGTAGGAGCGCAGGCCCGCCTTGCTCGCGCAATAGACAGAACTGGCGGTATTGGGGGCGATGGCGAGGCCGCTCGTCACGTTGATGATCGCCGCTTCCGGCCGGGCGCGCAGGCGCGGGAGCAGCGCGGTTATCAGCCGGATCGGCGCTGAAAGGTTGGCGTAAAGGCACCCGTCCGCAGCATCCGGATCGGGCAGGCGCTCGCGCACATCATGCGCCACGCCGAGCCCGGCATTGTTGATGAGAATGTCGACCGGCCGCTCGCCCAGCGCCGCCACCAGCGCATCGACCCCCGCCGCGCTCGACAGGTCGACGGCGAGGGTCTCGAAGCCCTCGGCCTGCATCGCCGCCAGCCGCGCCGGATCGCGCCCGGTGAGCAGCACGTGTCCGCCTTTGGCCTTGAGCTGCCGCGCGATCTCGCGCCCGATGCCTGCGCTGCCGCCGGTCAGCAGCACCGTCTTGCCGTTCACATCCATGTCAGACCTTCACCACTCCATGCGCGATCAGGCTCGTCCCGCAATCGGCGATGGTGTCCTCCACCGGGCGCATTATCCAGCCGAGCCTTTCGCGCGCGTGCGAGGCGTTCACATGGCGGACCTTGCCGATTTCGGTCTTGATCCCGCGCACCTCAGGGTTGAACAGGGCGAGGATATTGACCAGCCAGTCGGGCATCGGTCGGGTCGGCGCCTTCCTCGCCTGCTGCCCCAGCCGCGCGCGCAGCACATCGGCGACTTCAAGAGCGGTGAGCGAAGGCCCGGCTCCGAGGAAACGCTCGCCTGCAAGCCCAGCGGTTTCGAGCGCCAACACATGCAGGGCGGCAATGTCGCGCACGTCGACGATGGGAAAGCCGAGGTTCGGCGCCATCGGCATTGCGCCCGAGAGCAATTGCTGCACCAGCTCGACCGAGGCCGAGAAGTCCCCGCTGTCAACCGGGCCGAGCACCATGCCCGGATTGACCGAGACGAATTCAAGAGCGCCGCCCTCGGCCGCTACCCAATCACGCGCGGCGCGTTCGGCGATGGTCTTGGATTTGACGTAAGGGTAGGCGTCGGGGTGGTGGATGTTGGTCCAGTGGCTCTCGTCGAAGTGATGAACCCCGCGATCCACCCCATAGGCCACCGCAGCTGTCGAAGAGGTCTGAACGAAGCGTAACGCCCCTGCATCACGCGCGAACCGCAGCGCGCGCAGGGTTCCTTCGCGCGCGGGAATGATGAGATCATCCTCGTGCTTCGGGGCCTGAGCGGGGATCGGCGAGGCGACATGGGCGACATGGGTGCAGCCTGCCGTGGCTTCGGCCCAGCCATTGTCGCTCATCAGCTCGGCCTCGAACAGGCGGAAGCTTTCGGGCGAAGGATTGCCGAGCCGCGCACGCAAGCCGCTTTCGGACTTCGCGACATTGCGGACCGTGCCGTGCACGGTCCAGCCCTTTGCCAGCAATTGCCGGATCAGCTCCCCGGCGATGTAGCCGGTCGCCCCCGTCACCAGCACCGTGCCTGCCATGTGCGAACCCTCCCCTGCCGTAGCGTCATGCGCAGCCTAGCAGAAAGGTTTCGCGGAGCAACCTATTTGAACAGCACCAGCTCTTCCGCCATGGTCGGGTGGATCGCAATCGTGGCGTCGAAATCGGCCTTGGTGAGCTTGGCCTTCACCGCAATCGCGGCGGCCTGCATGATCTCGGCCGCTTCGGGCCCGATCATGTGGATGCCGACGATCCGGTCATTCGCCGCATCGACGATCATCTTGTAAAGGCTGCGCTCGTTCCGGCCCGCCACGACGTTCTTCATCGGGCGGAAATCGGACTGATAGACCTTGATATTGCCGAGCGTATTGCGCGCTTCGCTTTCGGTCAGGCCCACCGCCGCGATGGGCGGGTGGCTGAAAACGGCGCTCGGCACGCAGGAGTGGTCCACGGCATAGGGCTCTCCGGGACCGAACACAGAATCGGCAAACGCCTGACCCTCGCGGATCGCCACGGGGGTGAGCTGCACCCGGTCAGTCACGTCGCCCACGGCATAGATATGGTCGACACTGGTCTTGCTGAAAGCATCGACCACGATCTCGCCCTTCTTGCCGAGTTCGACGCCGACCGCTTCGAGCCCCAGCCCTTCGGTATTGGGCGCGCGGCCTGTGGCAAACATCACCGCGTCGTATTCGGCCGGATCCTGCCCGGTGAGCCTGACCAGCAAGGTGTCATCGGCCTGCTTTTCGATACTTTCGAACTCGGTGTTGAACAGGAACTGGATCCCCTTCACCATCGAGATCTGGAGCAGGCGGTCGCGCAGGGAAGCGTCATAGGAACGCAGGATCGTGTCCGAGCGGTTGGCGATCGTCACCTTGCAGCCGAATTCGTTGAAAATGCCCGCGAACTCGTTGGCGATATAGCCCCCGCCCGCGATCAGGATGCGGCGCGGCAGCTCTTCGAGGTGGAACGCCTCGTTCGAGGTGATGACATGCTCGCTGCCGGGGAAGGTCGGCACCAGCGGGCGCGCGCCGGTGGCGACGAGGATGTATTTGGCGGTGACGGTCTTGCCGCTCGCCAGGGTGATTGCGTGCGCCCCGGTGATCGTTGCGCGTTCGGCGAAGACGGTGACATTGTGGTTGTCGAGGGTCTGGCCGTAGAGCCCTTCCAGCCGGGTCACATCGTTCTGCACGTGATCGCGCAAGGCTGCCCAGTCGAAGCTCTTCTCGCCGATGGTCCAGCCGAAATGCTGGGCGTCGACAAGGTCCTCGGCAAAATGAGCACCGTAGACGAGCATCTTCTTGGGCACGCAGCCGCGGATCACGCAGGTGCCGCCGACGCGGTATTCCTCCGCGACTGCGACGCGCGCGCCATGCGCAGCGGCAACCCGGCTGGCGCGCACCCCGCCCGATCCGGCGCCGATGGTGAAGAGGTCGTAGTCATATTCGGCTGACATCATGCTGCTCCCGCTTTGTCGGGTGCGCATATGGGCCAAGGGCCCGACGGCGGCAACCGTCGGGGCCCGAAATGCTGCATTTCAGACAAAACGGAAGTGCTCTAGCCCTGCGCGGCGCGCGGACGGCCTCCACCGCCGCCGCCGCGACCACGGCCGCCGCGACGATGACCGCCGCCATTGCCGCCGCCACCATGGCCATGGCCCTGGCCCTGACCCTGCCCCTGCGGACGGCCACCGCCCGGACGACCGCCCGGCCCGGCCTTGGCCGAGGGCTGGCGGCGATCACCTTGCGGGCGCTGCTCGCCGTGCTGCTGCGGACGACGCTCGCCGCGCGGGGCATCGGCTTGGCGACGCTCGCCGCCGTCGGCGCGGTCATGCTGCGGACGGCCCTGCGGCTTGCCCTGCGCGGGGCGACGCTCGCCCCTGTTCTCGCCCTCGCGGCGCTCGCTGCGCTGTTCGCCCTGCGGCTTGCGCTGGCCGAGCGGGCGGGCCTGCACCCGCTTGACCGGCTGGCGGGGAGCAGGCTTTTCTGGCCCCTCGCCTTCCACCACGGCGCGGAAATTGTCCGGCAGCGGCAGACGCTCGAGCTCGGCGCCGGTCACCTTGCGGATGTCCTTGAGATAGGCGCGCTCGTCCTCGGCGCAGAAGGCGATGGCGATCCCGTCACGCCCCGCGCGCGCCGTCCGCCCGATGCGGTGGACATATTGCTCGGGCACATTGGGCAGCTCGTAATTGATCACGTGGCTGACGCCGGGAATGTCGATCCCGCGCGCGGCGACATCGGTCGCGATCAGGATCGGCACGCGCGCCTTCCTGAACTCGTCGAGCGCCCGCTGGCGCTGCGGCTGCGACTTGTTGCCGTGGATCGCGTTGGACGGAATTCCCGCCTGTTCGAGCTTCTTCACCACCCGGTCCGCGCCGTGCTTGGTGCGGGTGAAGATCAGGATGCGTTCAAACTCGCCCGGCACCTGATGGCGGCGCTGGAGGATCATCGTGAGCAGCGAGAGCTTTTCGTCCTGCTGCACCATGAACAGGTATTGGTCGATGCGCTCGGCCGTGGTGCTTTCCGGCGTGACCGAGACCTGCACCGGGTTGTTGCAGAACCCGCTCACCAGCTCCTTGATCGCCTTGGGCATGGTCGCGCTGAAGAACAGCGTCTGGCGCTCCTTGGGGGCGAGCTCGCGGATCTTCCTCAGCGCGTGGATGAAGCCGAGGTCGAGCATCTGGTCGGCCTCGTCGAGCACGAGGATCTC
>PNKW01000109.1 GCA_013822695.1 Erythrobacter sp. | reverse complement strand
GTGATGCGCCGGATTTCCGGCGGCATGGTCGCGGTGAAGAACAGGGTCTGCCGCGTGAACGGGACGAGCTTGCAGACGCGCTCGATGTCGGGAATGAAGCCCATATCCAGCATGCGGTCGGCCTCGTCGATGACGAGCAGCTCGACGCCGGTGAGCAGCAGGCCGCCGCGCTCGGTGTGGTCGAGCAGGCGGCCGGGGGTTGCGATCAGCACGTCGACGCCGCGCATCAGCTTGGCATCCTGGTCGCCAAAGGAGACGCCGCCGATCAGGAGGGCGACGTTGAGTTTCTGGCCGGCGCCGTAGCGGTCGAAGTTTTCCTTCACCTGGGCCGCAAGCTCGCGGGTCGGCTCAAGGATCAGCGAGCGCGGCATCAGCGCACGGCGGCGACCGGCCGCCATCACATCGATCATCGGGAGCACGAAGCTCGCGGTCTTGCCCGTCCCGGTCTGGGCGATGCCGATGAGGTCCTTCATCATCAGCACGGTCGGAATTGCCTGCGCCTGGATCGCGGTCGGCGTGGTATAGCCCGCGTCCTCCACGGCCTTGAGCAATTCGGGCGAAAGGCCGAGATCGGCGAAAGTCATGCGGTCTGTGGTGTCCGAGAATTGCGGGCAGGAGTGCTGCCGGGATTGCTGGCGCAGACGCAAACCCCCCGGCGGCGTCAGGCTGCGGCGCCTTTCCCGCAAACGCGGGCAAAAGTCAAGGAATCGCGCCCGTCATCCGCCGCAAGTCAGCTGCGCACTTCCACCAGCTGGCGCATCGTCTCGATCTCGCAGCGCGCGCCGGTGCGCGATTGCAGCTTGTCGCGGCTGACACACAGCTGCCCGTCCTTGTTCTTCTCGACATAGAAGCCGGCATAGAAGTCACGGGCACGGCACGCCTTTTCGAGGCCGACCGAGACCATCTTGCGGTCACGCAGGAACAGCACCAGCCGGTTACCGCTGCCGGTCTGCACCCCCGCGATCGACCCGAGGCCGAGGCACTTCTCCTTGCCGCGCTCCTCGAAGCGCGGGGGCGAGGCGCGTTGCGGGAGATCGGCGGTAAGGTTCTGGCGGACGGCCCCTGTCGCAGGCGCGATGCGGATCACCACCCGCTGCTCGATCCTTACCTGATTGGCCGAGGACGACTGGCGCATGGCCAGCAGCGGATTGATCTCGCCCGGCCCCTCACCCGCCGCTGCAACCGGCACGTCCGATTGCGGCGCGGACGGCTCGCCCTGCGGCGCGGGCGGATCGGCCACGTCCACCGCTTCGGTCACCAGCGGCAGCATCAGCGCAATCGGCGCTGCGAAGGCGAACAGGCTTTGCATGGGCGAGGGAAGCTCTCTCCTTGCGAGGTGCGGATCGTGAGGTCAGCCGGGCGCTCTTCGGCGCATGGGACGGCGTTACCTAGCATCGGCGTTTGAACCATGGCTTAACTGCCGCGCGAAAGACCAGCGAAAGGATTGGCAATTTCTTGCGTCACTGTGGCATGGAGGCAACAATGAATCACCCCGCTCCCCCGCCTCGCCCCGCCCCTTCTGCCGAGGCCTTCCTCGCCGAGGCGCGCGCGCTGCTGGGCGAGCGCGGCTTCACCACCGACCCCGAGCGGATCGATACCTGGCTGACCGACTGGCGCGGACGCTATACCGGCCGCGCGCTGGCATTGGCTTCCCCCGCTTCGACACAAGAGGTCGCCGCGCTGGTGAAGATGTGCGCGGCCCACGGGGTGCCGATTGTCCCGCAGGGCGGCAATAGCGGCATGGCGGGCGGCGCGACGCCCGATAGCACCGGCACCGCGATCATCCTGTCGCTGCGGCGCATGAACGCCATCCGCAGCCTCTCGGCAGAGAACGTGCAGGCAGTGTGCGAGGCGGGTGTGATCCTCCAGACCCTGCACGACGCAGCCGACAGCGCGGGCCTGCGCTTTCCACTGACGTTGGGCGGCAAGGGCTCGGCGACCATCGGCGGGCTGATCTCGACCAATGCGGGCGGCACGCAGGTGCTGCGTCACGGAACGATGCGCGCGCAGGTGCTGGGGCTGGAGGCGGTGCTGGCGAACGGCGAAGTGCTCGACCTCATGACCCCGCTCAAGAAGGACAATCGCGGCTTCGACCTGAAGCAATTGCTGATCGGCTCGGAAGGCACGCTCGGCATCGTCACCGCGGCGACGCTGCGGCTGCTGCCTGCGGCAACCGGCCGCGTCACCGCATGGGTCGGGCTTGGCGGGATCATCGAAGCCCGCACGCTGCTGCGGCAGGTCGAGCGCGCGCTCGGCGATGCGCTCGAGGGTTTCGAGGTGGTGCCGGCCCATTGCCTCGATTCCGTGCTCGCCCATCAGTCCACCGCGCGCAGCCCGCTCGGCCAGCGTCACGCGTGGAACGCGCTGATCGAATGCGTCTCGCCATCGCAGGACAGCACGGCGTTGCGCGAAGTGCTCGAAGCGGCACTGGCAGCCGCTTTCGAGGACGCGCTGATTGCCGACGCGGTGATCGCCGCCAGCGACACCCAGGCCGAGGCCTTCTGGGCCCTGCGCGACGGCATCTCGGCCGCCGAGCGCGCGCTCGGCCCGGCGATGCAGCACGACATTTCGGTGCCGGTCGAGAAAATGCCCGAGTTCATCCTCGCTGCCGTGCCCGAGGTCGAGGCTGCTTTCCCGGGCACACGCGCGGTCGCCTTCGGGCACCTGGGTGACGGCAATGTCCATTTCCATGTCCTCGCGCCCCAAGGCGCGGTCAGGGGCGTGTGGGAGGAGGTCGACGGCAAGGCGGTCAGCGCGAGAGTGCACGATCTGGTGACGCAGTGGGGCGGCTCGATCAGCGCCGAACACGGCATCGGCCAGATGAAGGTGGACGAGCTTGCCCGCCTGCACGATCCGGTTGCGCTGGCGGTGATGGCGCAAGTCAAGGCCGCGCTCGATCCGGCCGGGCTGCTCAATCCGGGGAAACTCGTGCGCCGCCCGTCCAACCCCTGATCCGCACGGCTTGCACCCGCACTCGCAAGGCCCTAAGGGCGGCGCTTTCGGCGGGGACGGACTCTTTTCCGCTGAGGGGATCATCCACTACCGTTTCTCGGAGACTTCGTCATGGCCAGCGCGCCGCAACCGCAACTTCCGCTGTTCTACAAGGACCTGATGCCGCTCAACACCCGCGATCACACGGGCTGGCGCGCGGGTTCGCTGGAGAGCGCCGCCTATCTCGCAAAGACCCACGCGATTCCGCTGACGTCGGACGAATTCGTCGATGCGCAGCGCAACTTCCCGATCGTGTTCACTGCCGGTGACAGCCCGCTGCCGATCGCGCTGCTGGGCCTCAACGAGGGCGTCAACACCTTCGTGGGCGAGGACAACAAGATCACCGAGCCGGTGTACCTGCCCGCCTATGCGCGCCGCTACCCCTTCATCCTCGCCAAGCTCCAGCCGGGCAGCGATGACATGTCGCTGTGCTTCGATCCGTCCGCGGGCCTGCTCGGCAAGACCGAAGAAGGCATTGCCCTGTTCGATGACGCGGGTCAGCCGACCGAATACACCCAGAACGTGCTCGATTTCTGCCGCCGCTTCGAGGAAGCCGGCCATCGCACCAAGCTGTTCATGGAAGAGCTCGCCAAGCTCGACATCATGATGGACGGCGAAATCGCGATCACCCGCAACGACATGCCCGACAAGCCCTTCATCTATCGCGGCTTCCGCATGGTCGACGAAAACAAGCTGCGCGAGCTTCCCGCCGCCAAGCTCGAGGATCTCGCCAAGAATGGCATGCTTATGCTGATCTACGCCCACCTGTTCTCGCTGAACCTGATGCGCGTGATCTTCGAGCGCCAGCTCGCACAGGGCAAGGTGCCGATGACGGGCGACGGTTCGCCCGCCCCGGCGCTGAACTGATCCTGCCTGGATGACAGATAGCGGGCGGGTGGACTTCGGTTCGCCCGCCCGTTTCGCGTCCAGTGTTACGCGGCCGACGCTATTCGGCGGCTTGGCGCAGCCCCTCGGCCCCGCCGAGCAGCGCCGCTTCCGCGCCCAGCTCGCGTACCAGATCGCTCAGCATCGCCGCGACCGCAGGAAGCCCCGCCCCAGGCTCGGCCAGCTGCCGGTCGAGATAGGCGGCGCGGCACACCTCGATCTGCACCGCATGCACGCCCTCGCGCGGGGCGCCGTGCCGGTCGAGGACATAGCCCCCCGAATAGGGCCGGTTGAGCGCCGCAGGCACGCCGCGCGCTTCGAGATGCGAGAGCCCGCGCGCGACCAGCGCATTGTGGCAAGCCGCGCCGAAGCGGTCTCCCAGCACCACCACCGGCGCGCGCACTTCACCCTCCCCCGCGCGCAGCGGCGGCATCGAATGGAGGTCAATCAGCAGCGCCGCACCCCATTCCGCGCAGATCCGCGCCAGCGCTTCATCGAGCGCAGTGTGGTAGGCGCGATGGATGCCCTCGATCCGCGCCGCGAGCTCCGCCGGAGCGAGCCGCCCGCGCCAGATCTCGCCCGATCCCGGCAGCCGCCGCGGCACCAGCCCCAGCCCGCTGCGCGCCCGTGCATTGCTGCGCTGGGCGCCCGGCGCGGCGGGCATGTCAGCAGGCCTGCCGCCTTCGATCATGTCCCAGTCGATATCGTCCTCGGCGCGGTTCAAGTCGAGCAGCGCGCGCGGCGCATGGGCGACCAGCAGCGCCGCCCCGGTCTCGCGCGCAATGGAGACTCCGAGCCGGTCGACATGGCGATCCTCCAGCCGCAACTGCGCCAGCCCCGCATCGCGCATCCGCGCCATCACCGCGTGCGGGTAGGCGCGGCCTGCGTGCGGCACCGCCACCAGCACCGGCAACCTCAGGCGCGGGGGCATGGTCAGCGTGAACGCGGGCGCACCATCAAGCCCCGGCACGCTGCCGCCGCTCAAGGCGGTGCGCTGGGCCGCTGGGCCCGGGCGGGAGGGGCGTTCCTGGGTCGACATGCAGGCCCCTTGCTGACGGGTTTGCGCAGGCCTGTCAAAGCCTGATCGGCCCGTCCCGGCGGCGATCTGCACAGGGCAATCCGCAATCGCGCGCAAGGGCCCATGCAAGACGGACAAAGATTTCTTAAGCCGGTTCTGCTAACGCCCGGGCATGACAGCGACACGCACCCCCCGGATCCTCCTCGCCGAAGACGAGGCCGCGATGCGCGCCTACCTCGAACGGGCGCTGACCAATGCCGGCTACGAGGTGAGCGCTGTCGATCGCGGCACCGATGCCCTGCCGCTGCTGGAGACGGGCGACTTCGACCTGCTGCTCTCGGACATCGTCATGCCCGAGATGGACGGGATCGAGCTCGCCCAGCGCTGCGCCGAGATTTCGCCGCGCACCAAGGTGATGTTCATCACCGGCTTTGCCGCGGTGTCCCTGCGCGCCAGCCGCGAACAACCCGCTGCCAAGGTGCTCTCCAAGCCCTTCCACCTGCGCGATCTGGTGCTGGAAGTGGAGCGCGTGTTCGAGGAAGCCGACGCGGCGCGGATGTAGCTTTTTCTCCGGCGCGAATCGCTTGCACCTTCCGAGGCGCTGCGATAAGGGCCGCTCCGCTCTCCCCACGGGGGGCGCACATCCGATGGTGTGGGCGTATAGCTCAGTGGTAGAGCACTATGTTGACATCGTAGGGGTCGCAAGTTCAATCCTTGCTACGCCCACCATCGGTCGAACCGCGAAACGCCCGCCCCTTCCGGCGGGCTTTTTTGTGTCATGCACCGGGCGCAATTGCCGTTGCCATCCATTTGCCCTGCGCCTGCCTTGCAAGCCCCGGTTCGTCTGCTAAAGCCCACGCGGGATATTCAAGCCTTGGACGGGCTCTGAACAGCTTCCTGTCGATCACACCTAGCCGCGCATCAGACGCGGCAAGAAGGATAGGGCAACACGCATGAACAAAATCAAAGTCGCCAACCCTGTCGTCGAGCTTGATGGCGACGAGATGACGCGCATCATCTGGCAGTGGATCCGCGAAAGGCTGATCCTGCCCTATCTCGATATCGACCTGAAATATTACGACCTCTCGATCGCGAACCGCGACGCGACTGACGATCAGGTGACCGTCGATAGCGCCAATGCGATCAAGCAGTACGGCGTCGGCGTGAAGTGCGCCACCATCACCCCCGACGAGCAGCGCGTCGAGGAATTCGGCCTCAAGAAGATGTGGAAGAGCCCCAACGGCACGATCCGCAACATCCTGGGCGGCGTGGTGTTCCGCGAGCCGATCGTGATCGACAACGTGCCGCGCCTGGTGCCGGGCTGGACCGATCCGATCGTGGTCGGCCGCCATGCCTTCGGTGACCAGTACAAGGCCACCGACACCCTTATCCCCGGCCCCGGCAAGCTGCGCCTGGTGTGGGACGGCGAGAATGGCCAAAAAATCGACCTCGACGTGTTCGACTTCCCCAGCGCGGGCGTGGCGATGGCGATGTACAACCTCGACGATTCGATCCGCGACTTCGCCCGCGCCAGCTTCAACTACGGCTTGAACCTCGGCTGGCCGGTGTACCTCTCGACCAAGAACACCATCCTCAAGGCCTATGACGGGCGCTTCAAGGACCTGTTCCAGGAAGTGTTCGATACCGAGGGCTTCGCCGAACAGTTCAAGGCCAAGGGCATGGTCTACGAACACCGCCTGATCGACGACATGGTCGCCAGCGCGCTCAAGTGGTCGGGCAAGTTCGTCTGGGCCTGCAAGAACTACGACGGCGACGTGCAGTCGGATACCGTCGCG
>PNKW01000108.1 GCA_013822695.1 Erythrobacter sp. | reverse complement strand
GGTCACCGGGGTCTATCCCAACATGGACTGGCTGCCGGATTCGAGCGCCATCGTGTTCTGGGCCGGGGGCAAGCTCAACCGCGTGGCCCGCGACGGCTCGGCCCATGCGGTGATCCCCTTCCGCGTCAACGACACGCGCGGCGTGGCCGATGCGCCGCACCCGGTGATCGCGGTTGCGCCCGATACCTTCACCACCACCATGCCGCGCTTCGCGACGCTTGTCCCCGATGGGTCGCGGGTCGTGTTCGAGAGCCTCGGGCGGCTGTACAGCAAATCCGCCAAGGGCAAGGACGCGCCCGCGCCGCTGACGGGTGACAGCGCGGATGTGCTCGAAGCCTTCCCCGCCTTCAGCCGCGACGGGGGCCAACTCGCCTATGTCCGCTGGAACGACGCCAAGCTTGGCGAGATCGTGATCGCCGACGCGCAGGGCCAGAACCGCCGGGTGCTGACCGGGCCGGGGCATTTCGGCAATCTCGCTTTCTCGCCCGACGGCACGATGCTGGCGTTCGAGAAGCGCGAGGGCGGCTTCCTTACCTCGCCCGATTTCTCGGAAAGCCCCGGCATCTATCTGATGCCGGTCGCCGGAGGGGAGGCGAGGCTCGTCACCCGCGACGGGGCCAACCCGCAATGGGGCGCGGGCAATGATCGCCTGTTCATGGTCGCACGCGACGGCAGCAACCTCGCGCTGGTTTCGACCGACCTCGATGGCGAGGCCAAGCGCGCCCACGCCAAGGGCGATCTCGCCAACGACCTGCGCATCGCGCCCGATGGCCGCACCATCGCCTTCCGCCAGAATTACGAGGTCTTCGCCATGCCGCTGGTGTCCGGCGGCAAGCCGGTCGATGTCAGCGAGAAGGGCGGCGCGCTCCCCGTCACCAAGGTCAGCATCGGGGGCGCGGACTATCTCGGCTGGGCCAACGGGGGCGAGACGCTGTTCTGGTCGATCGGGCCGTCGTTGCAGAGCGCCAACGTGCCTGCGCTGTTCGCCGCCGCTCCCAAGGCGGAAAGCGACAAGACGCCTGCCTTCACCCCGCCCACCAGCGGCATTCCGCTCGGGGTGAGCGTGCAGAAGGCCAAACCGGCCGGCATCATCGCCTTTGTCGGCGCAAAGGTCCTGACTATGGCGCACCGGACCAAGGGCGTGATCGACGATGGCACCGTAGTGGTATCGGGTGACCGGATCCTTGCGGTCGGCACCTCTGACGGCACGGCCATCCCCGAGGGCGCAACCATTATAGACGCCCGCAGCAAGACGATCATGCCCGGCCTTGTCGATGCCCACGCGCATGGCGCCTACGGGGTCGGCGACCTGATCCCGCAGCAGAACTGGTCGCTGCTTCAGGATCTGGCGATGGGGGTGACGACGGTTCACAACCCGTCAAGCCAGGCGAGCACCGTCTTTGCGGCCGCCGAGCGCCAGCGCGCGGGGCTGACGCTGGGCCCGCGCATCTTCTCGACCGGGGAGATCATCTACGGCGCCAAGGCGGCGGACGTCTATGCGCGGATCGACTCCTACGAAGACGCGCTCGCCCACGTGCGGCGGATCAAGGCGCAGGGGGGTATCTCGGTCAAGAACTACAACCAGCCCCGCCGCGAGCAGCGCCAGATGGTCGTCCGCGCAGCCGCGGCCGAGAACATGCTGGTGGTTGCCGAGGGCGGCTCGCTGTTCGGCATGGACATGAACATCGCTGCCGACGGCAACTCGACGCTCGAGCACAATGTCCCGGTCGACGTGTTCTACGAGGACGTGCTGCAGTTCTACAGCCAGTCGGGCACCAACTACACGCCCACACTGGTGGTCACCTATGGCGGCCTCGCGGGCGATCCCTATTGGCGGCAGGCGACCAATGTGTGGGAGAACCCGCTGATGGTCCACACCCCGCCCAAGATGCTGCTCGCCGAAACCGCGCGCCGCACCAAGGCGCCCGAGTGGGCCTTCGTTGACGACAACAATGCGCGCGAGGCGCGGAAACTCGCCGAGCGCGGCGTGAAGGTCAGCATCGGCGCGCACGGCCAGCAGGCGGGCATCGGCGCGCATTGGGAGCTGTGGAGCTTCGTGCGCGGCGGGATGAGCCCGATGGAGGCGCTGCGGGCAGGCACCATCGAATCCGCGCGCTCGCTTGGCATGGACCGGGATATTGGCAGCCTCGAATCCGGCAAGCTCGCCGATCTTGTGATCCTGTCGGATGATCCGAGCGCGGACATCGCCAATTCGGACAACATCGAACAGGTGATGATCGGCGGACGGCTCTATGACGCGAAGACCATGAACGAGGTCGGCACCGGAGACGCCAAGCGCCGCCCCTATTTCTGGGAAGGCGAGGGCGCAATGGGTGCGGCCGGATCGATGCGCACGACGAGCGAAGGTCGTGGGCATGCCGATGGGGATGCGGGGTGATGCGGGGGCGTTCCGCGTAGCGGCTTTGGATTCACGCGGAGACGCGGAGACGCGGAGAAATCGCGTTGCCTCCTCCGCGTCTCCGCGTCTCCGCGTGAATCAATTCAAGGCCTGCGGCGCAAAGCGAACGCCTGTTACCTATCCCCCTCCAGCAACCCACGCAGGTCCTTCAGTGCCTTCGCGCGCAATTGGTGCACGCGCGGCACGCTGACCTCGAGCACGGCGGCGATTTCGGTCAAATTCAGCTCCTCGACGAAGAACAGCTGGAGCACCAGCTTCAGCCGGTCGGGTAGCTGTACCATCGCCGCGATCAGCCGCTCGCGGTCTTCGGAGGCGCACAGCGCCTCGAAGGGATCGGGATCGTCGCTGGCGAAGGCGAGGCTGGTTTCGTCATAGGCATCATCGATCGGGGTGAGCCGGACGCCCGAGGCTTCGATCGCGAGCAGTTCGGCATCGTCCACCTCCATCGCCCGCGCGATTTCGGCGCGGCTCGGCTCACGGCCCAGTGACCCGCGAAGCGAAGCGAGCGCCCGCTCGTAGACGCCCCGCTTGGCGCGCGCAGTGCGGCTGTCGTGAGCGACGCGGCGCACTTCATCCAGCATCGCCCCGCGCACCCGGATCTTGGCATAGGCGGCAAAGCCGTCCTCGGTCGGCCCGGCGTGGCGCTGCGCGCATTCGGTGAGCGCAAGGATCCCGGCCTGCACCAGATCCTCGATCTCCAACCCCTCGCGGCCCCGCCCGTTGATGTGCCACGCGGTGCGGCGCACCAGTGGCAGGAAACGCCGCACGCGGTCCTCGACCTCGGCGCGCGAAGGCGCGTAGGGCTGCGTCAGCACCCCGAAGCTGGCGTGATCGTGCTTCATGCGGCGATCCCCTCAGGTTGTGGCAGCGCGGGCGCTTCAGGGGCCGCGCCGATCACGCCGACCACCGCGATCGGCTGGCTTGCGGGCAGCTCGGCGATCGAGAGCACCAGACAGCGCGGCGCCCGGTGCCTGAGCAGCGCGGCGAGCGCGCGGCGCGCAGGCGGCTGGACGATCAGCGCAATCGCGCCCTTCTCGGCATCGGCGACGGCGTTGACGTCGCGCAGGATCATCGCCCCGCAATCGGGCTCGATCAGCGGCTGGCCGGTGGCAGGATCAATCATCCCGCCAAGGATCGCGCCCTCCAGCCCGGCATCGAGCGTAACGACCTTCAGGGCCTCGTCCGGGCCGGCGATCCGCGCGACCAGACGCTGCGACAGGTCGGCGCGCACGGCATCGATCACCGTGTCGAAATCGGAGTTCTTCTGGAGCGCCAACGCCAGCGCGGTGAACAGCGGCTGGGGGTGGGCGAGCCCGATCCCGTCGGCCATCAGCGCGCGCAGGGTGCGGGTCAGCGCGGCAAGCGGCAGCGGGTCGGGCGTCACCGCCTCGACCAGCGCGGGGGCACGGGCCTTGAGCCCATCGACCCATTCGCGCACCTCGTCGGGCCCGAGCAGCTGGTGCGCTTCGGCCAGCAGGGCCTGATTGGCGTGGGTGGCGATCACCGACGCCGGGTCGACCACCAGGAAGCCCTCGGCCACGGCATGGTCGCGCGCGCCGGGGGCGATCCACAGGGCGGGGCAATCGAAGGAGGGATCGCGGGTCGGCTCACCTGTGAGACCGTGACCGGGGCGCACATCGCCCGCATCGATGGCGAGCAGCTTGCCCGACCGCACGCTCCCGCGCGCAATGCTCACCCCGCCCATCAGCACGGTGTAATCCTGCGCCCCGAGCTCGAGCGAATCCCGGATCCGGAACTGCGGCAGCACGAAACCCAAATCGCGCGAGAGCTGCTTGCGGATGCCCGTGATCCGCGTGATCAGCGGCGCGCCCTGTGCGGCGTCGACCAGCCCGACGATGCCAAAGCCCAGCTCGATCGTGACCAGCGTGTTGTCTGCCACATCGGCGAGCGCGATATGATCGGGCGAGACCTCCTCCACCGGTGCGGCGAGCGGGGCGGGGGCGTTGGCGTGCTTCCTGAGCCGCCACCAGATCGTAGCGGCGATGGCGGCGGCTGGTAGAAAAATTGCCTGGGGCATGGCGGGCACCACCCCCACCGCGCCGAGGATCAGCGCCACCGGCAGCCACCCGCGCGGGTCGGCGAACTGGCCGCCGATCTGGCCGGCGAGATCGCGCTGGTCGCTCACCCGCGTGACAATCGCCGCCGCCGCAATCGAGAGCAGCAGCGCGGGCACCTGCGCCACCAGCGCATCGCCCACTGCGAGGGTCACGTAGGCCTCGCCCGCCTCGCTGGCTGACAGGCCGTGGCTGATCATGCCGATCGCGAAGCCCGCGACGATATTGACCCCGAGGATCAGCAGCGCCGCCATCGCATCGCCCTTCACGAACTTGGAGGCACCATCCATCGATCCGTAGAAATCGGCCTCGACGGTGACCTCGCGGCGGCGCTCGCGCGCTTCGTCGGCGGTGACGAGCCCAGCGGCGATATCGGCGTCGATCGCCATCTGCTTGCCCGGCAGCGCATCGAGCACGAAGCGCGCCGAGACTTCGGAGACGCGGCCTGCGCCCTTGGTGATGACGATCATGTTGATGATCATGAGGATCGCGAAGACGAACAGGCCGACGACGAAGTTGCCGCCGACCAGAAAGGCCGCGAAGCTTTCGATCACTTGCCCCGCCGCGGCCTCGCCCTCGTGGCCGTGGACCAGCACCACGCGGGTCGAGGCGACGTTCAAGGCGAGCCGCAGCAGGGTCGCGAACAGCAGCACGCTGGGGAAGCTCGAGAAGTCGAGCGGGCGGCGGGCGTTCAGCGCCACCATCAGCACCGCGATGGAAATGGCGATGTTGAGCACGAAGAAGATGTCGAGCAGCAGCGCCGGGATCGGCAGCACCATCAGCGCCAGCAGCGCGAAGATGCCCACCGGCAAGGCCAGCGAGGCCGGCATGGCAGCGATGCGGGACAGGAGCGGAGCAGTCGTCACGGATGCGCTCACAGGCCGAGCGCCTTCAGCCGCTCATAGGCGCGGCGCACCTGCGGGGGCGCGGCGGCGGGATCGGTGCCGAAGGTGCTGCCGAGGATGTGCGACATCGGAGTGCGCTGGGGCGGGCGGAGTGCGGCCGCGGGAATTGACGCCTGCGACAATGTTGTGGGCACGCCGGGCGCGAAGACCGCCTCATCGGCAATGAGGTAGGGCGCGGGCGTGAAGCCCGAGCCGCCACCGGCAGGGCGCGGGGCGTAGTCGGCGCGCGCGAAGTTGACCGCGCGTCCATCGGTGGCGCGGGCCAGGGCGCGGCCCATCTTGCCGTCGATCACCTGCATCACCTGCGCGAGGCTGCGCGGGCTCCCGTCGGGGGCGTAGAAGATCCCGCGGTTGGAGGCGGCGGGGCGGGCGAAGAGCGCGGGCGCGCTCTGGTTCGGGTCGGCCTCCAGCTCGCTCAGGAACCGCCCCGCTCCCCCTGCGCCGAGGAAGTGGGCAAGGTAGAGTTCGGCATGATCGGGCTGGCGGCCGAGGATCGGCATCAGATGCGCGCGGTTGTCCTCGGCAAGCCCCGCCGCCATCAGCGCGGCGATCTGCGGGTCGCTCCTGAGCGCGAGGATCGCCTCGCGCCGCGCACCATCGGCGACATAGGCGCTGCCCGATGCGGTTACGTCGATCTGGTCGGCGATATGCCCGAGCCCGAAACGGGGCCCGTGCTTCTTCATCGTGTCGAGCCAGGTGCTGTCGATGAACTGGTAGAGCCCGGTCGCGCTCGATGTGGCGGCGCGGGCATCGGGGTTCATCGCGCTTTCGACCTCG
The DNA here is from genome assembly GCA_013822695.1 of Erythrobacter sp. Lineage (GTDB taxonomy): Bacteria > Pseudomonadota > Alphaproteobacteria > Sphingomonadales > Sphingomonadaceae > Erythrobacter. The sequence continues at coordinate 1,054 of PNKW01000108.1, read as the reverse complement.
GCCTGGGCGAGGAGGTAGTTGAAATCGACGCTGGTCGCTTGCGCCGCGCGGGCGATTGCGGCCTCGACCGGGCCGCCGGGTGCGGCGATCTGGCGCGCGGCGGCAGGTTCGGCGCCCTCGATCGCGGCACGCGCCGCCGCATGCGCGCGCGCAGCGCTTTCGAACCCGGCGCGGATGGAGCCTGCGGGCAGGCTCATCGAGGTGGGGGACTGGCTCATGCGCGCTTCCGCCTGCTGTGTGCCTCCGCGGGATGCGGGACTTGTCGGGCGGAAGCAGCAAAGGCCGTGCCAGATGCGGCGCGCCTGGCGGCCTAGGGGTTACCCCTCAGGTGCGCGCCGGGGTGTAGGTCATCTTCGACAGGCGGCCCAGACGCACATGCCCCCCGCCCAGCGCTTCGATCCGCGCGGCGACGTTGGCAGCGAGCAGATTGCGCACGCGGCGGTTGACCTCGTTCAAGTGGCGGGCCGTCTCGGCGAGGGTGCGGGTCTCGCCGTCGAGCGCCTGGGGTTCGAGCGCGGCGAGCGTGTCGCACAGGCTTTCCTTGTCGCGCGCTGCGCAGACGAGGCCATCGGCATCGAGCGCGGCAAGCGCTTGCCGCTCGCGCTGAAGCACGGCAATCATCTGCCGCAGGCCATCGGCCAGCGGGCTCGCGGGGGCCGCAGCTGCAGGCGCGGGGCGGCGGGCGGGGACGAGGATTTCGGGCACCGGATCAGTTCCGCTCGGGGAGCGACAGGCTGACCTGTGCGGCGATAATCGCATCGGCGATCTTCGTCGGCACCAGCGGGTAGGAGCCGTCGCGCAGCGCGCTCTTGATCGCCTGCACGCGTTCGGCATCGACCGGGGGCGCGGCCGCTTCGACCGGCGCGGAGACTTCGAGGCTGACCCCGGAAGCGGCAGCTCCGCTGCCTGCCGGGGCTGCCGCGGGGCGGGGGCGCGCTTCGATCTGCGCGCGCTCACCGGCGGTGACGGCGCGCGCCGCGCCGACGGCAGAAAGCTTGCTCGGTTCGACGGAAGTCATGGGCTCAATCCTTGGTGTGCGGTTCCTGTGGGCGAG
>PNKW01000107.1 GCA_013822695.1 Erythrobacter sp. | reverse complement strand
CGATGCCTCGCTCAACGTCAGCTTGCGCGGGGCCGAGGAAGGCTCGGGCGAATGGCAGGACTGGCTGGCGGATGACCGCCCGCTGCAGGACGAGACCGTCGCCGAAGCCGAGGAATCGCAGATGCGCATGGCGATGCTCAGCGAGGCGATGGAAAGCCTCAACGAGCGCGAGCGCCACATCCTCACCGAACGCCGCCTGACCGAGAAGCCCCAGACGCTGGAAGAGCTCAGCCAGGAATACGACGTCAGCCGCGAACGCATCCGCCAGATCGAGGTGCGCGCCTTCGAAAAGCTCCAGAAGGCGATGCAGCGGATTGCTGGCGAGCGGCTGCTGCCGGGGATGGCCTGACGCATGGCGTAAGCGCCCGAGGTAAGTCGCCACAAGCTCCTGAGCCCCCCGGTCGCCGCAGGGTGACCGGGGGGCTTGCTCTTTCAAGCAATACTCTGAAAAATAAGAAAAAGGGGTTCACGCAGAGATCGCCGAGGGGCAGAGGGCGCAGGGATGTTACGCCCGCGGCGAAGCCGCATCCCTCATCGATCGGTCCAGCGGGCGGTGCCGTGGCAATTCGTGAAAGTGCCTTCGGCAGAGGACAACCCCTCTGCACCTTCCCCTTTCTTCTCTGCGCCTCTGCGGTCTCAGCGCGAACCCCGCCCGACGCAGAGATGTCGAGCCCGCGGCGAAGCCGCCTTCGGATTCGCGCCAAGGGGCCAAGCAGCCAAGATGTTGCGCAAGATCGCGGTCAGGCGTGCCCTCTTGGCACCTTGGCATCTTGGCGCGAACAAACATCGGAAGGCCGCTCGCGCGGCAGGCACAACACCTCCGCGTCTCCCGCTCTACTTGCGCGCCTCTGCGCCCCCCAGCGAAGCTGCGCGGCTTCCCGTGTGCCCTGTGCGAGAACCGCTTCCCTACGCCGAGCGGCTCCTTCGTGCAGGCGTCGCCGCATAGGCGGGTCGTGCGCAGGTAGTTGTCACCTATTGAGGGCATGCTTGCGGTGATCTGTGCCGTCAAACCGGGGCCGATGCATGGTCACAAGGCGCACTTTTGCCAGCAGGATCGGCCATCCCGTCCTACCAACGTCGAGACGCGCAATCCGGTGGGTGGCTCTGCCATAACACACGGAAATACATGTATTTTTTGAGATTGACGCATGGAGCGGCGCAGACGACGCAGCCTTGCCCTCCCCTACATGACGCATGCTCCCGCGCCCGCATCCGGTCGCCCCCGCACAGACCCTTGCCTGTTCAGGGGTCACCAATGTTTCACGTGAAACATTTCGAGAACAGATTACTTCTTCTTCCCCGCCAGATCGAGCACCGCCGCCACCATCGCCCGCGCGCCCAGCGTGATGCTCTCCCTCGGCGCAACCTGGAACAGCGGGGAGTGGTGCCCGGCAATCGCCGGCCCGCCCGCCTTGGCCGCGGCGATGCGGTCGGGCGTGGTGCCGCCGACCGCGAAGTAATAGCCGGGCACGCCCAGCCCCGGCGCGACGAAATAGGTGAAGTCCTCCGCGCCCATGTTCTGCTGCTCGAAGGGCACCACCGCACCCTCTCCCAGCGCGCGCTTCATGGTCGCGTTAAGGCGACGCGCGAGCACGGGGTCGTTGTTGGTCACCGGGGTGCCCGAGAATTTGGTGACCGTCACCGGCATGTTGTCGGGCAGGCCGTGGGCCCTGCCGATATTGACCGCAATCCGCTCGACCAGCGCGATCACCTGCGCGCGGGTCTCCTCATCATTGGCGCGCACGGTGAGCTTGAGGTTCGCCTCGTCCGGGATGATGTTGTAGGCGCTCCCAGCGTGGATCGAGCCGACCGTCACCACCACCGGCTTCAGCGGAGAAATCTCACGCGAATCAATGGATTGCAGCGCGGTGACGATCTGCGAGGCGATATAGACCGGGTCCTTGCCCAGATGCGGCGAGGCGCCGTGGGTGCCGATCCCGGGCACCCGCACGTCGAGCGTATCGGAGCTCGAATACTGGATCCCTTCCGCAGCCGAGACCACCCCCGTCGGCAGGTTCGCCGCGACATGGAAGGCGAGCGCATAGTCGGGCTTGCCGAAGCGTTGGTAGAGCCCGTCCTCCATCATCGCCTTGGCCCCGCGCACGCCTTCCTCGGCGGGTTGGACGACAAACATCAGCGTGCCGCTCCACTGGCCCTTGGTCGCGACCAGCCGCCGCGCGGTGGCGATCATCGCGGTGATGTGGGTGTCGTGCCCGCAAGCGTGCATGGTGGGATATTCGTTGCCGTCCTCGCCCACCTGCTTCGCCTTCGAGGCGTAGGCGAGGCCGGTCTTCTCCTCCACGGGGAGCCCGTCCATGTCGGCGCGGATCAGGATCAGCGGCCCCTTGCCGTTCTTGAGGATCGCGACCACCCCGGTGCCGCCGACCCCGGTCGTCACCTCGAGCCCGGCGGCCTTCAACTCGGCCGCCATCTTGGCCGCGGTGCGGTTCTCGAGGAAGCCGAGCTCGGGGTTCTGGTGGAAGTCGAGAAACAGCGGGGCGAGGTAGTTGTCGTACTCGGCCTCGATCGCCTGCCTGGTGGCGACATCCTCGGCCAGCACGGGCGAAGCGGCGGCGGCCATCACGAGCGCGCTCGCGGCGAGGTGGAACAGGCGCATATGTGAAGTCTCCCCTGAAGTTCGGGCGCGAGCTTGCCGCCGTCAGCGCACGCACGCAAGCGCGGATGCTTCCCACGTGCCCTGCTTGGCGCTAGAGCCAGCGGCATGATCTCGCTTGTCCTTCGCTACACCGCCAAAGCGATCGCCGCCTTCTTCGCGCTGACGCTGGTGCTGGTGGTGGCCTTCAAGTGGCTCCCCGTCCCCGTAACCGCGACCATGCTGATGGACGGGAACGGCATCACCAAGGATTGGGAGAGCTTGGGCAATATCGACCGCAACCTGGTCAGCGCGGTGATCGCGTCGGAGGACCAGCGCTTCTGCCAGCATTCGGGCTTCGACACCGAGGCGATCGAGCAGGCGATGCGCGAAAACCTCGAAGGCGGGAAGATCCGCGGCGGATCAAGCATCAGCCAGCAGACCGCCAAGAATGTCTTCCTGTGGCAGGGCGGCGGCTATTTCCGCAAGGCCCTCGAGGCGTGGTTCACCTTCTGGATTGAGCTCATCTGGGGCAAGCGGCGGATCATGGAGGTCTACCTCAACGTCGCCGAGACCGGGATCGGCACCTATGGCGCCGAGGCCGGATCGCAGCGCTATTTCGGCCATTCCGCCGCGCGCATGAGCCGCGATGAGGCAAGCCGCATGGCCGCCGCCCTCCCCAGCCCCAAGAAGCGCTCGGTCAAGAACCCCGGCGGCTGGCTCGCCCGCCACGGCAACCGGATCGAACGGCGGATCGGCATCGTCAGGCGTGACGGGCTCGATGCTTGCGTCTACAACTGATCTGACGATGGCCCACGCGCACGCCCATAACCACCACGATCATAGCCACGCGCACGGGCATGGGCATGGGCATCACCACGCGCCGGCCGATTTCGGCCGCGCGTTCCTGATCGGGATCATCCTCAACACCGGCTTCGTCCTGCTCGAGGCGGCGGCGGGCCTGATCTACGGCTCGATGGCGCTGATCGCGGACGCGGGCCACAACCTGTCCGACGTGCTGGCGCTGGCGCTCGCGTGGATCGCGAGCATCGCCGCGCGCCAGCCTGCCTCGGGCCGCTTCACCTATGGCTACAAGAGCTCGACGATCCTCGCAGCGCTCGCCAATGCGCTGCTGCTGGCGGTGGCGATCGGGGCGATATTGTTCGAGACGCTGCACCGGATGGCCAACCCCACCGAGCCGCAGGGCCTCGCGATGGCGGCTGTCGCAGGAGTTGGGATTGCGATCAACGCCTTCACCGCAATGCTGTTCATGAAGGGCCAGGGCGATCTCAACATCCGCGGTGCCTATCTCCACATGGCCGCCGATGCGCTGGTGTCGCTGGGCGTGGTGGTGGCAGGGCTCGCGATCCTGTTCACCGGCTGGGCGTGGGTCGATCCCGCGGTGAGCCTTGTCATCCTCGCGGTGATCGCATGGGGCACCTGGGGCCTCGCGCGCGATTCCGTCGCGATGGGCCTGCTTGCGGCCCCAGCAGGGATCGCGCTTGACGAGGTGAAGCGGCATCTCGCCAGCTTCGAGGGCGTCGCTGCGGTCCACGACCTCCACGTCTGGCCGATGTCGACCACCGAGGTCGCGCTGACCGCGCACCTTGTCATGCCCGGTCGCCCCGCCACCGACAGCTTCCTGCGCGAAGTAGCGGCGAGCCTTGAACACCGCTTCGGCGTTCATCACGCGACGCTCCAGATCGAGACCGGCGCGGAGCCTTGCGCCCACCCTTGCGGCGCCGATTGCTGATGGCCGCCCGCCCCCGCCCCTCCTCCGACGAAGCGCGCGAGGCATTGCGCGATGCGATGGCGCGGCTGGCGGCGGGCGATCAGGCCGCGCTCGAGGAAATCTATCGCGCCACCCGGGTGAAGCTCTTCGGCATTACCTTGCGTATCTTGGGAGATCGAAAGGAAGCCGAGGACGCCTTGCAGGACGTCTATGTCAATCTCTGGCAGCGGGCCGACCGCTATGACCCGACCCGCGCGAGCCCGATCGCGTGGCTGGCGGCGTTCGCGCGCAACCGCGCGATCGACCGGCTGCGCACGGGCAAGGTCCGTGCCGGCGCCGTCGGCATCGAGGAAGCCGCCCCGCTCCCGGACGAGAACCCGCTCGCCGATGTGCTGCTGGTCGATGCCGAGCAGACCGCGCAGATCCACAAGTGCCTCGGCGCGCTGGATGCCCGCACCCAGAGCCACATCCGCGCCGCCTTCTTCGAGGGGTACACCTATGCCCAGCTCGCCGAAGCCGCCGACGTTCCCCTGGGCACGATGAAGAGCTGGATCCGCCGCGGCCTCCAGCGCCTGCGCGCCTGTCTCGAAGCGAGCGAAGCGGCATGAGCGGCACCGATCAGACCCCGGAAGACGGCGTGACCCGCGACGATCCGATGATCGCCGCCGAGTGGGCGCTGGGGCTGCTCGAGGGCGAGGAATTGCTCGCCGCGCGCGGCAAGTACGCGACCGATCCGGACTTCGCCTGGCGCAAGGAATGGTGGGACGGCTGGTTCGCCCCGCTCTCCGACGCCATGCAGGGCGCCGAGCCGGGCGAGCATGTCTGGAACGGCATCGCCGCGCGCGTAACAGCGGCGCAGGAGGCTGCGGGCGCGCCTGCGGGCGATGCTGCGGCGGGATCGAATGTCGTCGCGCTCGAGGCCCGGGTGCGGCTGTGGCAGCGGGTGGCGGGCCTGTCCTCAGTCGCGGCTGCGGCGCTGCTGGCGTGGGTTGCGCTGACGCCTTCGCAAGGTCCTGTCGCTCCGCCGGCGCAGATCGCCGCCGCCGCGCCCATGGTCGCGACCGTGCCGATTGGCGAGACCGGCCTCAGGCTCGATGTCACCTATATCCCTGAAAGCGAGCGCATGGTGGTCGCTGCGATCGGTCTTACCCCCGACGGCGTCCACGATCACGAGCTGTGGCTGGTTCCCGCCGACGGCACCCCGCTGCAATCATTGGGAGTGGTCGAGCCGGGCGCGGTGCGCAGCATGACGCTGCCCGCCGCCGTGGTCGCCAAGCTCGGGGACGGGGCGAGCCTTGTGCTCACCCGCGAGCCGATCGGCGGCAAGCCGCATGGCAAGGATGCCGGTCCGGTGGTCGCCAAGGGCGCCTTCAGCAGGGTCTGAGCGCGCGGCGAGGCAGGGGCGTCCTGCTACTGAATTTTATTTGCATCCGTCACTCCAAGGATTCCGTAACGTCTCATGCAAGCGGGAGGGGCTTGCACTCGTGACGTAACCCCCAACGGAGATCCCGCTTTATGACCCCCAAGACCACCTTCGCCGCGCTTGCGGCAGCAGCCCTTGCCGCCACCTCCGGCCTCGCCGCGCTCCCCGCCGCGGCGCACCAGCACAAGGCCGAGGCCGCCGCTGCCCCCAACATCGTGCAGACCGCAATGAGCACCGGCGTCCACAACACCCTCGTCGCCGCAGTCAAGGCTGCGGGTCTGGTCGATACCCTGTCGAGCCCCGGCCCCTTCACCGTCTTCGCCCCGACCGACACCGCCTTCGCCAAGCTGCCCAATGGCACCGTCGCGACGCTGGTGAAGCCCGAGAACAAGGGCACGCTGACCGGCATCCTCACTTACCACGCGGTAGCGGGCAAGGTGACGAGCCGCGACCTCGTCGCGCTGATCAAGCAGGGCCACGGCGAGGCGGTGATCAAGACCGTCGCCGGCGGCGAACTGACCGCGCGTCTGGCGGGCGACAAGATCATCATTACCGACGAAAAGGGCCGCGCCACCGCCGTGACGCAGGCCGACGTCATGACCTCGAACGGCGTGGTCCACGTGACCGACGGGGTGTTCCTCCCCGCCTGACCCATCTGACAAGCTGGCGCTGCCCTCCGCTTCCCCCATGCCCACCCAAGGGGAGCAGCGCTTCTTCCGACCCCGTCCGCCTTCCTCTTGGGCCGGACGGGGTTTTTGGTTTGCGCAGCAAGCGCAATGGCTTATCGGTGAATGATGAAGGTCGCCCGACACTTTCGCCTTCGCAGCGCCATCCTCGCTTCGGCGATCCTTCTCGCCCTTTCGGCCGCCGCCGCATGGCAGCTATCCAAGGCGCGCTGCATCCAACTGGTCGGCGAGGTGACCTGCCGCGTTGAAACCGAGACAAAGCTTGTCGCGCTGACATTCGATGATGGGCCTACGCCCGAAGGGGTCGATGCCGTTCTGGCAGAGCTGGAGCCACGCGGCATCCATGCCACCTTTTTCCTTATCGGCAACCGGATGGAGAAGTTTCCGGGGCAAGCTGAACGCCTGATCGCTGCCGGGCATGAGCTTGGCAATCACACCTACTCGCACCAGCGCAACCTCGGCCGCACGCAGGATTTCTATGCTGCGGAGATCGCAAAGACCCGCGCGCTATTGCAGCGCGCCGGAAGCGACACGAAGCTGTTCCGCCCGCCTTTCGGCAAGCGGCTGATCGGCCTGCCGCTGGAGGTCGAGCGCGCAGGCTATCGCACGATCACGTGGGACGTCGAAGATCAGCCTGAAAAGTTCATCGAGCCCCGCGCCTTCGCGCAAGACATTCTGGCACGCGTGCGCCCGGGTTCGATCATCCTGATCCACCCGATGTACCGGATCAATCAGGTGGCGCGTGATGCGCTGCCTATCGTCCTCGATGGCCTGCGGTCGCAAGGCTACGAGGTGGTCACCGTATCGGAACTGCTGAAGCGCACGGGGGGCTGACCGGTTGCACCGCAGCCACCGGCTGAAAGGTCGAAGCGGGTGCGGACGAGGAGGGACTTTTGGGTTTGCGCGCA
>PNKW01000106.1 GCA_013822695.1 Erythrobacter sp. | reverse complement strand
TCACCCTGATCCCGCGCATCGGCGCGCGCCGCAATGCGGCTGCCATCGCGCGGGCCGTGCTGCCGCTGGCCCGCGTGCTCCATGCCGAGGCGCCCTTCGCCCTCGTCGATGCGCAGTTCTTCTTCCCCGATGGCCCCGCCGCCGCAATCATCGCGCGTGAATTGGGCCTGCCGCTGTCGATCAAGGCACGCGGGAGCGACATCACCTTCTGGGGCAGGGAAGGCTTTGCGGCCACGCAAATGGTGGAGGCCGCGCGTGCGGCCACGGGGCTGCTCGCGGTGAGCCATGATCTTGCCGCGCAGATGGCAGCCATGGGGATGCCGCCCGAAAAGATCACGGTGCATTACACCGGGCTCGACCGTGACCGTTTCCGGCCCTTCGATCACCCGCAGCTGCGCCGACAGCTGTCCGAGGAGCTCGGCTTTGCCATGCCGTCAGGCGTGCCGCTGCTCGCCTGCGTCGGCGCCCTGATCGAGCGCAAGGGGCAGGGAATCGCGATCACCGCGCTGAGGCAGATTCCCGAGGCGCGGCTGGTGCTGATCGGCAAGGGCGACAACGAGGCCGCCTTGCGCGCGCAGGCGCAGCGTGAGGGCGTGAGCGATCGCGTGTTCTTCGCCGGATCCATCGACCACGATCTGATGCCGCTGCTGCTCTCGGCCGCCGATGTGATGGTGCTGCCGACCGCGAACGAGGGCCTAGCCAATGCCTGGGTCGAAGCGCTTGCCTGCGGAACGCCGGTGGTCACCTGCGACGTCGGCGGGGCGCGCGAGCTGATTTCCTCGGACACTGCCGGACGGCTGGTGGCGCGCAATCCGGATGCGGTGGCCGCCGGGATCAACGCGATCCTCGCCGACCCGCCGCCGCGCGAGGCGGTGGCGGCGCTGACGGAAGGATTCAGCTGGGACGCGAACGCGGCCGCGCTGGCGGCGCATTATGAGGGGCTGGTGGGCTGAAGTCCCTCCCCGTTCGCTTGCGAATGGGGAGGTGGCACCGCGCAGCGGTGACGGAGGGGTAAGGCAGCAGAGGGGTTACCCCTCCGTCACGCGCCTGCGGCGCGCGCCACCTCCCCATCCCTGCGGGACGGGGAGGGACTGGAGCTTATGCCTCCCCGCGGGCGATCTTTTCCTGCTTGTCGAGCGCGGTTTCGGTGGGGACGAAGCTGTTGGTCGTCACCCCCATCCAGATCAGCAGCGGCCCGGCCATGTAGACCGAGGAATAGGTGCCCACGAACAGGCCCACGGTGATCGCCGCGACCATGCCGAACAGGCTCGGCGGGCCGAAGAACAATAGCGGGATCAGCGCCACGAACAGCGTCAGCGAGGTCATCACCGTGCGCGCCAGCGTCTCGTTGACCGACAGGTCGAGCAGCGCGCCCATCTCCATCTTGCGGAACTTCTTGAGGTTCTCGCGGATGCGGTCGTAGACGACGATGGTGTCGTTCAAGGAATAGCCGATGATCGCGAGGATCGCGGCGACGATCTGCAAGGTGAACTCCCACTGGGTGAGCGCGAACAGGCCGAGCGTGATCGACACGTCGTGCACCAGCGCGAACATTGCGCCCACGCCGAACTGCCATTCGAAGCGCACCCAGATATAGAGCGAGACCGCCGCCATCGCCGCCAGCAGCGCGAGGATCGCCTGGTTGCGGAACTCGCCTGCGACCTTGCCCGATACGGTGTCGTTGCCGTCGACCCGGGCATCGGCATGGTCGGCCTTGACCGTGGCGATTACGCGCTCGCCGATAGCCTTGGCGGCATCGGGAGCCTGCTCGGCGCCGTCGGGCAGCTTGACCCGGATCGAGACCTGGTTGGGCGCGCCGAATTCCTGCACCACCGGCTCGCCATAGCCGAGGGTGGCGATCTTTTCGCGCAGGCTCGGGATCGGCGCGGTCGTTTGCTGGGTGAAGGTCATGCGCACTTCCTGCCCGCCGGCAAAGTCGACGCCGAAGGCAAGGCCATTGACCGCCACCGCGATCCAGCTCCCCACGATCAGCACGAGGCTGAGCACGAAGAAGGGCACGCGCAGCTTCAGGAACTGGATGTTGGTGTTGTCGGGGACAAGCTTCAGGAGTTTCATGGCTGGCTTGCTCCTCAGATGGTGATGTCGTTGGGGCGCGCCTTGCGCAGCCATCCGGCGACGAACATGCGGGTCAGGTGCACGCCGGTGAACACCGAGGTGATGATCCCGATGAACAGCACCACCGCAAAGCCGCGCACCGGGCCCGAGCCGAACACGCCGAGCGCGAGCGCGGAGATGAGGTTGGTGAGGTTGGCGTCAAAGATCGCGCGGCTGGCTTCCTTGTAGCCGGTCTCGACCGCGGCGACGACCTTGCGCCCGCGCGCGCGCTCCTCGCGGATGCGCTCGTTGATCAGCACGTTGGCATCGACCGCCGCGCCGATGGTGATGACGAAGCCCGCAATCCCCGGCAGGCTGAGCGTGAAGCCGCCCGATGCCATGAGGCCAAGCAGCATCAGCACGTTGAACACCAGCGCCACGCAAGCGTAGATGCCGAAGCGGCCATAGGTCGCGATCATCAGCGCGATCACCGCAAGGCTGCCGATGCCCATCGCGATCAGGCCCTTGCGGATCGAATCCGCGCCAAGGTCCGGCCCGACGGTGCGTTCCTCGACCACCGCCAGCGGCACCGGCAGCGCGCCCGAACGCAGCGCGATGGCGAGGTTGTTGGCGCTTTCGGGCGTAAAGCTCCCCGAGATCTGCGCCCGCCCGCCGAGGATCGGCTCGTTGATATTGGGCGCGGAAAGCACCTGCCCGTCGAGGATGATCGCAAAGGGCCTTCCGGTGTTCTCGGTGGTCAGCTTGGCGAATTTGGCCCCGCCCTGCGCGTCGAAAGCGATGGTGACCACGCTCTGGCCGTTCTGCGGGTCACGCTCGGCCTGCGCGCCGGTGAGGTTGTCACCGCGGATCCCGCCCAGCCGCTTGACCGCGATCGCACTGCCCGCGCCCGGCGTACCGGGGGCATAGGGCACGATCTCGCTGCCCGGCGGGGCGATGCCGGCCTGGACATTGGTCGGCAGGGCATCGAGATCGACCAGCTTGAATTCGAGCTGCGCGGTCTTGCCGACCAGATCTTTCAGCCCCTGCGGATCCTGCAGACCCGGCACCTGCACCACGATGCGGGTGTCGCCCTGGCGGATGATGGTCGGCTCGCGCGTGCCGAGTTCGTCGATGCGGCGGCGCACGACTTCGGTGGCGCTGTCCATCGCGTCGTCGATCGCCTGATTCACCCCGGCCTCGGTCTGGCTGAGCACGATCCGCTGACCATCGACGACGTTCAATTCCCACTCGCGCACCGTGGTCGCGCCCTGCATGGTCGGCTCGATCAGCCCGCGCGCGCGATCGATATCGGCGGCGTTTTCGAGGATGAAGGAGAGCTTGTCGTCGGCAGTCGAGACGTCGCCGATGCGGATGCGCGGCTCGGCGTTGCGCATCAGCTGGCGGACGGTCTCCTCCATGTTCTCGAGCCGCTGCGCGCGCACGTCGGCGGACTTGGCCTCGAGCAGCAGGTGCGAGCCGCCGGCAAGATCGAGCCCGAGACTGACCTGCGGGTTCGGCAGCACCGAAGGCCAGTCAAGCCCGGCGACATTGGCCAGCGAGGGCAGCGCCAGCAGCGAGGCCGCCAGCGTCGTCGTCCACAGCGAGAGCTTTTTCCAGAGGGGAAAGTCGAGCATTGCGTCAGGGTCTCACACGCAAAAGTTCAAGGTCGCGAAGGGCCATACCGCCCGCGCAGGATCAGTCGTTGGCGGGCTTGCCGGCCGGCGGAATGATGTCGCCCAGCGTCGCCTTGATCGCCTTGACGCGGACATTGGGGCCCAGATCGAGCTCGACATAGACATCGTCGACCTTGACGACCTTGCCGACCAGCCCGCCCGCGGTCACCACCTGATCGCCCTTCTTGACGGCGGCGATCTTGGCCTGGTGTTCCTTCTGCTTCTTCATCTGCGGGGCGATGATCAGGAACCAGAAGATCGCGATCATGCCGACAATCGGCACGATATTGAGCCAGAAGGCCGCCCCCGAAGGCGCGCCCGCTCCGGCAGCGGCGGCAAGAAGGTCGATTGTCATGCGTTAGAGCCCGTCAGATCCCGTGATTTCGCGTCCGAGGCTTTCGCCCCTTGCGTTCAAGTGGGCGCGCCTAGCAGCAATGCAAGCAAGCCGCAATCACAGGGGGGCCAGGCGATGCACAGGTGCAACACCAACACCTTCGCAAACCCGCTTGCCAGCCTGTGAAGCCGCGCCTATAGGCCCCGCTCCACTGGTGACGGGACGTAGCGCAGCCTGGTAGCGCATCACACTGGGGGTGTGGGGGTCGGAGGTTCGAATCCTCTCGTCCCGACCAGTGGACCTCTTTCCTTGCATAAGCCGAGCACGCCCGCGCAATTGCGCAGGGCCCGCGTGCGGGCTAGGCTGGCGGCCTATTCAGGCCTCCCAACGAAAGCCGCACCTTACCAATGACCCGCTGGCGCCTTGCCGCCCCTGTCGACGATGTTCGCGAGGCACTGCTGGCGCTTCCCGCGCTGCCGGAGCGCTTTGCTATCGCGACGCTGGTCGAGGTCGATGGATCGGCCCCGCGCGATGTCGGGGCGCAGATGCTCATCACGCAAGGCGAGCACTGGGGCTTTCTCTCGGGTGGCTGCATCGAGGATGACGTCGCCCGCCATGGCCGCGAAGCGATAGCGAGCGGCGCGTCGCGCCTGCTGCGCTATGGCGAGGGCAGCCCGTGGATCGACATCAAGCTTGCCTGCGGATCGGGGATCACGGTGCTGATCGAGCCGGCCCGAAGCAGCGAACCGGCGGTGGCCGCGCTGCTCGAAGCCTGGCGCACCCGCACGCCGCTGCTGTGGTCGAGCGATGGCACCACCCGCCGCGCCGAAGCCGCAGGCGAGGCGCCCTGCGATTCATGGGACGGCACGCGCTACAGCCGCCTCTTCACCCCTCCGCTCAAGCTGGTGCTGATCGGCGAGGACGGGGCGACGCTCACCGCCGCTTCGCTGGCGCTTGCGATGGGCTGGCAGGTCGCGCTTGTCACCCCCGGCGGGCCCGAAGCCGCGCCGATGGAAGGGATCGCCTACCACCGCAACGACCCTGCCGCCGCGCTGGCGGATATCGCGCCGGACCGCTGGACCGCCATCGCCGTGCTCTCGCATGACCGCGAGGATGACGAGCGCGGGCTTGCCGCAGCGCTGGGTTCAGAAGCCTTCTATGTCGGTGCCATCGGTGCCCGCGTGCGGCTCGACCAGCGCATCGCCAAACTGCGCGGCCACGGCGTCGGCGAGGCGGCGCTGGCGCGGCTCCACGCTCCCATCGGGCTCTATGGCTTCGGCAAGGCGCCGCGCGAGGTGGCGCTTTCGCTGGTGGCCGAGGTAGCTCAGGCCTTCCACGCGGCAGCGGCCGCCGCAAGGTCGTCGGGCGTGTCGATGTCGAGCAGCACGCCGCTGTCGGCGGTATCGAGATAGGCGACCACGTCGGGGCGCGCCTTCAGCAGCGCGGTCGCCCCGGCATCGCCCTCCAGCATCAGGAGATCGTCAAAGGCGGCGCGGGTCAAGGCGACCGGGTGTCCGGGCTTGCCCCCGCAGCGCGGCCTTGCGGCGTAGCCCGCGGCCTGCGCCCGCTCGGCAAGGTCAGCGCAAAGCGCCACAGGCACGAGCGGCATATCGCCGAGGAAGACGCATACGCCGTCACTCTGCGGTGAGAGCGCCGCCACCCCGGCGCGCAGGCTCGCGGCCATGCCCTCGGCCCAGTCGGGCGCATCGACGATCTGGCAATCCAGACCCTCCAAGGCGGCTTGCAGCGCAGCGCCTTCGGCTCCCGTCACCACCAGCACCTCGGCAAAGCCTGCGCGCAGCACCCGCTCGGCCACCCGCCGGATGACCGGCGCGCCGCCGAGGTCGGCGAGGAGCTTGCCACTCCCGCCATCTTTGGCAAACCGCCGCCCCGCCCCCGCGGCGAGGATCAGCGCCGACCAGCGACCGAGGCTCAGACTTTCGCCTGCGTGAGAATCGGCAGGTTGCGGATGCGCTTGCCGGTGAGCGATGCGAGCGCGTTGGCAAGCGCCGGGGTCGCGGGCGGCAGGCCTGGCTCGCCGATCCCGCCGGTCTTCGCCCCGCTGTCGGCGAAGTGGACGTCCACCGCCGGGGGTGCGTCCGCCAGCTTCAGGATCGGGTAGTCGGTGTAGTTGCTCTCGACCACCGCGCCCTTGTCGAGCGTCACCGCCTCGCCGATGCCGGAGGAGAGCCCCATGATGAGGCCGCCCATGATCTGCGCCTCGGCGTTCAAAGGGTTCACCGTGGTGCCGCAATCGACCACCGCAAAGGCGCGGAGCACCTTGGGGCTGCCGTCTTCATTAAGAGTGGCTTCCACCACCTCGGCGACGATCGTATCGAAGCTCTCTACGATCGCGATCCCGCGCCCGACGCCTTCGGGCAGCGGCGTGCCCCAACCCGCGCGCTTGGCGACTTCATCGAGCACCTTCTGATGCCGCGAGCCTTCAGCCAGATGCTTGCGCCGGAACTCGTAGGGATCCGCCCCCGCCGCCAGCGCTAGCTCGTCCATGAAGCTTTCGGTGTAGAAGCCCAGCTGCGTCGCGTTGACCGAGCGCCACGGACCGTCGATCTGGTTCGACTGATAGGCAAAGTGCCGCCGCGAGGTAGCGGGCAGCTTGTAGATGAAGGGCACTTCGCCTTCAGCATTGCCGCTCTGCGCGTAATCGATCCGCATCGCGGTGATCGCGCCATCCTTGAGCGATGCCGAGAGCTTGGCCGAGGATTGCGGGCGGTAGGAGCCGTGGGTGACTTCCTGCTCGCGGCTCCACACCAGCTTGACCGGATAGGGCACCTGCGTCGCGACGAGCGCGATCTGGTCGATGATCTCGACGATATCGGGGAAGCGCCGGCCGAAGCCGCCGCCCATGATCATGGTGTTGAACACCACCTTCTCGACATCGAGCCCCGCCGCCTTGGCCGCACGGGTGCGGGTGCTGAGCGGGTCCTGCAAGCCGCCCCAGATGGTCAGCGTACCGTCCTTGAAATGGCCGGTGAGCGCAAAGGGCTCCATCATCGCGTGGTGGAGGAAGGGGACGCGGTATTCGGCCTCGACCAGCTTCGCGCCCGCTGCCTTGAAGGCGCCATCAACATCGCCCTCGCCCGCTTCGTTGTCAGCTTTGCCGCCGGCCATCAGCTTGGCCTGCGCGGCGTAGATCGCAGGAGTGGACACTGCGCCGTGACCACCATCGGTGAACTTCGGGCTGAGCGCCTGAAGCCCCTTGGTCGCGGGCCAGTAGCCCGAGCCGATAACCACCACGGCGTCGGGCAGCTTGATGACCTTCTCGACGCCCTTCACCGCAAGCGCCGGGGCCTCGTCCACGCTCTCCAGCGTGCCGCCACGAACGGGGGCTGCGGCAATTGTGGCGACGCGCATCTCGGGGAGCGTGAAGTCGATCCCGTAGACCGCGCTGCCATCGACCTTGGCGGGGATGTCGCGGCGCGGAACGCCGGTGCCGATCAGCTTCCACTGCTCGCGGGTCTTGAGCACCGGATCGCTCGCCAGCGAGCGTTCCGCCGCGCCCGCTGCCAA
>PNKW01000105.1 GCA_013822695.1 Erythrobacter sp. | reverse complement strand
CCTCGACCAACCCGATCGCCTCGATCTTCGCCTGGACCCGGGGCCTCATGTACCGCGGCAAGTTCGACGGCACGCCCGAGGTGGTCAAGTTTGCCGAAACGCTGGAGCGGGTCTGCGTGCAAACGGTCGAGAAGGGCTACATGACCAAGGACCTCGCGCTGCTGATCGGCCCTGGCCAGGCATGGCAGACCACCGAGCAGTTCTTCGAGACCATCGTCCAGAACCTCGAAAAGGAAATGGCTTCCTGAGCGTGAGGCCCGGTCAGGGACAATCATGGCAAGCCGATCAACCGCACGTCTCGAAATCCGTCAGGCCAAGCTGAGGGACGTGCGGGCGATCGGCGATCTGGTGCGCCGCGCCTATGACGATCTGCCCGCCTACACCCAGGGCGAGATTCGCGGGCAGATCAACAACTACCCCGATGGCTGCTTTGTCGCGCTGTTCGATGGCGCGGTGGTGGGCTATTGCGCCTCGATGCGGCTCGATGAGCGCGTGGCGCTGTCGGACCACACCTGGGACGAGGTGACCGGCAACGGCTTTGGCAGCCGCCACGATCCCACCGGCGACTGGCTCTACGGCTACGAACTCTGCGTCGACCCGGCGGTGCGCGGCACGCGCCTCGGCCGCCGTCTTTATGAGGAGCGCCGCGCGCTGGCCGAGCGGCATGATCTTACCGGCATCGTGTTCGGCGGCCGCATGCCCGGCTATGCCCGCGCCAAGCGCCGCAAGTCCAATCGCGCCGAAACCCCGCAGGACTATCTCGACCTGGTGATCGAAAACCGCATCCACGATCCCGTCCTGCGCTTCCAGCTCGCCAATGGCTTCGAGCCGGCAGGGATCCTCCCCCGCTACCTGCCCGAGGACAAGGCGAGCCGCGGCAATGCGGTGCGGATGATCTGGCGCAACCCTTACGTCGACAGCGACGCCCCGCCAAAGCACCGTCTGCCGCGCGATGTCGAAAGCGTCCGCATCGCGACCTGCCAGCTGCAATCGCGCGCCGTGTCCGGCTTTGATGAATTCATGAAGCAGATCGAGTATTTCGTCGACGTAGCCGCCGATTACGAGGCGGACTTCATCGTGTTCCCCGAGATGTTCACGGTGATGTTGCTCTCGGCCGAGCCCAAGGAATTGACCCCGCTCGAAGCCATCGAGACATTGAGCGACTACACCCCGCGCATCCGCCAGCGCCTGTCGGAAATGGCGCTCGCCTTCAACATCAACATCATCGGCGGATCGCACCCCACCCGGATGCTCGATGGCGACATCCATAACGTGGCTTACGTCTGCCTGCGCGACGGATCGATCCACGCGCAGGAGAAGATCCACCCCACCCCCAACGAGGCCTATTGGTGGAACATCAAGGGCGGCGACACCATCGACGCGATCCCCACCGACTGCGGCCCGATCGGGGTGCTGATCTGTTACGACAGCGAATTCCCCGAACTCGCCCGGCGGCTGGTGGATGAAGGCGCGCGGATCATCTTTGTGCCGTTCTGCACCGACAGCCGCCAGGGCTACATGCGGGTGCGCTATTGCTCGCAGGCCCGCGCGATCGAGAACCAGTGCTTCGTGGTGATGAGCGGCAATGTCGGCAATCTGCCGAACGTCGCCAACATGGACATCCAATACGCCCAGTCCTGCATCCTCACCCCCTGCGACTTCCCTTTCGCGCGCGACGGGATCGCGGCCGAGGCGTCCGAGAACGTCGAGACGCTGACGATCAGCGACGTCAACCTTGCCGATCTAAGCTGGGCGCGGGCCGAGGGGACAGTGCAGAACCTCGCCGACCGGCGCTTCGATCTTTACCGCATCGAGTGGGACAAGCGGGTCGGCAACATCAAGGACCCGCTCGGCGAGGAGCGCGCAACGGGGGTTTCGCGCCCCCTCGGCCCGCCCTCGGCACGCGGAGGGTGACAGGCCCTCTGCCGCCCGTTAAGCCTTGGGCATGGCTGGCGAACTGACCCTTTCCCCCGTCCTTTCGGACGCGCTGGTGATTCTCGGGTCGGCTGGTATCGTCATCCCGCTTTTCGCCCGCTTCCGCATCACGCCCATCATCGGGTTCATCCTGATCGGCGTGATGGTGGGCCCCTCCGGCCTCGGTGCGCTCGCCGAAGAGCGACCTTGGCTCTACTACATCACCATCACGAATGTCGTGAGACTGGAGCCGTTCGCCGATTTCGGCATCGTGCTGTTGCTCTTCGCGATCGGGCTCGAGTTATCGTTTAATCGCCTGTGGGCGATGCGCAAGCTGGTGTTCGGTCTCGGCGCGCTCGAGGTGCTGGTCAGCGGCGGGGCGCTGGCGCTGTTCCTTGGCCTTGTGAGCGGCATGAGCCTTACCGCCGCACTGGCGCTGGGCTTTGCGCTTGCCTTCTCCTCGACCGCAATCGTGCTGCCGATCAGCGGAACCAAATCGCCCGTGGGCCGCGCGGCGCTCTCGATGCTGCTGTTCGAGGACATCATGATCGTGCCGATCATCTTCATCCTCGGGGCGCTCGCGCCCAACGCGGCGGATGAAGGCTGGGCCGGGATGATCCGCACGCTTTGGCAGGGCGGCCTCGTGATTGCGGTGCTGCTGGTGGCGGGCCGCTATGTCCTCCCCCGCCTGTTCGCGCAGGCCGCGCGCACCAAGAGCCCCGAGCTGTTCCTCTCCGCCTCGCTGCTGGTCGTCATCGGCGCGAGCCTTGCCACCGCGCTGGTCGGCCTCTCGCCGATCGTCGGCGCGCTGATCGCCGGGCTGCTGATCGCCGAGACCGAATATCACACCGAGGTCGAACAGATCATGGAGCCCTTCAAGGGCCTCGCGCTCGGCGTGTTCCTGATCACCGTGGGCATGAGCATCAACCTCGTCGAGATCGCCGGCCAGATCGGGGCCATCGCGCTGGCGGTGACCGGGGTGGTGGTGTTCAAGGCGCTGGTGACCGGCGTGCTGCTGCGCCTTATGGGCGCGCGGCGCAGCACCGCGGCGGAGACCGGCCTGCTGATGGCCTCGCCGTCCGAGACCACGCTGATCGTGCTCGCCGCCGCCACCAGCGCGCTGGTGCTCGACGCCGAGACCGCGCGTTTCTGGCAGACCGTCACCGCGATCGGGCTCACCATCACCCCGCTGCTGGCCAAGCTCGGTGCGGTGATTGCGCGGCGGGTCGATGGCACCACACAGGTTCCGCCCGAAGACGATGGCGATACCGCGCGCACCATCATCGTCGGCGGTGGGCGTGTCGGGCGGCTGGTCGCGGACATGATGCGCGCCCATGCCAAGCCCTATGTGATGATCGACAGCAACCCCGATCTGATCGATTCCGCCAAGCGCGACGGCTACCGTGCGACCTTCGGCGATGCGGCGCGGGGCGATACGCTCGCACGCCTCGGGGTCGAGACCGCGCCTGCGGTGGTGCTGACGATGGACGAACCCGTTCTCGCCCAGCGGCTCGTCGCCAAGCTGCGCCAGACTTACCCGGATCTGCTGATCGTCGCCCGCGCGCGCGATCCCGATCACGCCGCCGCGATGTACCGCGCCGGCGCGAGCCATGCTGTGCCAGAGACCCTGGAAGCCTCGCTCCAGCTGTCCGAAGCCGTGCTGGTCGACATCGGCGTCGCGATGGGCCCCGTGATCGCCTCGATCCACGCCAAGCGCGACGAGTTCCGCGAACAGCTGGAGCGCGACGGGGGGCTCAACGAGAAGCCCAAACTGCGCACCAGCACGACGGGCGGAGAAACAATCGCGGGGCTACGGCGGTAGTACGATGGGCAAGGTGATTGTCCGATGTCCAAACCCGCCAAGCCCGACTACCCCGCCGACTGCAAGCCCGAAACGCTGACCGACGAAAAGCACGGCACCGTCAAGGGCAAGCAGCTCGAAGGCAACCGCCGCCCCGACACCGACCTCGCGCGCAGCTCGGAACCGGCGACCTGCGGTAGTTCGCGCGAGAGGTAACCTGCTAGCCTTCGAATTCCAAGGCGGGCCTGACGCTGCGCTCCAGCGTCTTGAACCGCATGCCATCGGCTTGGCGCACGGTGATGGTGACATTGCCGCCCTTGCTGACGTTGCGGTCCTCGACCGTTCCGGACTTGCCCTTGTGGGTGCCGGCGATCACCACGCATCGTTCACCGTTCTTCATGGCCACTTTCCTCTCCGCGCGCCACCGTCAGACCGAAAGGCGCCTCCAGCGGCTGGATCCGCCATGCCTCCCCGGCGGTGACATCGTCGCCGTCGTAGAGCAGGCGGACCTTCCACCCCTTCCCCGACGGCGTCACGTGATATTGAACGACGTGATCCTCCGCGGTCAGCGTGCCGCTGTCGTTGTAGGCCTCGAGCGTCTCGACATGCGAAAAGGTGAACCCGTCCTCGGTGCGGGTGACTTCGGCGATGTAGGCGGTGTTGCACCAGCCCTCGCAGAGCGTGAATTCGGCCATCGGCTTGCCCGTGGCGGGATCGGTGAAGAAGCGCACCTCGAAGCCGCCGAGATCGCCGGTCTCGCCCGACATCTCGACATTGCCATAGAGGCCCTGCGGGAAAGGCCGCGTACGGTCCTTGGCATCCGCGCCGACGGCGCCTGCCAGCAGGAGGGCCACTGCCAGAAGAACGCCGGAAGGCCTTATGCGGGTCACCCTGCCAGAACCGCCTTCACCGCCGCCAGCGCCTCGGCTGCCTTGCTGCCGTCGGGCCCGCCGCCCTGCGCCATGTCGGGCCGCCCGCCGCCGCCCTTGCCGCCGAGCGCCTCGACGCCCGCGCGCACCAGATCGACCGCGCTGAAGCGGCCCGTGAGGTCGTCTGTCACAGCTGCCGCAATGCTCGCCTTGCCGTCATTGACCGCGATCACCGCCGCTACGCCGCTGCCCATGCGCTGCTTGGCCGCATCGAGCAGCGGGCGCAGCTCCTTGGGATCGAGCCCCTCGAGCACCTGGCCGCTGAAAGTGACGCCCGCGACCGTCTCATCGGCAGTGACCGCACCGCCGCTTCCGCCGCCGCCCAGCGCGAGCGCCTTCTTCGCCTCGGCCAGCTCCTTTTCGAGCCGCTTGCGCTCGTCGAGCAGCGCAGCGAGCCTTGCGGGGACTTCCTCGGGCGTCGCGCGGATCACGCTTGCCGCGGACTTCAGCGCCTCTTCGCGCGCGACCAGCCACTGGCGCGCGCCCTCGCCGGTCATCGCCTCGATCCGGCGCACGCCCGAGGAGACAGCGCTCTCCGAGACGATCCGGAAAATGCCGATGTCACCGGTGGCGCGCACATGCGTGCCGCCGCACAGCTCGACCGAATAGTTGCGCCCTTCCTTGCCGGCGCGGCCCATGCCGAGCACGCGGACCTCGTCGCCGTATTTCTCGCCGAACAGCGCGAGCGCGCCTGCGGCGACCGCGTCGTCGGGGGTCATGAGGCGGGTCGAGACCTCTTCGTTGGCGCGGATTTCGGCATTCACTTCGGCTTCGACCGCAGCGATGTCCTCGGGCGTCAGAGCAACCGGGTGCGAGAAATCGAAGCGCAGGCGGTCTTCGGCCACAAGGCTGCCCTTCTGCGTCACGTGCCCGCCAAGGCGGCCGCGCAGTGCGGCGTGGACGAGGTGGGTGGCCGAGTGGTTGGCGCGGATCCGGTCACGCCGCTCGGCATCGACCTTCAGTTCGACCGTGTCGCCGACGCCGACCGCGCCCGCCTCGATCCGCACCTGATGCGCGTGGAGGCGCCCGAGCGGCTTGGAAGTGTCGGTGACAACCGCGCGCAAGCCGGAGAGGCTGGCAATGGTGCCGGCGTCGCCCGTCTGGCCGCCGCTTTCACCGTAGAACGGGGTCTGGTTGGTGAGGATCACCACCTCGTCCCCCGCCGCGGCGCTGGCGACTTCCGCCCCGCCCTTGACGATTGCGACGACCTTGCCCTCGCCACTGGTGGCGGCATAGCCGGTGAATTCACTCGCACCCTCGCGCTCGGCGATGTCGAACCAGACCTCGCCCGAGGCCGCTTCGCCCGAGCCCTTCCACGCAGCGCGCGCGGCGGCCTTCTGGCGGGCCATGGCCTGGTCGAAACCTGCGCGGTCGACCCCGATCCCGCGGGTGCGCAGGGCGTCTTCGGTGAGGTCGTAGGGGAAGCCGTAGGTATCGTAGAGACGGAAGGCGATCTCGCCATCAAGCTCGCCGCCGGTCGCGAGGTCGCCGGTCGCCTCGTCGAGAAGCTTCAGGCCCTTGTCGAGCGTGCGGCGGAACTGGGTTTCCTCGCGTTCGAGCACTTCCTGGATGAGCGCCTGACCACGGACCAGCTCAGGGTAAGCCTGCCCCATCTCGGTGACGAGCGCGGGGACAAGGCGGTGCATCAGCGGTTCGGCGGCGCCGAGCAGGTGTGCGTGGCGCATTGCGCGGCGCATGATCCGGCGCAGGACATAGCCGCGGCCCTCGTTCGAGGGGAGCACCCCGTCGGCCATCAGGAAGCTGGTCGAGCGCAGGTGATCGGCGATGACGCGGTGCGAGGCGGCGCTCTCGCCCGAGGCGGCAACGCCGGTGAGGCTTTCGGAGGCGGCGATCAGCGCCTTGAAGGTATCGGTGTCGTAATTGTCGTGGACGCCCTGGAGCACGGCGGCAACGCGCTCGATCCCCATGCCGGTGTCGATCGAGGGCTTGGGCAGGTCGCGGCGGGTGCCGTCAGCCTGCTGCTCGTATTGCATGAACACGAGGTTCCAGATCTCGACGAAGCGATCGCCATCCTCGTCCGGGCTTCCGGGAGGGCCGCCGAAGATGTGATCGCCGTGGTCGTAGAAGATTTCGGAACAAGGCCCACAGGGACCGGTGTCGCCCATCGACCAGAAATTGTCCGAAGTGGGGATGCGGATGATGCGCTCGTCGGGGAGCCCGGCGATCTTGCGCCACAGATCGAAGGCCTCGTCATCGGTGTGGTAGACGGTGACGGTGAGCTTGTCCTTGGGCAGGCCCCATTCGCGCGTCAGCAGCGTCCAGGCATGGGTGATCGCCTGTTCCTTGAAATAGTCGCCGAAGGAGAAATTCCCCAGCATTTCGAAGAAGGTGTGGTGGCGCGCGGTGTAGCCGACATTGTCGAGGTCATTGTGCTTGCCCCCGGCGCGCACGCATTTCTGCGAGGACGCCGCGCGCGGAGACGGCGGGGTCTCAAGCCCGGTGAACACGTTCTTGAACGGCACCATCCCGGCATTGACGAACATCAGCGTGGGATCGTTGTAGGGCACGAGCGGCGCGCTCGGGGTCGCGGCGTGGCCGGCCTTGCTGAAATAGTCGAGGAAGGAGCGGCGGATTTCGTTGGTCGACGTCATGGCCGTGCAGTTAGGCAAAGCGTGGGATTAACGCAATGGAGCGCGCGCAATCGGGGGCCTATGGCTCGCTACAACCTGCCCATTAGGCGGCAACAACATGGCAACGACATGCCAACGACACGGACACGCTCATCACCCCTGCGAAAACGCGAAAGGCCGGTGCGTGCCTGGGGAGAGCACGCACCGGCGTTCCGCTTGTCCGGGCGCTGGTGGGGACAGCCGGGCCGGAGCGGGACACCCCGGGGCCAGCCATGCGCCCGCTTGGGAATCACATGTCCGAGTCCGCGTCCGGCCCGGTCATCATCTCCCCGGCGACCTGATCGGTGCGGCTGCGGATCGCAGCTTCCAACCGGTCGCAAACTTCAGGATTGTCCTTGAGGTAGGTCTTGGCGTTCTCGCGCCCCTGCCCGATGCGGATCGAATCGTAGGAGAACCAGCTCCCCGACTTCTCCACGAGGCCGGCCTTGACCCCGAGATCGAGGATCTCGCCGATCTTGGAGATGCCTTCGCCATACATGATGTCGAACTCGACCTGCTTGAAG
>PNKW01000104.1 GCA_013822695.1 Erythrobacter sp. | reverse complement strand
GGCGACCAGCAGCGAACCGACCCACACCGTCAGCACCGCGATGGCAATGACGATATCGGTCCCCAGCAGCAGCAGCGCCACGAAGGTCACCGCCGCTAGCAGGATGCCGGCGATGGGAATGTTCTGGCCGCTGCCCATGCTGGTCGCCTTACAGGCTGGCAGCGGGTGAGGGAAGGGCGTGCGGCAGGCCGTGCGCCCGGGCCGCGTGCAAATGAAAAGGGAGGCGAGGCCCGAAGCCTGCCGCCCTGTCTGCCATTCTCTGTGAAGAGCTGGTGACCCCTACGGGAATCGAACCCGTGTTTCAGCCGTGAAAGGGCCGCGTCCTAACCGCTAGACGAAGGGGCCGTCGCGATTGCGAGAGCGCGCCTTTAGGGGGGTGCATCGGGGTGGTCAAGTCCCGACTTGGGGAAAAATTCTCGCCCGAGCGCCGCCTGCCGCGTCAATCGGCGAAGGCGGCGTCTTCGAGCTGCAATTCGGCTGCGGGGCGGTTGCCCCAATCGTCGATCTTGGCGCGCCCGGCGAGGTGGAAGCGGCGGCCCTGATGGCGGTGGAGCAGGGTCTGGCCCATCTCGCTTTCTGCCGCACGGAAAGCGATGGCCTTGAAGCTCTTCCCGTCATTGCCGCTGGCAATGATCCGGACGTGATCCTTGCCGACGATATCCGCCTTGACGATCCTGACCGGCCCCACCGCGATGCGCGGCGCGGGCCAGCCGACACCATAGGGCCCGGCGGCCTCCAGCGTCTCGACCAGTTCGGGGGTGAGACCGCCCGGCGCCAGCGCGAGGTCGAGCAGCATGGCGGCCCCGGTGCGGGCGCGTTCGACATCGCGGGCGAGGCGCTCGTCGAGGAAGCCTGCGAAATCGGCGAGGCGGGCAGGGTCGATGGTGAGGCCCGCCGCCATCGCGTGCCCGCCGCCTGCCACCAGCAGCCCGGCCTCGCGTGCGGCGATGATCGCGGCACCAAGGTCGACCCCGCTGATCGAACGGCCGGAACCTTTGCCCTGGGTCTCATCGAGCGCGATCACCACGGCGGGCTTGCCGGTTTTCTCCTTGATCCGCCCGGCGACGATCCCGATCACCCCGGGATGCCAGCCGTGCCCGCTGAGCACCTGCACCGCCATGTTGTGCTGGCCTGCGAGCTGCGCCTCGGCAGCTTCCTGCACCATGGCCTCGATAGCGCGGCGCTCCTCGTTGAGTTGCGAAAGCTGGGCGGCGATGGCGCGGGCTTCCTCGGGGTCGGTGGTGGTGAGCAGGCGCACGCCAAGGGTCGATTCGCCGATCCGCCCTCCCGCGTTGATCCGCGGGCCGAGCGCAAAGCCGAGGTCGCTGCATTGCGGTGCGCGCGTCAGGCGGCTTGCGTCCATCAGCGCCGCCATGCCGATCCGCTCGCGCCGTGCCAGCACCTTGAGCCCCTGCGCCACGAAGGCGCGGTTGAGGCCGTGGAGCGCGGCGACATCGGCGACCGTGCCCAATGCGACCAGATCGAGCAACCCGATCAGCTCGGGCTCGCGGCGATGTGCCCCGAAGTGTCCCCGTGCGCGAAGCTCGCGCACCAGCGCCACGCCGAGCAGGAAGGCGACGCCGACCGCCGCCAGATGGCCGTGGGCGGCGCCAAGGTCGCTCTCGTCGAGACGGTTGGGGTTGACCAGCGCGTGGGCGGGTGGGAGCTCGGGCGAGCACTTGTGGTGATCGACCACGATCACATCGACCCCGGCTTCGCGTGCCATGCCCAGCGCTTCGTGCGCCATCGCGCCGCAATCAACCGTGACGATCAGCTGCGAACCTGCCTCGGCCAGCCTGACCAGCGCTTCGCCTGACGGGCCGTAACCTTCGAGCAGACGGTCAGGAATGTAGTAGTCCGCTGCGAGCCCCAGCTGGCGAAGCAGCTCGACCAGCAGCGCGGCACTGGTGGCGCCGTCGACATCGTAATCGCCATAGATCGTCACCCGCTCGCCGGTCGTGACGGCATCGGCAAGCCGCGCGGCGGCGGCGTCCATGTCGCGGAAGATCGAGGGGTCGGGCAGGAAGGCGCGCAAGGTCGGCGCGGCGTGGCGGGCGAGGTCGTCCTCGGCCACGCCGCGGGTCAGAAGCAGCTGATCGAGGATCGAATGGTCGAGGCCGGCGATGCTGTCGCCCAGCTCCATGTTCCCCCCGCGCCAGCGCCACGCCTTGCCCGAGAGCGAGGCGGCAACGCCGAGCACCGGGGCGCCGAGACCGGAGGAGGGGGGAGTAAGCGGGCGGGTAGCCATGGTATGCCGATAGCGCAAAGGCTCGACGATGGGCAGATGGGCGCGGTTGACAATCGACAGGTGCGCGCGGAAGCCTTCGACAGCATGAACAAGGAACCGCGCCTGCTGATCCTGTGGCACAGCCGCACCGGTGCGAGCGAGGCGCTGGCCCGCGCGGCGGCCGAGGGGGCGGGGACGGCGGCGTGGCTGGTCGGCGCGGGCGCGGCGGAGCCCGGGATGCTGCTCGCCGCCGACGGCTA
Source organism: Erythrobacter sp. (assembly GCA_013822695.1). Lineage (GTDB taxonomy): Bacteria > Pseudomonadota > Alphaproteobacteria > Sphingomonadales > Sphingomonadaceae > Erythrobacter. The sequence goes on along the minus strand of PNKW01000104.1, from coordinate 5,377 downwards.
TCTCTTCGTCTGCCCCGAGAACCTCGGCAGCATGAGCGGGCTGATGAAGGAGGCCTTCGACCGCGCCTATTACCCGCTGCTCGGCAAGGTCGAGGGGCGGCCTTATGCGACGCTGATCGCAGCGGGATCGGACGGGGAGGGGGCCCAGCGCCAGATCGACCGGATCGCAACTGGTTGGCGGCTGCGGCGGGTCGCGCCGCCGGTGATCGTGAACCTCGCCGCGCAGACCCCCGAGGCGATCAACGCCTCCAAGACCGTTCCGGAAGCGGCGCTTGTTCAGGCGCGCGAAACCGGCGCGGCTCTAGCGGAAGGGCTGCGGCTCGGCCTGTTCTAGAGATTGCTCCAAAACGGGACAGGTGTGCCGTTTGGGGACTCGACGAGTTTCCGCAAACGCGCCAAATGGATGACAGGGGTTAGTGGCATCTTCCGGGCCGTATACGAGGGGAGCCTTAAAATTTCACAGTCGCAGCGCGCTCATCACGCCGAGCTGCATCTGCTGTTTGCCAAGGGTAAGCGGCCAGACCGGCATGCGGTCAACGCGTTTGCGGGCCGCCTTCCTGCTGTCAGCGTCAGCCATGATCCGGTCTTCGGCAACGCAGCCGATCGCGAAGCGGTCTGGCCGGGGCAGCTCGATTGGCTCGAGCTGCTGCGCGACGGGCTGACCTTTGACCTCAGCGGGCTTGCGCCGGGGCCTGCCAGCGCCTTTCCCGCTGCTGCGCACCGCTTCGATCTTCCCGCCTTGCCCTCGCCCGAAGAGTATGAGGCGATGGTGCTGCGCCCTGGCCCGCATCTGGCAGAAGGGGCCGGCAGCCTGCCGGTGATGCGCGAGTTGCTCGCGCTGGGATGCGACATCGTGCGCCAGTTCGATGACATGCTGGCGGTGGTCTGGGGCCCGGCACGAACGGCGATCGGACGACGATACTTCGAATCCGTTACCAGCGCCTGGCTCGATGGCGGGCCCTTCCCGGCGCTGGGACTCACGGCTTTCGCCGAGGCCGGGGATGGCGCGCTCGAAAGCGTGGGCCTTGCCTTCTGGATCGGGCAGGAGCTCCGCCTCGAGCCTCCGCTCAGCGCCGACCGGGTGGCTGCCACCCGGCTCGGCATCCGCCTCGTCAACCACCTCGTGCTGGCCGGCGGGCTGGCCGAGGACGATCGCATCATCGCCCCCGACGGTTCGCGTCTCGTGCTGCGCCCCTCCCGCAACCGGGCGCTCATCAGCGTCTGGCGGGAGTAGGCATGCACGTTTGGGGTCACACGCACAGCCTGACAATCATCACTTTCCGCTCGGTCAACGCGTGCGGCTCGCCGGGATACAACCCGGGCCTCCAGCGCCACCACCTGCTCCCGCGCCAGCTCCTTTCGCAGCGCTGCTTCGGCCGCATGTTCGCCACTGTGGGCCGCGTCAACGTCGGCTTCGACGACTTTCGCCGCAACGGACTGCTGCTCCCCGCTACCGAAGCCGCCTCGGTGCGCAGCGGCATGCCGCTCCACCGCGGCCCTCACCCGCGCTACAACGAGGTGGTGATCGCCCGCGTCGGGCGGATCGAGGCGCGCTGGGCCGATGTCCGCTTGCAGGACAACGAGGCGGCGCTGGTCGAGGCGCTGATGCGGCTCCACCTGCTCCAGGCTGCGCTGCGCCGCCAACTCCTCGCCGAGCGCCGCCGCGTGGTGCTTAACCGCAGGGACCCGCTCGGCACCGGCTTCTACTTCGCCGAGCTTGATGCCATGGCGGAAAGCCTGTGGGCGGCCGAGTGAGTTACTCCGCCGCCTCGGCCATCGCCGCCCACGCGGTGTAGCCCGCATTGCCCGCGAGCCGTGCCTTGGCTTCGTGATACTCGCGCTCGAAGCGGGCGACCAGATCCTCGACCGTGCCGACTTCCTTGATTGTCCCGATACCCTGGCCCGAGCCCCAGATGTCCTTCCACGCCTTGGCCTTAGTGTTGCCGCCGCTGCCGAAGTTCATCTTGCTGGGATCGCTTTCGGGCAGGTTGTCGGGGTCCATCCCCGCAGCCTCGATCGAGGAGCGCAGGTAATTGCCGTGCACCCCGGTAAAGAGGTTGGTGTAGACGATCCCTTCCGAGGAGCCTTCGACGATGCCGTTCTTGTAGCCATCGGCGGCGTTCGCCTCCTTGGTGGCAATGAAGGCGCTGCCCGCATAGGCGAAGTCGGCGCGCAGGGCCTGTGCTGCAAGGATCGTCGCCCCGTGCCCGACCGCGCCCGAGAGCGCCACCAGCCCGTCAAACCACTCGCGGATTTCCTGCATCAGCGCGAAGGACGAGAGCGCGCCGGCATGGCCGCCCGCGCCCGCCGCCACCGGAATGAGCCCGGTCGCGCCCTTTTCGATCGCCTTGTGCGCGAAGCGGTTATTGATGACGTCGTGCATCGTCACGCCGCCCCAGTTGCGCACAGCGGTGTAGATATCCTCACGCGCGCCCAGCGAGGTGATGACCATCGGCACCTGCCACTTCTCGCACGTCGCCATGTCGGCATCGACGCGGTCGTTGGTCTTGTGGACGATCTGGTTGACCGCGAAGGGCGCGGCGGGGCGATCGGGATGGGCGCGGTTGTGCGCGGAGAGCTCCTCGGTGATCTGGTGGAGCCACTCGTCGAGCTGTGACTGCGGGCGTGCATTCAGCGCCGGGAAGCTGCCGATGATCCCCGCCTTGCACTGCGCGATCACCAGCTCGGGGCCCGAGACGATGAACAGCGGCGATCCGATCAGCGGCAGGCGCAGGCGATCGAACGGGGCGGGAAGCGGCATCGGTTTCTCCTTAAAACTCTATCCTCAACCCGCGTCTCTAGCGCCGGTTCCGGGCCTGCCAAGCGCGATTTTGCGAGTGACGTGGCGTCAACCGAGAACGTCCTCGATCCCGTAGAACCGCGCTGCGGTGCCCGCGAACAGCGCCGCCTTCTCTTCCGCGCTGGCGCTGCGGGCGAGGCGCTTGAAGGCGTTCCACAGCACCGCGTAATCCGCGCCCCAGGAATCGACCGGGTAATTGCTTTCGAACATCGCGCGATCCGCGCCGAAAGCCTCGATGCAGGTCTCGATATAGGGGCGCCACAAGGCGGCGAGGTGTTCGGAAGAGTGCCCGGCGCAAGGGCCGTCCTCGGGCAGGGCGCAGAAGGCCATGGCGAGCCCGCCGAGCTTGACGACGACGTTCTCGCACTGGGCCAATTCGCGGATATTGCGGCGCCATTCGTCAAAGCGTTCGTGCAGGCGGCCCCTGTAACTCCCAAGTCCCACCGGCGTGCCGACATGGTCGAGGCAGATCGGCTGATCGGGGAAGGCGCGCGCCAGATCGATCAGGTCAGGCAGCTGCGGCTCGAGCAGCCAGGCATCAAAGGTCATCCCGCGCTTGCCGAGCTCGGCATAGCCCTCGCGGAAGGTCGGGTCGAGATAGAGCCCCTGCGGATGATGGAACGGCGCGCCGAGCACCGCGCCGTCGGCATCCCACGCGGCGGCGTGGCGGATGCCCCTGAAGCGCGGGGAGGCGGCCTTGAGCGCATCGAGCACTTCGCCCGCTGCGGTTCCTCGGGTAAGGTCTGCGTGCCCCACGATCCCTGCGCAGTAGCGTGCCGGGCCGTAAAGCCCGCTGGCCGATTGCGCCGCGACGCCGTTCACATATTCGACCTCGCCGACAACCTTGAGCGCCTCGCCATAGGCGCCGTTGTAGAAGGCGCCGCATTCCATGAAGACCGTGGCGACAATGTTGTGCCCGCTGGTCAGGTGCGCATGGAGCTGGTCGAAGGTGTAATGCGCGTGTGGCGCGATCGCGGCGATGAAGGGGTGATGCGGTTCGGGGAACATGCCCACCAACGCCCGCAGATCCCACAGGTGGTGGTGCGGGTCGATGATCCGCAGATCGGGCTCGATGATGGCTTCGGTCATGGTCTCTCCCTCGCGTGCCTTAGCGGCGCTTGTCTGCGGCAAGACCTAACCGGCGCAAGGGCGTCCGTCATTCCCCAATTAGGCAACCGCACGCGCATAGAGGTGCCAGGTGGCATGGCCGAGCACCGGCAGCGCCACCATCAGCCCGAGAAAGCCCGGCAGCATGGCCACGAACAGCACTGCGGCAATGATCGCCGCCCAGCCGAGCATCACCGCGAAATTGCGCCGCACCACCGCAAGGCTGGCGATGATCGCGGTGAGGAAATCGTGCCGGCGGTCGACCAGCAGCGGCAGGCTGATCACGGTCATGGCATAGAAGGCGAAGGCCATCGCCCCGCCGACCGCGCTGCCCACGGCGAGCATCGCCAGCCCCTCCGGCGTCAGTAGAGCGGCCAGGGGATCGCGGCCCATTCCGCTTTCACCCACGAAGATTGCGAAGATCGCATGGGCGACCATCATCCAGAACGCGAAAGCGACGAAGACGATCACTCCCATCGACAGGATCTGGTCATCGCCGTGGCCCTTCAAGGCGCCGAGCACCGCGCGCCAGGTGCGCGGCTGTCCGGCAGCGCGGCGGCGGCTCGCCTCGTAGAGGCCGACAGCCACAAAGGGCGCGACCAGCGGGAAGCCGGCGATGGCGGGGATCAGCCAGCTGAGATTGCCGCCGGTGACGGTGGCCCAGCCGATAGCCAGCCCGGCAAGGACATAGACCCCGCCAAAGAACAGGCCGAAGCGCGGCATGGCGGCAAAGTCGCGCCAGCCTGCTGCAAGTGCCGCGGCAAGATCGCGCCATGCAAGGTCATCCACCGCGCGTGGCGGCGATGGTGCAGCTGGGATGCCCGGGCTTTCCGGCATGGATCTCATGACGGCTTTCTCTCCTCTCACCGTCCCGAGGGTGCGCGCAAATCGCACCGGGTGCAAGAGCGCGCCGCGTCAGACCACAGGCGTGGCCACCGCCGAATTCGCTGCGCTCAGCACGGCACGCACGCTGGCGGTGGCGATGTCCTCGTCGATCCCGCAGCCCCAGATGGTGCGCCCGTCGGGCGCGCGGCATTCGAGATAGGCGGCCGCCCGCGCATCGGTGCCCGCGCCCAGCGCGTGTTCGGTATAGTCGACCACTTCGAGATCGACTCCGAAGGCCTCGCGCAGCGTGCCCATCACCGAGGAGATGAGACCATTGCCGCGGCCCGAGACCGATTGTTCCGTGCCGTCCACGGCGATGGTGCCCGCGAAGATCCGCGTGCCGTCGGCCGCGCGGCTTTCCTCGTAGCGCACCAGCTGGAAGTGCTTGGGGTGGATCTTGACGTGATAGGCTTTGCGGAACGCGTCCCAGATGTCGCCGGCATTGAGCTCGCGCCCCAGTTCGTCGGCCATGGCCTGCACGTGGCGTGAGAAATCGGCCTGCATCTTCTTGGGCAGCTTGAGGCCCTGATCCTTTTCCAGCACCCAGGCAAAGCCGCCCTTGCCGGACTGCGAGTTGACCCGGAT
>PNKW01000103.1 GCA_013822695.1 Erythrobacter sp. | reverse complement strand
CATGCGAAAATCGGTGGTGGTGCCATCCTTGACGTCGGCCTCCCAGCATTCGATCTGCGACAGGCAGCCGTAATCCTTGACGATGTCCCAGAACTTGCGGGCGACCTCGCGATAGGCGTCCTTGTTGCCCTCAGGCACGGGAATGACGAAACCTTGCACATACATTGGCGCTCTCCCTCCATCACGACTCGATACTTGCCGATTGTGACGCGATCAGTTACATTATGCAACTATGAAGTTACGAAAAGAAACTGATCCGGGGGCGCATGGCAAGTGGTACGACGACGCTTGCGGAACCGCCTTCGCGCTCGAACTGCTCGGTGAGCGCTGGGCGATGCTCGTTGTGCGCGAGCTTATGCTGGGCGCGCGGCGGTTCTCTGACATTCGCGCCAGCCTGCCCGGAATCAGCGCCAAGGTGCTGACCGAGCGGTTGGCGGGGCTGGAGGCGAGCGGGGTGCTGGTGCGCCGACAGCTGCTGCCGCCCGCAGCGGCGCAGGTCTACGAGCTGACCGCGTGGGGATACCGCGCCGAGCCGATCATGCAGGAGTTGGGCCGGTGGGCCGCATCCTCGCCGCTGCATGATCCGACCCTGCCGATGTCGGCGGTGTCGATGATGCTTTCGCTGCGCACGATGTTCGATCCGGCCAAGGCGGAAGGGCTGAGCCTGCTCATCGGGTTCGACATTGCCGGAGATACCTATCTGGCGCGGCTCGACAACGGCACCCTGCCGATCGTGCGGGGGCCGATTGCCGACGCCTATTGCCGCTTCACGGTGGGCGATGCGGCAACGCTGGTCGCGCTGTTCTATGGCAAGGTCGATCCGGGAGCATTGGCCGATGCGGGAGCCCTTTGCATCGAAGGGGACCGCGCCGCCGCGCTAGACTTCGTGGATCTGTTCGAGCTTCCTGAGCGCTAATTCTGCCGGAACGCCCAGCGCAAGGTCCGCCCCATGCCCCATGTCGCCGCACGGGCGGGCAGGGCGGTCAGCATCGGTCGCTGGAGGCTGAGCATCGCGCGCGCCCAGTCGGGCAGCATGGCGACGGCGTCGGCAGTGATCATGGTCTGGACGGCGAGCGGCGTGCCCGGCGGGCGCTGCGCAAGCACCAGTTGCGCCACCTCGCGCGCTTCCCTCGAAGTGGCAAGATCATGGCGCAACTCGCGGAAAATCCTGTCTGCCTCCGCCCGCGTCTCAGGCACCGGATCGGCGCCGAGCGCGCGGGCGATGACCGCGAACTGCCGGTAGTATTCGTCCTGTTCGGCGACCGGCATCGCGGGGCGGACATGGCGGAGATAGCCCGCCAGAAAGCTCTGCGCCTCGGTGACATGCACCCAGGCGAGCGTGCGCGGATTGGTCGCCTCGTAGCGCGCGCCGTCGGGGAGCGTCCCGCCGACCTTGGCGTGGATGCGGTTGACCCGCGCGATCGCCTGCATCGCCGCGTCGCGGTGGCCGAAGGTCGTGACCGCGATGAACCGCGCCGTCCTGCGCAGGCGGCCGTGCATGTCCTCGCGGAAATTCGAATGGTCGAGCACGCCTTGCAGCGCGTGGGGGTGGAGCATCTGCAGCAGCAGCGCGCGCACCCCGCCGGTCATCATCCCGACGATATCGGCGTGGACCAGCCGGATCGGCGTGTCGCGCGCGAACAGCGCCTCGTCCGAAGGCGGGGTGGGGGTCTGCCCGGCGCTGGCATCGTGGAACACGCCGCGCACCTGCGAGACCAGCCTGAGGCGCAGCGATTCGAGGGGATCGGCCATTGCGCATCAACCTAGTCACGGGAAACGCAATTATCGAGCGATCATCGCCCTTTTTTCGGACGCGCCAACCCCTATCTCGCGAACCATGCAGATCAACGCCGACTTCGCCGCCCCCGTTATCGTCGCGACCGAAAACCTGCCGTGGCAAGCCTCCCCCATGGCCGGGGTCGACCGGCGGATGCTCGACCGCGTCGGGGGCGAGGTCGCGCGGGCGACCAGCATCGTGCGCTATGCCCCGGGCAGCACCTTCCCGGGCCACGTCCATGCCGGCGGGGAGGAGTTCATCGTCCTCGAAGGCGTGTTCCAGGACGAGCATGGCGACTACCCGGCGGGCACCTATGTCCGCAATCCGGTCGGCACGGCGCATGTGCCGGGTTCGGCGCCGGGGTGCACGATCTTCGTCAAGCTGTGGCAGTTCGACCCCGAGGACCGGGCGCAGTTCGCGCTCGACTTGGGCGCGCTCGCGCTCGCGCCCGATCCGGCGCGGGCGGGGGTTGCGAGCGCCGTTTTGAGCGCGCGGCCGGACGAGGACGTGCGGCTGGAGGTGTGGGCACCCGGCACGAGCGACACGCTGGCAGCGCCCGGCGGGTTCGAGCTGCTGGTGCTCGAAGGCCGTCTCATCCACGAAGGCGGCACGCTCGCCCGCCACGACTGGGCGCGCTTTCCCGAAGGAGCGGCGCTGCCACTAGTAGCGGGCCACGAAGGCGCGCGGGTGTGGATCAAGCGCGGGCACCTCGCGGTAATCCGGCTGCCGGGTTAGCGCAGCGCACTTGCAAATTAAGCAGGCCCCGCAAGGCAAAGCACTGCTTGCAGGCGGGCGACTTGCGCTCTAACCGAACGCCACGATGACTGCACCTTCCCGCTCCACTGTCGCCGGCGCCAACGCCATGCCCAACCAGCCCGATACCACGGTCGACGTCCGCGAGATGTTCGGCATTGATGTCGACTGGCAGGTCCCCGCCTTCTCGCAGCGCGACGAGCACGTGCCCGAGCTTGACGGCGCCTATGTGTTCGATCCGGACACCACGCTGGCGATTCTCGCAGGGTTTGCGCACAACCGCCGGGTGATGGTGCAGGGCTATCACGGCACCGGCAAGTCGACCCACATCGAACAGGTCGCCGCCCGCCTCAACTGGCCGAGCATCCGGGTCAATCTCGATGCGCATATCAGCCGCATCGACCTGGTGGGGCGCGATGCCATCGTGCTGAAGGATGGGCTGCAGGTCACCGAATTCAAGGAAGGCATCCTCCCCTGGGCGCTCCAGCACCCGGTGGCGCTGACCTTTGACGAATATGACGCGGGCCGCCCCGACGTGATGTTCGTGATCCAGCGCGTGCTCGAGTTCGACGGCCGTCTGACGCTGCTCGACCAGAACCGCGTCATCACCCCCAACCCGTTCTTCCGCCTGTTCGCCACCACCAACACGGTCGGCCTCGGCGATACGAGCGGCCTCTATCACGGCACGCAGGCGATCAATCAGGCGCAGATGGACCGCTGGAACATCGTCGTTGCGCTCAACTACCTCAAGCCCGAGGTCGAGCAGCAGATCGTCAAGTCCAAGACCCCCGAGGCTGACGACAAGCTGATCGCCGACATGGTCAAGGTTGCCGAGCTGACCCGTCAGGGCTTCATGAACGGCGACATCTCGACCGTGATGAGCCCGCGCACCGTGATCACTTGGGCGCAGAACGCCGCGATCTTCGGATCGACCGGCTTCGCCTTCCGCCTCAGCTTCCTCAACAAGTGCGACGAGGCGGAGCGCACGCTGGTGGCGGAGTATTATCAGCGGGTGTTCGGCGAGGATCTTCCGGAAGGCGCGGGGAAGAAGCGGTAAACAGCCGCTTGCGGGGAAGTGTCCTAGGCTGATAACACAGCAGCGACCATGGCGTTCTTTGACCGATTCCTGAAGGGCTCGCGCGCCCGCGCCGATGAGCGGGCTGGCACGCCTGCCGGGTTCTTCCCGCTTTACGAATCATCGCGTCCCGTCGATGACGATGATGACGACGACCTGCCGCGTCCGCGCGTCTCGGGCACGCCCTCCTATGATGAGTGGGACGCCAAGCTCAGCCTGGTCGACGAGGCGCTGGCGGCGACCGAGAAGAAGCGCCTTCGCTGGTGGCAGCGCGATTACTGGCGGGCGCGCTCCAAGCTGTGGTGGACAGGGCGGGGCATCATGGCCTCCTTCGCGCTCCTTGCCCTGCTGATCGGCTGGCTGACCGTCACCGCGCCGCTCTCCAAGAGCCTCGAGCCCATCGCCCCGCCGCAGGTGACGCTGCTCGCCAGCGACGGGAAGCCGATCGCGCGGCAGGGGGCGATTGTCGAGGCGCCGGTCAAGGTCAAGGACCTGCCGCCGCACGTCGTCGAGGCCTTCATCGCGATCGAGGACCGGCGGTTCTACTCGCACTGGGGCATCGACCCGCGCGGCATCGCCCGGGCGGCGTGGACAGGCTATGGCGGCGGCTCGACCATCACCCAGCAGCTCGCCAAGTTCACCTTCCTCACCCCCGAGCAGAGCCTCACCCGCAAGGCGCGCGAGGCGCTGATCGCGCTGTGGCTCGAAGGCTGGCTGACCAAGGACGAGATCCTCGAACGCTACCTGTCGAACGCCTATTTCGGCGACAACCAATATGGCTTGCGCGCCGCGAGCCTGCATTACTTCTACCGCCAGCCCGAAAAGCTGCGGCCCGAGCAAGCGGCGATGCTGGCGGGGCTGCTGCAGGCGCCCTCGCGCTATGCGCCCACCAAGCACTACGACAAGGCTAAGGCGCGCATGGAGCTGGTCTTGGGCTCCATGGTGGACGAGGGCTACCTCACCCGCGCCGAGGCCGACGCGCTGCCCGATCCGCGCATCGACGTGCGCGCCCGCGACGACAACCTGCCGACCGGCACCTATTTCGCCGATTGGGCCCTGCCGCTGGCGCGTGAGGGGATGGAGGCGAGCTATTCGAAGCAGACCCTCACCACCACGCTGGATTCGCGGCTCCAGGCGCTCGCCAGCCGGATCGTCGCGCGCGCGCCTCTTGGCGGCGCGCAGGTCGCGCTGGTGGCGATGCGGCGCAACGGCGAGGTGGTGGCGATGGTCGGCGGGCGGGACTACCGCAAGTCGCCCTTCAACCGGGCGACGCAGGCGCGCCGCCAGCCGGGATCGACCTTCAAGACCCTCGTCTATCTCACCGCGCTGGAGGAGGGCTGGGAGCCGGACGACACCATCCCCAACACGCCCATCACCCAAGGCAGCTACCGCCCCAAGAATGCGCGCGAGCAGTACTCGGCGCAGATCACGCTGGAGGACGCCTTCGCCTCCTCCAGCAATGTCGCGGCCTTCCGGCTGTTCCAGGCGGTGGGCAGCGACAAGGTCATCCGCACCGCACGCCGCCTCGGCATCACCGCCGCGATGACCGAGGGCGACCCGAGCCTCGCGCTTGGCACTTCCTCGATGACCCTGATGGAGCTCACTGCGGCCTATGCCGGGATCGCCGCCAACGCCTACCCGGTCGAGCCCCACGCCTTCCCGCGCGGCGAGCGCAGCTGGTGGGAGTGGATGACGACGCCGACAAAGTCGATGTCCTCGCGCGTTCACGAGGACCTGGAAGGCATGCTGCGCGCGGCGATCAACCGCGGCACGGGGCGGAGCGCGTCGCTGCCGATCGCCAATTACGGCAAGACCGGCACCACCCAGGATTATCGGGACGCGCTGTTCGTGGGCTATGCGGGCGACCTTGTGGTGGGGGTGTGGATCGGCAAGGACGACAACACGCCGCTCCCCGGCGTCACCGGCGGCAGTCTGCCAGCGCGGATCTGGCGCGATTTCATGCTCTCCGCGCTCAAGATCGACGCTGCCCCCGCGCCGCTCGTCGAGGACACGCCCGATCCCGAAGGCCCCATCCAGCCGCTCGACGTGATCGAGGGCGAGATCCCGCTCGGGCAGGACGGCACCAGCCTGAAGGTCGACGAGAACGGCATCTCGCTGCGGCAGGAGGGCGTGCCGGTCGAGGTGCGGGTCGAGGAGGGCGGGGTGGTCGTCAGGCCCGCGCCTGCGCCCACGCCGCCGCCCTAGGCCTGAGGCCTAGACCATCAGGATATTCATCACCGCCGTCGCGATCGGCCGCGTGCGGTCTGACTGCCACGCCTCGACCGTCACATTGGCGTTGCGCCGCCCCAGCCGGGTGATGCGCCCGACCGCAAAGCTCGCCTGCGACTTGCCCGCTGCGAGATATTGCACGGTGATGTTGATCGGCTTGAGCAGCGGATCGCGCCCCGCCGCCAACAGCGCGGTGCGCAGCGCGGCATAGCCGGCGTTCTCGAGCAGGCCTGCCGTCGCCCCGCCATGAAAGTGCTGCGGGCGGCCTTCGACCATCGGCCCGAAATCGACTGTCAGGATCGGCATCCCGCCTTCCTCCCCGCCAGTGAGGCTGAGGCCGAGCGAGCGGGCATAGGCGGGGAGCTCCAGTCCCTCAGGCATCGCCGCCCCCACCCAGCGCCGGATTGGCCTCGCGCGGATCGGCGCCGATGGTCATGAAGCAGCCCGCGACATGGGCAACCGGATCGGCGAGGTCGTCGTCATAGGCGATCCCGCGCACGAAGGCGGCCGAGCGGGTGATGCGGTAGCATTCGACGCGGCCCTTAACGCTCGCCCGCTCGCGCGCGGGGCGCTGGTAGTCGACGCGCAGGTCGAGCGTGGCGACCGGCTGGAACGTGCCGCGCGTCTGCCAGATCGCCATGCCGCTCGCCATGTCCATCAGGCTGATGATCGGACCCGAGGCCAGCACGTGCTGGCTGGAATCGCCGATGAGATCCTCACGCCAGGGCAGTTCGAGCTCGACCCAGTTGTCGCCCTGATCGGTGAACCTGAGGCCGAGCCAGCCAGTATGGCCGTGGCGGAAGAACCACTTCGATGCTTCGCGCGCGTCGAACCGGGGGGTGGGCGTGTTCATGGGGCTGCGCATAGGGCGAGGGGCGGTCGGCGCGCAATGGTTGAATTGGGAGGCTGAACGGGCAGGCCTAGGACATGAAGGCGACGACGCACCACACAACCAGCGCCGCCACCAGCACGATCAGGAACAGCCGCCAGCAACCCCGGCGCCGTCGCCGGTCGGGAGCGAAGGCATCCGCGGCGGTATCGGCACCGATATCGCCCAGAACCTCGGCGGCGACTTCGACCGCGCCGCCGATCGCCTCGCCGATTGCGTCATCGACCATCTAGAGAATCCCCCCCGCCAGCCGGTCGATCGCGCCTTGCAAAATCACCGCCGCCGCATGGCTGTCGATCGCGGCGGCGCGTTTGGCGCGGCTCATGTCCTGGCCGATCATCGCGGCCGCGGCGGCCTGGGTCGACCAGCGCTCGTCCCACAGCAGGATCGGGAGCGCGAAGGCCTCGGCGCAGTTGCGGGCATAGGCGCGGGAGGCTTGGGCGCGCGGGCCTTCGGAGCCGTCCATGTTACGCGGCAGGCCCAGGACCAGCCCCTTGACGCTGCGGCTGCGGATCAGCGCCGCCAGCGTCTCGCGGTCCTTGCCCCACTTGCCTCGGCTAATCGTGGTGCCGTTGGTGGCGAAGCGCCAGCCCGCATCGCAGGTCGCGGTGCCGAGCGTCTTGGTGCCGAGGTCGAGCCCGAGCAGCACGCCGCCATCGCCCACGGCCTCGCCGAACCCGCGTGCGTCCTCGAAGATCAACTGGCGGGTTTCCACGCGTCCGCCCGCCGGATCACGTCGGCCTTGGTGTTCGCCCAGAACAGCGGCAGATCGTAGACGTGGTAATTATTGCCCGGCAGCACATAGTTGCCCATCTCCGGCGGCGGTCCGATCAGCAGCAGCCCGCGCTCGTCGCAGGTGGCGGGCACGAGGCCGGGCTGAAGCGTGCCGTTCTCCATCGAATCTTCCGGCACCAGCGTGCCGAGATTGGCGCTCTTGTCCGCCGCACCGCCTGTGAGGCCGGTGAGGGGGTTGGTGCACAGCATCGGCTCATTGCCCGGCGCCGTGCCGTCAAGTGCGGGGGCGCTCGAATAGGCATCGAGCACCAGCGAGGGATCGGCGGGCTCGGCAAAGCTCGACCAGCTGATGACGCACCCCGTCTGGTCGGCGGCGGTGCAGGCGGGGGTGCCCATGACGGGCAGGTCATGCAGCTGCGAGACCGGCCAGCC
>PNKW01000102.1 GCA_013822695.1 Erythrobacter sp. | reverse complement strand
GGCCGCCGCCGCCGGAGGCTGAGCCCCGACCAGAGCACCTTCCCCCGCGGGGGCGCCCAGCAGCTGCCACAGTCCCCCGCTCGCGCCGCGCCCTCCCCCTTCCCCAAACGCAAACGGCGGAGCCCGAAGGCCCCGCCGCTCATGTTTCCTGTCATGCAGGCGACGAATTAGAATTCGTAGCGCACGCCGAACTGGATCCGCCATGCCGTGGCGCCTTCGGCCGTATCGGCCCGGCCCTGGTTGGCGTTGAAGTTGCTGATCACGTAGCGGCCCTGCGGATCGAAGCTGCCCTGAACCAGCGCGACGCGCTGTTCGAAGCCGCCCAGCGTGCGGACCGAGTTCCAGTCCTCATCGATCAGGTTGAGCGCGTTGGCGACATCGACATAGAGCTCGATCTTGTCCTGCTTGATCCCGGTGACCTTGCCGAGGAACGGCAGTTCCTGGGAGAAGCGGAAGTCCATGTCGAACGTCCAGGGGTTGCGGCAGGTGTTGCGGCCGATCGTCTGGCCCGGCGTGAACTGGCAGTTCAGCTCGCTGATGATGCCCTCACCGTTCAGCGCGTTGACATAAGACTGCAGCGCGGCCTGGTTGCTGAGCGGCGAGATGTTCGGGTCATTGATGCCGGTCGGGATGTAGGCGAGGATGTTTTCCTCGGCCGACAGGGTCCCGCGGAAGGTCGGGGTCGCGTCATCGAACACCAAGCTGTAGGGGCGACCTTCCGCAGCGCGGAAGAAGATCCCGATGCTGGTGCTGTAATCGTCGATGAACTCCTCACGCAGGTTCAGCGCCAGCGTGAAGTTGTGGCGGGTTTCGAAGCCCGACTGCGACACGCCCACGTTCTGCGCATCGAACGATGCCGTCCCGTCAAAGTTGGAGTCCGCGGTCGCGCTCCGGAAGTTACCGGCCTGCTGGCTGTCGTTGAAGGCATAGCCGAAGTTGACATTGAAGCTGCCGCCTTCGGTGAAAAGCCCTTCGCTGAACTGCTTGGTCAGGACGACCGAGAAGTTATGCGAATCGAAGCTGTCGCCATTGGTCAGCTGGATGAATTCCTGCAGCGTCGCGTTCTGGGCATTGAAGCACGCCGCCGAGAGGCCGGTATACTGCGGGTTGTTACCCCCGGTGCCGACGATCCGCGCGTTGCAACCCGCGCGCAGCGGATCGATCGGGCTGTAGATCGGACGGCCATCAACCGTGAAGCCGTTCAGGCCGAGCGACGGGTTGATCTGCTGGAGCAGGTCAACCACCGCGAGGGTGTCGTTGAAGCGGGTGTAGACGTAGTCGAGGTTGAGGTGCCAGTTGCTGAAGAACCCGCTCTCGGTGCCGAAGTCGGTCGAGAAGCCGAGGTTCGCACGCACTGCGGTGGGAAGGTCGAAGTTCGGGTCGATCGACTGGACGTTGCCGCCGCCCGTCGACGCGATCGCTTCGCCTGCGTTGAGCACGCACTGCGGAATGCCGGTGAAGTTGCCGCTACCGTCCAGCACGCTGATCCGCCCCTGCGCATCGCGCGTCAACTGGCCGGCGGCGCAGTTGTTGGTGGTGACGTTGCCCTGCGTGAAGCCGTCGTTCGAGAAGGCGTTGGAGAAGAACACCACCGGGTCACCGCCCGAGAAGATGCCGACCCCGCCGGTCACGCTGCTGTTCGACAGGAAGCCTTCGTTGTCGAACTGATAAGTCGCCGACAGACGCGGCAGGATCACCGGATCGAGCGACGAGAAGCCGGTCGAGTTGCTGAAACCGATCCGCTGGGCGAACAGCGGGTTGGCGGGCGGCGTGCCGCCGTCATACAGCTGAACGCGAACACCGGCGTTGATCGACAGCTGGTCGGTCGCCTGCCATTCGTCCTGTGCGAAGAACGAGTAGATCGTGCGGCTGAACTCGGCTGCCGAGAGGTTGAAATCGAAGTCCTCGGGAACCTGGATCTGCGCACCCACGGGGATGTTGGCGGCCGTCGTGGAAACCAGATTGTTGTTGCTCGTATTGGTGTTGGTCCCTCCTGAAATGAGACCGGCTTCGAAATCGTCCAAGTTCCGGAAGAACAGCGTGCCGGTGGCGTTGGGCAGGAACAGGTTGAAGACTTCGAGTTCGTTGATCTCGGCCCCCAGCTTGATGTTGTGGCCGCTGCCCGCATCGATCTTGATCAGGAAGCGCGCCTGATCGACCTGGGTGTCGAGCTGGTTGAGCGACCGGAAGAAGCCGGGCCCGGAAAGAAGCGACGCGTTGCTGCGCAGGCCGGACGGGATGCTGGTGTTGTTGAGGTTGGGCAGACCAACGACCAGACGCACAGCGGCGTTCGGCTCGTTGGCTTCATCAAAACCGAGCGGGCCCTGCACGTCCGACACGTCGGCGCGGCTGAAGCGCAGTTCGGTCGAGATCGTGTCGCTCCACTGCGAATAGATCTGGGCCGAGTAATAGTCCGATATCGTGCCTTCGTCCTCGAACGAGTTGATGCCCGAGAAGGACGCGCCCGAATCGTCTTCGATCTTGCTTTCCTCAAGACGCTGGTAGGTCGCAACAACGCGATGATCGTCGTTGATCTGGCCATCGAGGCGACCGAAGTAACGGATGCTGGTGTTGGGCAGGAAGGTGGCGAAATCGCCCGGCTCCTGACCGTAGACGCGGTTGGCGATCTCGCGGAAGCGGTTGTATTCGGCCAGCGTCACGCCGGGTTCGGAATCGCCGAGGTTGGTGCCGATCGGGGTCGAGTTGAAGCCCTGCACCAGATCGGTTTCTTCATAGGCGAAGCTGAAGAACAGGCGATCCTTGATGATCGGGCCCGACAGCGTGGCGCCCCAGCGCTTTTCCTCGCCGGCGTTGAAGGCCGGGGTGGTGCCGTCGGACTGACGCACAGTGTCGGCCTGCAGGCCGGCATCGAAATAGGTGAAGAAGGCCGAGCCCGAGAAGGTGTTCGAGCCCGACTTGGTCACCACGTTGACGAGACAGCCGGTGAAGTCCGAATATTCGACGTCGAACGGCGCGAATTCGACCGAGGTCTGGCCAATCGCATCGAAGGGAAGCGGCAGCGAGTTGCGCGCGGCGAACGGCGTGCCGTTGAGGCCGAACACGTCGGCCTGCACGATACCGTCAACGGTGAAGGTGTTCGAACGGTCGTTGCCACCAAGGCACGAAATGCGGTCAAGGCCTTCCACTTCGTCGAAGTCGAGGCTGACGCGCGGGTCGATGCGGATGATGTCGCGGATGTCGCGGGTGATCGAGGGGAAGCGCTCAAGCGTGTCGACACCGAAGGCCTGGCCCGGGCCGACCGCAAGCTGGGTGACACCAGCGCGCGCGCCCGAAACGATGATGACATTGTCTTCACCGCTGCTGGGGGTCAGCGTGAAGGTGAAGGCGGTCGGACGGCCGAGAGCGGTGTAGACGTCCTGCACGGTCTGGCCTTCGAAGCCGCCGGCATTGGCGGTCACTTCGTAGGGGCCGCCCGGCTGGAGCGCGGTGGCGCGGAAGGCGCCGTCGCTGCCGGTGGTGGTGGTGCGGGTCGCGTTGGTGGCGGTGTTGGTCACGGTGACAACCGCGCCGGCAACCGGGTTGCCGCTTTCATCGACCACGCGGCCTTCGATGTCGGTGGTGATCTGCTGCGCGAACACAGGGGTCGCGATCGTGGTGGTCGCGGCGAGGCTGACGACGCTCGCGGCAAGGAGATACTTAAGCTTCATGGATGTTGGCCCCTGATAGCGGTGGAGAGAGACGTATCGAAAAACGTGACGGCCTTAGGCCGCGATGCTTGCGGCAAAGCGACTGTTCTATGACGGTTTCATGAAACGCCTTGGCAAGCCGAGGCGTTTCCTCAACGCGCGCCTAGGTAGACACCGCAAATATGCAGAATTCCCGAGTTTTCTCCGCGCGGGTGTTGCATCGCAGCAACGCTGCAGGGCTTTTTAGCTTACGGGGCTTTGCCCCTGCTTCACCGGGTCAATCAGGCGAGGTTGATCTCGCGCAGGCGCTGCATGAGGTAATCATGCGCGCTGATCGGCGGCGGGGGCGGATTCGCATCGTCGGCGCTCACGCATTCGGGCAGGGGTTCGATCAGGAAATCGGGCCGGAAATGCAGGAAGAACGGCATCGAATAGCGCGCCCGCCGGGCCGCTTCCCCGCGCGGGTTCACCACCCGGTGCGTGGTCGACCGCAACCGCCCGTTGGTCTGGCGTTGCAGCATGTCGCCGACATTGATCACCAGCGCGCCCGCCGGAACGTCGATCGCGTGCCACTGCCCGTCCTTGGCGAGCAGTTCGAGCCCCGCCTCTTCCGCGCCAAGCAGCAGGGTGATGGTGTTGATGTCCTCATGCCCCGCGGCGCGGATCGCACCTTCCGGAGCGCCCTCGGCCAGCGGCGGGTAATGGAGCAGGCGCATCACCGAATTGCCGTCCGCGACGCTATCGGCGAAAAAGGTGCGCGGGCGGCCGAGGTGGAGCGCGATCGCCTCGAGCACGCGCCCTCCGGCGACCTCGAAGGCGCTGAACAGCGCGCTCATCGTCTCGCGGAAACCCTCGACCTCCGAAGGCCAGACATTGGGCGCCATGAATTGGCTGAGAGGGTGGTCTTCGGGCAGGTCGCGCCCGACGTGCCAGAACTCCTTCAAGTCGAACACCTCGGCGTCCTTGGCCTTTTCGGTGCCGAACGGGGTGTAGCCGCGCGCGCCGCCGCCGCCTTCGATCTTGTAGGCGCGCTTGACCGTATCGGGCAGCGCGAAGAAGGCCTTGGAGACGCGCTCCGCCTCGTCGATCAGGTCCTGCGGAATGCCGTGATCGCGGACCACGGCGAAGCCGTATTCGCCAAAGCTGCGGCCGAGTTCGTCGGCGATGGTTTCGAGCGGCTGGGCGAGGCTGACGGAAGCAATGTTGATCATGGGACGCGCCTTACACCCGCGCGGGCGAGCCTGCCAAGGGCCTAGCGCGCGTCTCAGTAGGGTAGGAACAGACTCGCCAGCGCCGCGCTCATCAGATTGGCAAGGCTTCCCGCCGCGAGCGCCTTCAGCCCCAGCCGCGCGATCACCGGGCGCTGGTTGGGGGCCAGCCCGCCGGTCACCGCCATCTGGATCGCGATCGAGGAGAAATTGGCGAACCCGCACAGCGCGAAGGTAATGATCGCGCGGCTGCGCTGGGTCAGCTGGTCGGCGCCCATCTGGCCAAGGTCGATAAAGGCGACGAATTCGTTGAGCACGATCTTCGTGCCGAACAGCCCGCCCGCGATCTGCGCCTGGTTCCAGTCGGAAATGCCGATCAGGTACATCACCGGCGCGAAGAGGTAGCCGAGCAGCTTCTGGAAGCTCAGGCCCTGGAACCACGCCGCCGTCGCCGTATCGAGCGGTGCGCCGATCGCGGCCGCAAGATCGACAAACCCGCCACCGATCCCGGCGAGCATGCCATTCGCCAGCGCCACAAGCGCGACGAAGACCATCACCATCGCGCCGACCGCCACCGCCAGCTTGACGCCGGTCTGGGTGCCTTGCGCAGCGGCCTCGATGATGTTGGCGGGGCGCTGGCCTTCCTCGAAGGTTTCCGCCGCACTCACCTCGTCGGACTTCATTCCGCCCTCGGTGATCGCCGCCGGCCCGACCGCGCTGATCCGCGCCTGGGGGAGCTCGACCTCGTGCCCGTTCTCGTCATACATCACCACGCGGGTCGCCTCGGCGAGGGTGTTGGCCCGCCCGCGCGCGCGCGCCGCGGCGGCGGCGCCGATCGCACGATCATTGCCGCTCAGCGCCTGCGGATCATCGGGCATGATGATCTTGGCCATCAGGATGCCGCCGGGCGCCGACATGAAAGCGGCCGCGAGCAGGAAAGGCACGGCCTCGGCACCGATGAAGCTGGCGTAAGCGGCAAGGATCGTCCCGGCCACACCCGCCATCCCCACCGCCATCAGCGTGAACAGGCCCGAAGGGCTCAGGGCTGCGAGATAGGGCCGCACCACCAGCGGGCTTTCCGACTGGCCGACGAAGATATTCGCGGCCGCGCCCAGCGCCTCGACCTTGCTGATCCCGGTGATCCAGCCGATCGCGCCGCCCACCCAGCGCACCAGCCGCTGCATGATGCCAAGGTGATAGAGGATCGAGACGATCGCGGCGAAGAACACGATCACCGGCAGCGCGGCGATGACGAAGGTGTTGGCGAAAGGGTTGTTCTCCATCGGCCCGAAAACGCTCGTGATCCCGATCTTGGAGAAATCCAGCAGCGCGATCACGCCGCTCGAAAGCCCGCCGATCACTGCCACGCCCGCATCGGTGCGCAGCACCACCAGCGCGGTGAAGGCCTGAAGCGCAAAGGCCGATCCCACCACCCTCAGGTTGATGCGGCGACGGCCCGATGACAGCGCGAAGGCGATGGCAAGGATGGCGAAAACCCCGACAAGGCTCAGCAGGGAGGACGTGATGCTTCCGTTCACGGCAGCGACTTTTCCTTGATGCTCTGAAATGCGACCCGATCCCCCGCGCGCCCGAGGCACCCCACCTTGCGCGCAAGCCGTTCAGGCGTGGCAGTTTGCGGAAGCACTTGCAAGCCGCATGCAAGGGCGCGGGCGCACAAGCCTGCGGGAAAGCGGCGGAGACAGGTCGCCCAGCCGCTTTTCTTTTGTCCGCGCGCTGGGTAGCACCCATGCGATGGACAACACGCACCCCGCCGCTCCGGCCGCCGCTCCGGCCGCCGCCCCCTTCGCCGCCCCGACGCCTGCGGGTGTTTCGATGCCGCTGGGGATGTTCGTCTACACGCTGCTCTATGGCGGGATGACGGTGCTGGCCGGCGTGCTCGCCTTCAAGCAGGTGCAGCTGTGGCCGACGAGCCTTGCGGTCGAAAGCGGGATTTTTCCCTTCCTGCTGCTGGTGGTGATTTCGAGCACGCTCTCGCAGCTCTACGGGCGCGAGGCGGCCAAGCGGATCGTGTGGTGGGGGTTCCTGCCGCTGGGGCTGTCGGCGCTGCTGATGCAGCTGGTGCTGGCGCTGCCGCCTTCTTCCGAAATGATCGCCTTCCGCCCCGACGATCTCGCCGCCTTCGAGCGCGTGCACCAGTCGACTTGGCGCGTCTGGATGGCGGGCCCGGCGAGCTACATCACCTCGCTGCTGCTCAACATCTGGATCTTCGACCGGCTGCGCGGGAGCGGCCCAAAGGAAGGCGCGCGCGGAAGCACCCTCGGTCTGATGGTGCGCGGCGCGATTGCCTCGGCGCTGAGCCAGGCGGTGGATTCGGTGATCTTCATCACCCTCGCCTTCTATGGCGAGTTCGACATCACCGATCTGCTGATCGGTCAGGTGCTGGCGAAAGTGTTCCTGAGCCTCGTGCTGGTGCCGTTCCTGATCACCTTCGGGGTGCGCGCAGCGCACTGGCTGGACGCAAAGAAGGCGGGCTAACCCGTCATGGCGAGGTCCGCTTCCTGCTCCATCAACGCGACCCGCGGGTCGTTGGGCGATACCCATTCCTCGCCGATTGCCTGCTCGACCCTGAGTTCGTCCGGGACGTTCTGGGGCCCAATCATCCGGTCGCAGTGCTGGTGGAACCAGTAGATGCGCGATTCCTGATAGCTCAGCGGCACGCTTCGGAAGCCGCGGCTTTCCATCGAGCGCTGGATCGCCTCGCCGAACTGGGTGTCCTCCTGGATGAGCTTGGCCATCGCCCGCCCGTTGGGCGAGGCGGGGTCGGGCACGGTCCACAGGTCGGGCGCCTCCCCGTCGCCCCAGTCGGGCGCCATGGTGATGAGCTCCAGCCGGGTGGTCGTGCGCGAGGTCGGCCAGAAGATCAGCGGCGGCACGAAGTAGTTGCTGAGCGGCGAGACCCAGTTGGGGAAGATCGTGTAGCTCTGGGTATGGGTGCGCCCCAGCTCGCCCACGGTCTCGATCTTCGTCCAGTTGGGCGCATTCTCGAGCGCACGCACCGATTCGCGCTGCAACTCGCGCGGCGGGGGCGCAAGCATCCGACCGTGCCCATGCGGGTAGAGGTGGTTGACGTTGCGCTTGGCATCCACCAGCGGCGCGACCGTTTCGGGATGGATGAAGGGCACATGGTAGACTT
>PNKW01000101.1 GCA_013822695.1 Erythrobacter sp. | reverse complement strand
TTCCTCTCATTTTCGCATATCTTCCCATCGGGTTGAAGTGGTCCACGGGTGGACGCGTAGGGCTGCATTCTGCTTCCGGAAACTCCTGGTAAACCACCTCGCGAGAGGGGCGTTTTAACCCGCGCTCATTAAGCAGCGGGCGTGGTCCGGCTTCTCGTCCTCTATTGCACTGCCCTCCTTGCGCTCCTCGTTGCGGGCGTCGCGCCCGCGCATGCGCAGGATTGGCCGACGCGGGGGCCTAAAGGCGCGGCCCGGGCCGAGCTTGCGGGTTGGGCTGCCGCCCCGGCGGCGCGTGAGGGATCGCGCAGGCCCGTGCGACGCGAAGTGGTTGCTGCAATCCGCCAGGCCTCGGCCCGCACCGGCGTCGATTTCGCCTATCTGCTCGCCCAGGCGCACCTCGAATCCGGCTTGAACCCCGATGCCCGGGCGCGATCCTCCAGCGCGCGCGGCCTATACCAGTTCATCGATAGCACCTGGCTCGCCAGCTTTGAACGCAATGGTAAGCGCTACGGACTTGAAGCGCGCCCTTCGCGCGCCGCGCTACTCGCGCTGCGCAGCGACCCCTCCGCCGCCTCGATGCTGGCCGCCGCTGATGCGCTCGACAATGCCGCAGTGCTGGGCCGCGTGCTGGGCCGCACCCCGAACGCTACCGAGCTCTACCTCGCGCATTTCCTCGGCTCGGGCGGCGCGGCGCGGTTCCTGACGGCCTGGCAGCGTGCACCGCAGACCAGCGCTGCTGCGCTGTTTCCTCGGCAGGCGCGCGCCAACCGCGCGATCTTCTATGGCAGCGGCGCTGGAGCACGCTCGCTCGATGAAGTCCTCCGGGCGATCCACAAGAAGGTTAAGGGAGGGCTTGAGGCGACGGCGGATCTCCATGCGCTCGCGCCGGGAAGCATGACGAAGGCTGAAGTTTTTTCTCCATGTTTCAATCGAATTGAAGACGGTTCTTCAAAGCCGTTAAGAATTGAATCCGAGGCCGGCGGAAGGTTACCGGCTGCTGCCGCAGACAGGCTGAAGCCAGGGCTGGATGTCGCAGACGATGCCAATTCGGGAGCAAATTGCCCCCTGCGCCTCGGTACGGATATGCCGAGCCGAAAATTTGTTGTTAGACAGAATTATAGCGAGGACTTCTCGACTTCATCTGAAGTTGAATGGGGGAGTGCCTCCTCGGCCCCCGCGGATTGGACAACAATGGCAGTGCCAACGCGCGCCACCCCTTGCGATCACATCCGAATGTGCTACATCGAGTCTATGAGCACATCCATCATCACACGAGTCCGTGACATCGTGGACAGCGGAAAGATGACCCGCGCCGGGCTTGCCCGTGCTGCCGGTCTCCATGCCAACACTCTGCGTGACGCGGCGGAGCCTGACTGGAATCCGACGGCCGAGACCCTACAAAAGCTAGAAATGTTTCTTGATTCCAACGATCAAAGACCCGTTCTTGCCACAATTGATGAAATCATCGACGAAGCGCGCAACGGGCGGATGTATATCCTCGTCGATGATGAGGACCGCGAGAACGAGGGCGACCTTATCATCCCCGCGCAGATGGCCACCCCGCAGGCGATCAACTTCATGGCCACCCATGGGCGCGGGCTGATCTGCCTCGCGCTCACCAAGGACCGCGTCGATCACCTCGGCCTCACGCCCATGAGCCGCAACAACAAGGAATCGATGCAGACCGCCTTCACCATCTCGATCGAGGCGAAAGAAGGCGTCACCACCGGTATTTCGGCGGCTGACCGCGCGCGCACCATCTCGGTCGCGATCGATGCGGCCAAGGGCGCGGACGACCTCGTCACGCCCGGACACGTCTTCCCGCTGATGGCGCGCGATGGCGGCACGCTGGTGCGCGCCGGGCACACCGAGGCGGCGGTCGACATCTCGCGCCTCGCCGGGCTCAACCCCTCGGGCGTGATCTGCGAGATCATGAACGAGGACGGGACCATGGCCCGGCTCGACGATCTCATCACCTTCGCGAGGCGGCATGACCTCAAGATCGGCACGATCCGCGACCTCATCGCCTACCGGATGCGCAACGACCATCTGGTCGAACGCCTCGGCGAGCGCGCTTTCACCTCGGATTACGGCGGCCAGTGGCGGATGATCACCTACCGCGACCGCGTGGCGGGTAGCGAGGCCTATGTCCTGCAAAAGGGCCACATCATCCCCGGCGAGCCCACCCTCGCCCGCGTCCACCCGATTTCGGTGTTCGACGACGTGCTCGGCCAGCCCGGCCCGCGCAAGCGCACGCTCCAGCGCGCCATGCAGGCGGTGGGCGAGCACGGCTCGGGCGTGATCGTGATCCTCACCGGCCGCGTCGGCACCGGTGAATGGCAGGCGGGCGAGGAGCAACGCAATATCGGCATTGGCTCGCAGATCCTCGCCGACCTCGGCATTTCAGAGATGGTGCTGCTCACCAACAGCCGCCCTGATCTGGTCGCGCTTGAAGGCTATGGCCTGACCATCACCGACTTTCATCCCATTCCGGAGTAACCCTTCATGGCCGACATCCTCATCGTCGAAGCGCGCTTCTACGCCCACCTCAACGACATGCTTATCGCTGGCGCGCGCGCCGCGCTGGAAGCCAAGGGCCACAAGGTCGAGGTGCTGACCGTCCCCGGCGCGCTCGAAATCCCCGGCGCGATTTCGCTCGCGGCCGAGGCTGACCGCTATGACGCCTTCGTCGCCATCGGTGTGGTGATCCGCGGCGAGACCTATCACTTCGAGATCGTCGCGGGCGAAAGCGCGCGCGCGATCATGGCGCTGACGATGGACGGGATCGCGATCGGTAACGGCATCCTGACGGTCGAGAACGAGGCGCAGGCGCTGGTCCGCGCCGATCCCGGCCAGAAGGACAAGGGCGGCGAAGCGGCCAAGGCGGCGCTTGCCCTGCTCGCCCTGCAGGACCGCTTCGGTTGACGTTTGGGCGCGCGCCCGTCCCGCCCTGGTGCACGGGCGCCGCTACGTAGTTTCCCTCTGTAGATTTCCATAGGCCATTAACGCGATATTCGCCCCGCCTCCGCCGCTACGCACCAAGGGTGCGGGCGCGAGGGGCAGGGTTCGCGCCTGATTGGGATTTGACTGTGGAAAACCCCTCTTCGACCGTGCCGGGCGATGCCCGTGTGCCTGCCGTTCTCGCCGCGCTCGAACGGGAGCTTGCCGTGCTCAACCAAATCGGCGCGCACATCGCCGCAGCCTATCTCGATGCCGCGATCACGCAGCTGCGACGCGATCAGGTCCGACGCTAATGTTACTCCGACCTGCTGTTTTTGCACTAAAAAAGAGCGAACTGCGTATTCACCCTTAAAGCCACCCAGAACGGATGTTCTTACATCGAGATCCATAGGCATTTCCGCGCGGACACAAATTCGCGGCTCCTGAAAGGGGATCGACGGGCGAGATGAGCCACGAAGCAGGCCAGGTTATCGCAAGTGCGGGCGCGGAGCCGGCTATCGGTCGGGGCGATGGCGCATTGCTGTTCCATCCCCTCGCCGACGAACTGATGGCGATCGCCGCGCGCCTGCGCGACGCGGCGGAAGGCGGCTCGGGGGGGCAGCCGGTCGAGGCGCCTTCCGCCCGCTCTGGCCGCCCTGCGCGCAACCGCCTTGCCCTCGCCCGCAAGGCCTATGCCCTGCGCCGCAAGCGCGCGAGCATCTTCGGCAATCCCGACCTGTTCGGCGAACCGGCCTGGGACATCCTGCTCGATCTCTACATCGCCGCCGGAGAGGGCAAGCCCGTCTCGGTCTCGAGCGCCTGCATCGGCTCGGCCGCGCCCGCCACCACCGGGCTTCGCTGGCTCGGCGTGCTGGCGGACGAAGGCCTGATCCTGCGCGAGAACGACGCGGAGGATCACCGCCGCGTGCTCGTCAGGCTGACGCCGTCGGGGCAAGCGGCGATGGACCGGTTCTTCGACGCAGTCGATTAGGCGCGCGCGCCGAAGCAGGCGCGGCCCGCGTAGCCGGCGCTGTCGCCCAGCTCTTCCTCGATGCGGATCAGCTGGTTGTACTTGGCAAGCCGGTCCGAGCGCGCAAGGCTGCCGGTCTTGATCTGCCCGCAATTGGTCGCGACCGCCAGATCGGCGATGGTCGCATCCTCGGTCTCGCCCGAACGGTGGCTCATCACGCAGGTGTAGCGCGCGCGGTGCGCCATATCGACCGCGGCGAGCGTTTCGGTGAGCGTGCCGATCTGGTTGACCTTGACCAGCAGCGAGTTGGCCAGCCCGCGGGCGATCCCGTCGCTGAGGCGCGCGGGGTTGGTGACGAACAGATCGTCGCCGACCAGCTGCACCTTGTCGCCAAGCAGGCCGGTCAGCGCCGCCCAGCCTTCAAAATCATCCTCGCTCATGCCGTCCTCGATCGAGCGGATCGGGTAATCGGCGGCGAGCTTGCCGAGGTAGTCGGCCATTTCGTGCGGGGTCAGGCTCAGGCCCTCGCCGCTGATTTCGTACTTGCCGCCCTTGAAGAACTCGGTCGCCGCGCAGTCCAATGCGAGCACGATGTCCTCGCCCGGGGTGAAGCCGGCCTTGGCGATGCTCTCCATGATGAAATCGAGCGCCGCACGGGTGCTGGCAAGGTCGGGCGCAAAGCCGCCCTCGTCGCCGACGCTCGTGGCGAGGCCCTTCTGCGCGAGGCCCTTCTTCAGGGTGTGGAACACCTCCGCCCCCCAGCGCACGGCCTCGGCAATAGTGTCCGCGCCGACCGGCATGATCATGAATTCCTGGATGTCGATCGGGTTGTCGGCATGCTCGCCGCCGTTGATGATGTTCATCATCGGAACGGGAAGCATGTGCGCCGACACGCCGCCGAGGTAGGAATAGAGCGGCAGCCCGCGCGCATTGGCCGCCGCCTTGGCCACCGCCAGCGAGGTGCCGAGGATCGCATTGGCCCCGAGCCGCGACTTGTTGGGCGTATCATCGAGCGCGATCATGGAAAGGTCGATGTCGCGCTGGTCCTCGGCATCGAAATTGGCGATCAGCAGGTCGCGGATCTCGCTGTTGACCGCATCGACCGCCTTCAGCACCCCCTTGCCGAGATAACGCGCAGCGTCACCATCACGAAGTTCCACCGCCTCGTGGGCACCCGTCGACGCGCCCGAGGGCACGGCGGCACGGCCAAAGCTGCCATCTTCCAGCAGCACGTCGACCTCGACGGTCGGATTGCCGCGGCTGTCGAGGATTTCGCGCCCGTGGATGTCGATGATCGCGGTCATGTTTGGCTCCGGCTGTAATGTGGTTTAGGGTGTTAAGACACTCGGCCCCTATGGTATCGGGGAAAATGATGGACAGGGCATGATTCTGGCTTGGTGCAGCCCGCAAGGGCCGCGCGCGTGACGTCCCTATGCGTGAGGCAGGCCTTGCGCAAGCGGCTGCACAAGGGCACCGGATCGCCCGAAAAGAGATGGAGACCTTCGATGGCTGACACCACCCCGACCGATACCACTCCCGCGAAGAAGACCCCGGCCAAGTCCGCCAAGGGCGCGACCGCCAAGACCGAAGGCCCGACTAAAGCCGCCTCACGCAAGACCGCGGCGACCGCGAAGGCCCCCGATCCCGCGCCCGCCGCGACGCAGGTGATCGAGGCCAAGAGCCGCTTCAATGCCGCGCTTGAGGAAGCCAAGGCCGGTGCCGCCGCGCTGCGGGCCGAAGCCGAAAACCGCCTCACGGCCGTCGGCGGGCAGGCCAAGGGCAAGGGCACCGATCTCGTCGCCGACGCCAAGACCTATGCCGAAACCGCCAAGGGCAAGGCCGCCGAAATCGCGGTCGAGGGCAAGCAGGTGGCAAGCGACGCCATCGCCTCGCTCGGCAAGGTTGTGGGCGATTCCGCGGCGCAGATCGACGAAAAGCTCGGCGAGCAATATGGCGACTACGCCCGCAAGGCCTCGCGCACCTTGCAGGAAACCTCGGCCAAGCTCGAATCGAAGAGCGTCGAGGAACTGGGCGAGGATGCGCGCGCGATGGTGCGCAAGAGCCCCGGGGTTGCGGTTGGCGTTGCGGCGGTGGTCGGCTTCTTCCTTGCGCGGCTGCTCGGCGGCAGGCGGCGCTGAGGCAGCCTGCTGCGGGAAGGCACGTCCATGGCTGACATCGAACCCGGCCTCGCGGCGCCGCAGGATGGCGCTCCCCCTGACGCGCCCGACACCACCCTGTCGGCCTTGCGCGAGGATGTGACCGCGCTGGTTGAAGACGCGCGCAACTATGCCGAGGCCGAGCTCGCCTTCCAGAAGACCCGCGCCGCGCTCGCCGGGAAGCACGGCGCGCGCGCGCTGGTCATGCTGGTGCTGGCGCTGGTGCTGCTCCACCTCGCGCTGATCGCGCTGGCGGTGGGCGCGGTGATTGCGCTCGCTCCGCTGGTGACGATCTGGGGCGCGATCGCGATTGTCGTGGGCGTGATGCTGCTGGGTGTGGCCTTGCTGGTGCGGGCCGCGCTCGCGGACGGCAAGCTGCTGGCAGCGATGTTCGGATCGGAGGACGCCTCATGACCCGCCTACCCGACAATTTCATCGCAGACCGGCGCTTGCGCGACAGCGCCCGCGCCGTGCTTACCGAGGACATCGACCGACTGCGCGCCAGCCTTGCCGAGCAGGGCATCGCGAGCCGCGTTTCGACCGGCGTCACCACGACCATCTCCGGCCGGATCCGCAGCGGCGCGCGCGACGTGCTGGCCGAGGCGCGCAGGCAGGCGGGGACGCGCAAGGGACTGCTCGCCGGGATCGTTGCGGCGATCGTGCTGTTCCTTGCGCGCGGGCCGATCCTCGACTGGATCGAGGAGCTGCTCGAAAGCGACTTTGACGAAGACGACGACGAATTGACCACACCGGATGCGCCTGCCGACCCCGCTGGGCACTCCGAGGGAGACTCCGCATGACCAACACCCCCGCCAACGACCAGCGCGATGCCCTGCGCGCCCGCATCGAGGCGGCCGAGCGCCGCAATGCCGAGAAGGGCCTCGCCGAACAGGCCCGCGCCGCCGCCGATGCCGCGATCGACTACACCCGCGCCAATCCGCTGACGGTGATCGGCGGAGCGGTCGCCTTCGGGCTCGTCATCGGCCTCCTCACCCGCCCCGGTCGGCGGGTTGCGGGCCGCGCGCTGCATTCGGCGGGGGATGCGATTTCAGGCGCGGCTTCGAGCGCGACCTCGGGGGTGAAGAGCATCACCGCACGCGGCGGTTCGCGCCTCGGCCAGATGATCGGCGAGGCGGCGGTGGCCTATGCCATGACCGTCATCGACGACCTGCTTGACGCCGCGCGCGAGGGCAAAGCCCGCGCCGAGGATCTGGGCGAGGCGGCCGGGGCGCAGGCGAAGAAGCTTTCGGCCACCGCCTCGGATGCGGCAGGCTCGGCAGCGGACAACACCCGGACGCTGGCGCGCAAGACCCGCGATGCGGCACTCGGCGTGGTGCGCGATATCCGGCGTCAGACCAAGGACTGACCCGCGCTCAAGCAGGAGAAGGCTTGCCCTTGGCGCATGACGCGCTAGAGGCTCGCGCATCCTTCCTCCCCAAGGGCTTGCAACATGGCAGAAACCACCCCCACCCAGCGGCTCCACCTCGTGATGGGCGGCCGCGTCAAGGATCCGCGCGGGATCGAGTTCCAGGACCCGGAGAGCATCCACGTCGTTGGCGTCTACAGCTCCTATGACGCGGCGGTCGATGCGTGGCGCGCACAGGCGCAGCGCACGGTCGACGATGCCGAGATGAAATACGTCGTCGTCCATATCCACAAGCTGCTGACGCCCGAGGACTGAGCGAGTCTGGCGGCAAAGTGTCGTCGTTTATCCGCCCTTTTGTCGCAGCGGACGCACCCGCGCTTGCGGAGCTGACCGTTGCGGCGATCGCGACGATCGGGCTGCGCGGCTATGGGATCGAACAGGTGTTGGCCTGGGCCGCGCGCCACCCCGGCCCGCCGCGATTTCTTGAAGGGGCCGAGCGGGGCGAGCTCATCCGTGTTGCCATTGCCGAGGATGGCATGCCCGCCGCCTACGCCATCCTTACGGCAGAAGGGCATCTCGACATGCTCTATTGCCATCCCGATCATGCCGGGCGTGGTCTTGCCTCGGCCCTCTTGGCGCAAATGGACAGTGAGGCACTGGCGCTCGGCCTGACCCTGATAA
>PNKW01000100.1 GCA_013822695.1 Erythrobacter sp. | reverse complement strand
CGCCCAGTGCCGAGCAGCGCGAGCAGTTCATGGCCTTCCGCGCGCGGCTGTGCGCCGATGACGGGCAGGCCTTCCTCGAAAAGCTGGTCGCTGCCATTGACAGCGGGGCGGACATTTCCGCCGAGTTCCCAGGCGTAGATCCCCAGCGCCTCGCCCCGATGCTGGCGCGGCTGCGCGGCGCGGACGGCAAGGTCGATCCGGCGCGGCTGACGCAATTCCGCACCCGCATCTGCGCCATCGACCCGGCGATGCTGGGCGGGGGCGGCGCCGCGGGCGAGCCGCGTGTCATGGTTGTGCCCATCACCCCCGATCCCAACGCTCCGGCCGGCGCGGGCGGCCCCCCGCCGCAATTTGCCGCCTTCCGTGAACGCGCCTGCGGGCCAGACGGCACCGCGGCGATCCGCGAGCTGATCGGCAAGATCGACCGGGGCGAAGACATCTCGGCCGAGCTTCCCGGTGTCGATCCCGCCTTCATCAAGCTGGCGCTCGACCGTTCGCGCCTGCCCGACGGCACGATCCCGCCCGAAGCGATCGCGCAGTTCCAGCAGCGCTTCTGCGCCGCCGCCCCACCTGCTGGCGCGCCTGCGGGCGCACCGGCAGGCGGTGCTCCCGGCGCGGCTCCGGCGGGTGGGCCACCGGCAGGCGGCCCGGCCTTCAACCCGCTCGCCCAGCGCAGCTTCCCGGGCTGGCGCTATTTCTTCAACCTGACCCACACGATCGAGCTCGCCAACGAGATCCTCGTTGCCCCCGGCCTCGATCCGCTCGACCAGCTCGACGGCGAGGCAACCAGTGCCTTCGGCCAGCCGCGCCATTCGAGCCGTCTCGAGGCGGGCCTGTTCGGCAAGGGCGTGGGCTTCCGCCTGTCGGGGGTCTACACTGGTGAGACCCGGCTTGACGGCACGCTTGCCGCCAACGACCTGTTCTTCGACGACATCGTGACCTTCAACCTGCGCATCTTCGCCAACGTGGGTGAGGTTACGGGCAAGAACGAGGGCTTCCTCAAGGACTTCCGCGTCAGCCTCGTCGCCGACAACGTGTTCGACGCGCAGCGCCGCGTGCGTGACGGGGCGGGCGAGACACCGGTCAATTACAATCCCTTCGTGATCGACCCGCTGGGGCTGTATCTCGGGATGGACCTGCGGAAATTGTTTTGATGGAAGCCCCGCCCATCCGGGCGGGGCTTTCCTCGCTCACACGCCCTTCGGGCGCGTCGCTGCGGGCGGCCGTTCGGCCTTGCGGGCCTTCGGCCCGAGTGCGCGATTATCTGGCTTGTCGTGCGGATTGCGCCAGCGCCTCAGCGCAGGCATGGCCGCTCGCCCAGGCCCATTGGAAGTTGTAGCCGCCGAGCCACCCGGTCACGTCGACCGCCTCGCCGATAGCGTAGAGGCCGGGGACCTTGGCGGCTTCCATGGTGCGGCTCGATAGCTCCGCCGTGGCGATGCCGCCTGCGGTCACTTCGGCCTTGGCGTAGCCCTCGGTTCCGTTCGGGGTGAAGCGCCAGTCGGCGAGCTTCGCTTGTGCTGCGCGCAAGTCCTTGTCGCCGAGGTTCCCGAGTTCGCGCGCAAGGCCGAGCCGGTCGGCCAGCGCATCGGCGAGGCGGGCGGGAAGGCGCTCGCGAAGGAGCGTGCGCAGATGCGCGCGCGGGCGGTCACGCTTGGCTTCCAGCAGCCAGTCGCTCGCCGCATCGGGGAGGAAGGTGATCTCCACCGGCTCGCCATGCCGCCAATAGGAGGAGACCTGCAGGATCGCCGGGCCCGAGAGACCCTTGTGGGTGAACAGCGCCGCCTCGGCGAATTCGGCCTTCCCCGCACGTGCCCGGACCGGCGCGGCGACGCCGGAGAGTTCGCGGAACAGCGCGTCCTCCCCGCCGAGCGTCAGCGGGACGAGGGCAGGGCGGGGCTCGACCACCTTGAGGCCGAACTGTCTCGCCAGCCGATAGGCGAAATCGCTCGCGCCCATTTTCGGAATGGACGGCCCGCCGGTCGCGATCACCAGCGCGGGGGCGTGCCATTGGCGGCCATCGGCGGAGGTGACGGTGAAGCTGCCATCCTCGCCCCGCGCCACCTTGGCCACGTCCACCCCGCAGGTGAGCGTCACCAGATCGGGCGGGCATTCGTCGAGCAACATGGCGACGATCTGCTTGGCCGAGCCGTCGCAGAACAATTGCCCCAAAGTCTTCTCGTGCCAGGCAATCCCGTGGTGCTCGACCAACGCGATGAAGTCTCCGGGGGTGTAGCGGGCCAGCGCGCTCTTGGCGAAATGGGGGTTGGCGGAGAGGTAGTTGCCCGGCCCTGTGCCCAAGTTGGTGAAGTTGCACCGCCCGCCGCCGGATATCAGGATCTTCTTCCCCGGCGCGTCCGCCTTCTCGAGCAGCGCGACGCGCAAGCCCCGCTGGCCGGCCTGCCCCGCAGCAAACAGCCCGGCCGCGCCTGCGCCGAGGATGATGACGTCGCTCTGTTCCACGAACCTGCCGATAGGGGGCCGCGCGGGAATTGCCAATCGCCCCCTCTCGTCCCTATCTGACCCCCATGGCCCGAACCCCCGCAGGCACTCCCCAGCATCCCGGCAGCGGCGACCGCTTCAACGAGGAGCGCGCCGCCTATACCGTGTCGAGCGCCCAGCCCGATCTGGAAGGCGGGGTGCAGGCGATCCGCGAAACGGTGAAGGTGCTCAAGCCGGTGCCGGGCGTCTACCGCATGCTCGATGCCCGGGGCGAGGTGCTTTATGTGGGCAAGGCGCGCTCGCTGAAGGCGCGGGTGGCGAACTATACCCAGATCGCGCAGCTTTCGGGGCGGCTCCAGCGGATGGTCAGCCAGACCCGCAGCATGGAGATCATCACCACCAATTCCGAGGCCGAGGCGCTGCTGCTTGAAGCGCAGCTGATCAAGCGCTTCCGCCCGCCCTTCAACGTGCTGCTGCGCGACGACAAGAGCTTCCCCTTCATCCTGCTGCGCGCCGATCACGCCTTCCCGCGCATCCAGAAGCACCGCGGCGCGCGGCGGGCCAAGGGCAATTACTACGGGCCCTTCGCCAGCGCGGGGAGCGTCAACACCACGTTGAATGCGCTGCAGAAACTGTTCCTGCTGCGTAGCTGCACCGACAGCTTCTTTAACAACCGCGACCGGCCCTGCCTGCTCTATCAGATCAAGCGCTGCTCGGCGCCGTGTGTGGGCCGGATCGACGAGAGCGGCTATGACGCGCTGGTGCGGCAGGCGAAGGACTTCCTCTCGGGCAAATCGGGCGCAGTGCAGGCCGATCTTGAGCGGCAGATGGCCGAGGCGGCAGCGAACCTCGATTTTGAAACGGCGGCGATGCTGCGCGACCGGCTGCGGGCGGCGACCTTCATTCAGGGCAGCCAAGCGATCAATGCCGCGGGCTTGGGCGATGCCGATGTCTTCGCGCTGGCGGCCAGCAAGGGTCAGATGAGCGTGCAGTCCTTCTTCATCCGCGGCGGGCAGAACTGGGGTCACCGCGCGCTCTTCCCGCGCCACACGGCGGAGGTGGACGAGGCGCAGGTGCTCGCCAATGTGATGCTGCAATTCTACGAGGAAGTGCCGCCGCCGCCCACGATTCTGGTGGACCGCGAATTGCCCGAGGCCGAGCTGATCGAGGCGGCTTTGTCCGAGCTGGCGGGGCGCAAGGTGCGGCTGTCTGTCCCCGAGCGCGGCGATCGGCGCAAGCTGATGGCGCAGGCGCAGCGCAATGCGGTCGAAGCGCTCGAGCGGCGGCTGGCGGAGACCGGCACCAAGGCGAAACTGAACCGCGAACTGGCGGAGTTTCTGGAATTGGACGCGCCCCCGCAGCGGATCGAGGTCTACGACAACAGCCATATCCAGGGCACCAAGGCGGTCGGCGCGATGGTGGTCGCGGGGCCCGAAGGCTTCGAGAAGGGCCAGTACCGCAAGTTCAACATCCGCGAGGCGCAGTCGAACGACGATTTCGCGATGATGCGCGAGGTCATGGCGCGGCGGTTCAGGGCTTGGCGCGAGGAAGAAGAAGAGGATTCACGCGGAGACGCGGAGACGCGGAGGACGATGGGGGGTGCCGCAGGCAGTCCGAAGGTCACCAGCACAAAACTTGCGGATCAGTCTGATTTTGGGTCGGCTGCGCCGCAGAAAATGCCTCTCCGCGTCTCCGCGTCTCCGCGTGAATCCAATAATGGCCATGACACCATCCTCCCCGACCTGATCCTGATCGACGGTGGCAAGGGACAGCTCTCCAGCGTCATGCGGGTGCTGGAGGAAATCGGCATTGCGGATGACATCGCGGTGATCGGCATCGCCAAGGGGCCGCATCACGGGCGCGAGGGCCGCGAGGTGTTCCACTTCCCCGATGGGCGCGAGAAGCTGCTGCCCGTCAATTCGCCGCTCCTGTTCCACTTGCAGAACCTGCGTGACGAGGTGCACCGCTATGTAATCGGCGCGCACCGGGCCAAGCGTTCCAAGGCGATCACCGCGAGCCCGCTCGACGAAATCCCCGGCATCGGCCCGGCGAGGAAGCGCGCACTGCTGCTGCATTTCGGCACGGCGAGCAAGGTGCGCGCGGCCGCGCTGGAAGATCTGCAACGCGCCCCCGGCGTCAGCGCCACGGTGGCGCGCAAGGTTTACGATTTCTACCACGCTGGCGGGTAAAAGGGGCTGCATGACGCAGTTCGCCTTCTCCATGATTTCGCTGTTCGGCGTTCCGGCGATGATCGTCGCCATGCTGATTGCCGCGCATAGGCTGACCCCGGCCATGGTCTGGAAAACATGGCCCGTGCAGACCGCTGCGACGCTGGCGTTTCTGGGCTGCATCGGCGTGCCCCTCGCGATCACGCAGATCGACAGTCAGGGCGATTTTTTCGACGACGAGACCGCGCTGGTCAGCGAGGCTTTCGGCCTGCCTGCGGGCGTGACGGTTGATCATCAGCGCGACAAGACCCTGCGGCTCGGCGATTGCTGGCGCAATGCGGTCAACTGGCGGTCGGAGGTGACCTTCCCCAATGCCGATGCGTTCTATCAGTGGTTCTATGGCAAGCGGTACAGGCAGGGGATCGTCAATCAGGTCGCGGACTATTACGGACAACCGCCCGCGCGGGTGAGCGTCGCTCCGGGCGCGCTCGACCTTCTACCACGCGATCCGCAATATGTATTGTCCGACAAGGCCGGTTCCTACGACCGCAACGTGCGCATCCTGCAGCATATGAAGCCCTTCGTCTGCACCGCGATCGACCGGGCCGCTGATGGCAGCATTGCCTTGCGCCGCTGCGATCCGATCGCCGAGGGTGGAGATGTGGGCAATGCCGGGCAGGTGATCCTGCGGCCCGATCCGGGCAAGCAGACGCTCGAAGGGCGGATCTACTATGCGCGCGGGCCGTCCATCTGCACCAACCCGCTGCGCCGCGCCCTGAACAACGCGCTGGGCCTGCCCCATCCCGAAGGCGACAAGCCCAACACCCAGATCGCGAGCAGTCTACCGATCTGGTGAGGCGGGGCATGCTGCGGCGACCCGTGGGGCCGCCGCAGTCGATTGGCCTGTTACTGCCCGTCGAGCGCCCGGCTCACCAGCACATTGACCGAGACGCGGCGGTTCTGCGCCCGGCCGGCTGCGGTGGAGTTGTCGGCAGCCGGATCGGCGGTCGCCAAGCCGGTCGGGGTCAGCATGCGGTAGGGCTTCCACTTGCAGACCTGCTGGAGGTAGTTGACCACGGCGGCCGCGCGCTTTTCCGAAAGCGCTTGGTTCACTTCTTCCGAGCCGGTCGAATCCGTGTAGCCGAGCACCAGCATCAGCGAATTCTCGTTCTGCCCGGCCTGCTGCGCTGCGGCGCACAGTTCGGCCTTGGCCGAGGGCGAGATCACCGCCTTGCCAGTGTCGAAATAGACGTTGGTGGTGCTCTTGAGGTTGTACTTGTCGATATCGCCGAGGCGCCCGCGCAGTGCTTCGGTGGCGGCGGCGTTCTGCTGGATCGCCGCACCCTGCTCGCCGAACTGCTGCTGGGTGCCGCCGCGGATCATGCGCGCAATCTGCGCGTCATCGGCGGTGAAGCGCACCTCGCTCGCGACCAGACCTTCGCCATAGCGGGTGGTCTTCACGACCACCGTGAGGCCGTTGATCAGCGCGTTCTGGTCAAGCGTCTTGTTGCCAATGCCGAGGAACCCGCCGCGGGTGCGGATTTCGGTGTCGGGGTGGAGCGTGACGAGCTGCACCGAGCCGTCATCGGTGGTGACTTGCAGGCGCGAGCCCTTGCGCGCGGTGATGATCCCCGTGACGCGCGGGCCTTCTTCCAGTTCGGACAGCGGGGGCAGGGCGCCGTAGACGGTGGTGGTGGTCACCCCGTCCTGTTCGCTGATGGTGGGAGCAGGCAAGGTCTGGGCAGCAAGACCGGTTGCACTCGCCGCGCCCAGAAGGGCCAGCAAAGCGAGACTGCCGTGCTTTTGAGAAATTGTCGTCACGGTGGTTATGCTCCTGTGTTTCGGGCCCGTCATTGCGACTTTGACCCGTTATGGGCCCGTGTTGGCGTTCTGCGCGAGGGCGGGGTTGTTGCGCGGCACCTTGCTGCCAGATGAACGGCTTCGTGCCGATGCCTGCAGGAGGGGGCAATCGGGGCGGGGAGTGCGACGAGTTGACGCAGCCGGGCTTGCCGCGCGGCGGATTACATCGCGGCTTGCGCTGCAATCCAGCGATCGATCTTGGCTTCGAGCACCGCCAGCGGCAGGCCGCCGGTGCCCAGCACTTCCTCGTGAAAGGCCTTGATGTCGAACTTCGCCCCCAGCTTGTCGGCCGCGCGCTTGCGCAGCTCCTGGATCTTGAGCGCGCCGATCTTGTAGGCGAGCGCCTGGCTGGGAATGGCGATGTAGCGATCGACCTCGGCCACCACCTCGGTGCGGGTCATGCCGGAATTCTCGAGCATGTAATCGATCGCCTGATCGCGGCTCCAGCCCTTGGCGTGGATGCCGGTATCGACCACCAGCCGCATCGCGCGCAGCTGTTCGTCCTGCAAGGTGCCGTAGCGGTTCCACGGGTCCTTGTAGAAGCCCATCTCGTGGCCCAGCGTTTCGGCATAGAGCGCCCAGCCTTCGACATAGGCGGTTGTCCCGCCATAGCGCATGAAGGCGGGCAGCGCCTCGTTCTCCTGCGCGAGGCTGATCTGGAAATGGTGCCCGGGCGCGCCTTCGTGGAGGTAGAGCGTGACATTGCCGGGCGTCAGGCGGCTCGGCAGGTCATAGGCGTTGAAGTAGAACACGCCGGGCCGGTCGCCATCGGGCGAGCCTGACTGGTAGGAGCCGCCGGCCTCGAATTCTTCGGTCGAGGGGTCATAGGGGCGGATTTCCAGCTTCGACTTGGGCAGCTTGGAAAACAGCGCGCCGATCTTGCCGTCGACCGCCTTGCCGATGTCGTAGAAGCTCTGCGTCAGCCCCTCGCGGGTCTTGGGCTGGAACTTGGGATCCTTGCGGACATAGTCGAAGAACTGGGTGAGCGTGCCCCTGAACTTCACCTCGCGCTGGAGCTTGACCAGCTCGCCCTTGATCCGCGCGACTTCGCTGAGGCCCAGCTGGTGGATGGTCTCGGGATCGAGCGGCAGGGTGGTCGAATCCTCGACCAGCCGGGCATAGAGCTTGGCGCCGCCCTTCATCTGGCTGAGGCCGATGCTCTCGCGCGCGGCGGGCTGATACTCGTCACGCAGGAAGTCCCGCAGGCGGGTGGTGGCGGCGTAGATTTCGGCGGTCTTGGCGTCATAGGCCTTGGTCAGCCGCGCCTTATCCGCATCGGAAATCCCCTCGGGGAAGGCCTTGGTGGGGGCCATGAATTGCGAGTCCGCAACCTTTGTGGCCAGCTGCGTGTCGAGCTGGGTGATCATGATCCCGACCGTCAGCTTGGTCTCCACCACGCCGCTCTTCACGCCCTGCCGGAACTTGGCGATCGCGCGGTCGATGAAGGCGATGTAATCGTCGTGGCGGCTGAGGTTGTCCTCGTAATGGGCGAGGGTCTTGAACTGCGCGACCCCGGTGCCGCTGGCGAATTGCGGGTAGAAGGTGTGCAGCCCGAAGAAGTGGTTGAGCGGGCGCACCTCGGTGAGCGCGCGCATCTCGTCGGTCACCCCGCCGAGCGCGCGTTCCTGCGTGTATTTGAACACGTCGTAAGCGAGCGCGTCGGTTTCATCGAGCTTGCTGCGGTCGATCTGGGCGAGCAGCGCGAGGTTGAGCTTGATGTCGGTGCGTCCGGCCAGGAAGCTCGAATCGGTCAGGAAATCGCCGAGGCGTCCGGCGTTCTCGTCATCGCCGCGGAACAGGCGATTGAGCGGGTTGAGCGCAAGCTCGCGCGCGTCGGCATCCTCGAACAGGGCGAAGAGCTTGTCGTGTTCGGACTGGGGAGCGGTGGCGGTTGCGGCAG
>PNKW01000099.1 GCA_013822695.1 Erythrobacter sp. | reverse complement strand
CGAGCCGGTCTGGAAGCACCTTGCGGGCGGCTGCCATCTCACCCGGCCCATCGCCAGCGCGCTTTCGGGCGCGGGCTTTGCGGTGGAGCCGCTGGGGGAGGGCTACACCCCCAAGGCCCCGCGCTTTGCCGGGTGGATGGAGTGGGGCGTGGCGCGCAAGGTGGGGTGAGCGGGCTTTCGGTGCAGGCCCACCCCCAGCCCCTCCCGCAAGCGGGAGGGGAGCGAGGAAGCGAAGCTGTCCGAAGGACACCTGCCAGCTTGCTGGCTAGTCGCAGCGGGGTGGGCCTGCTCAAGCCCGAACAAGAAAAGGGCGGGAAAGATCGCTCCTTCCCGCCCCATCAATCTTTCAACTCTCGCCCGGCCTACTCGCCGAACGTCCGCTGCCACCAGCCGCGGCGCGGTTTGGCCTCGGCCTCGGGTGCCGCGACTTCCGCAGGAGCGCCTTCCTCCGGTGCTTCCGCCGCCGGAGCAGGTTCGCTCACTTCGGCGGTTTCAGCGGGCTCGGCCTCGGCGACCTTGGCCTTGCGCGGGGCGCGCTTGCGCTTGGGCTTTTCCTCGGCGGGCGCCTCGTCCGCTGGCGCGGCCTCGGCGGAGAGTTCAGGCGCGATTTCGGCGGGAACTTCCTCCGTAACCGGTTCTGCCACCTTCTTCTTGCGCGGCGCGCGGACGCGCTTGGGTTTTTCGGCGGGGGCTTCGTCGGGAGCGGCTTCGGCTTCGGCGACTTCGGCAGGGGCCTCTTCCGGAGCGGGCGCTGCGGCTTCGGCGGGAGCTTCCTCGCCGGTTACGGCCTCGCCGTCATCGCCTTCTGCTTCGCCATCGGACGCTTCGCCTTCGCCGCCATCACGGCGCTTGCGACCGCGGCCACCGCGGCGGCGGCGCTTCTTGGGCCGCTCCCCGCCGTCGTCGGCGGTTTCGGGTGCGGAGTCGTCACCGCGATCTTCGTCACCGGCGTCGTCTCCGGCCTCGCCCTCGCTATCCTCGTCGCGTTCATCACGCTCGTCACCGGCTTCGCCGTCCTCGCGATCACGGTTGCGGTTGCGGCCACCGCGCCGACGCCGGCGCTTCTTCTTGCGGCCGCCTTCATCATCATTGTCGGCCCGCTCGCGGCGGGGCTGACGCGCTTCGCGCCCTTCAACCTCTTCTTCGGCGAAGTCTTCCTCTTCCTCGGGCAGATCGTCGTCATCGTCAT
This sequence comes from Erythrobacter sp., assembly GCA_013822695.1. Taxonomy (GTDB): domain Bacteria; phylum Pseudomonadota; class Alphaproteobacteria; order Sphingomonadales; family Sphingomonadaceae; genus Erythrobacter. Next base: position 7,241 of record PNKW01000099.1, on the reverse strand, counting down.
CCACGATCGGTTCGAACCTGGGCGCAGCAAGCGGACGCGGGCCGCTGCTCGAGACGCTCATCTTGGCGCCTTCCTGCTCGCCCTCGGGCACAACTTCGACGCTGACGCCATACCGCTGTTCGATCTCGACCAGGTCGGCGCGCTTCTCGTTGAGCAGGTAGATCGCCGCCTCGGTGCTCGCCGCGAGGCGGATCTGCGTGCCCTTGCCGCGCGCCGCCTCGTCCTCGATCAGGCGCAGCGCCGAGAGCCCGGCAGACGACGCGGTGCGCACAAGGCCGGTGCCGTCGCAATGCGGGCAGGCGCGGGTGGTGGCTTCCAGAACGCCGGTGCGCAGGCGCTGGCGGCTCATTTCCATCAGGCCGAAGGAGCTGATCCGGCCCACCTGGATGCGCGCGCGATCATTCTTCAGCGCGTCCTTCATGGCCTTCTCGACCTTGCGGACGTTGGAGGGGTACTCCATGTCGATGAAGTCGATCACGACGAGGCCGGCCATGTCGCGCAGGCGCAGCTGGCGGGCGATCTCGCGCGCGGCTTCGAGGTTGGTGTGAAGTGCGGTCGCCTCGATCCCGTGCTCCTTGGTGGAGCGCCCGGAGTTGATGTCGATCGACACCAGCGCCTCGGTCGGGTTGATGATGAGGTAACCGCCGCTCTTGAGCTGCACCATCGGATCATACATCGCGCGCAGCTGGTCTTCGGCGCCATAGCGCTGGAACAGCGGCACGGGGTCCGAATAGGCCTTCACCCGCCGCGCGTGGCTCGGCATCAGCAGCTTCATGAAGGCCTTGGCCGACTTGTAGCCTTCCTCGCCCTCGACGACGACTTCCTCGATTTCCTTGTTGTAGATGTCGCGGATCGCGCGCTTGATGAGGTCGCTGTCCGAATGGATCAGCGCCGGGGCGACCGAGGCGAGGGTGTTCTCGCGGATCTCGTCCCACACGCGGGCGAGGTAATCGAAGTCGCGCTTGATCTCGGGCTTGGTGCGGCTCATGCCGGCGGTGCGCACGATCAGGCCCATGCTGCGCGGCAGCTTGAGGTCCGAGACCATGTCCTTCAGCCGCTTGCGATCGCTGGTCGAGCTGATCTTGCGGCTGATCCCGCCGCCGTGCGACGAGTTGGGCATCAGCACGGTGTAGCGCCCGGCGAGGCTCAGATAGGTGGTCAGCGCCGCGCCCTTGTTGCCGCGCTCTTCCTTGACGACCTGGACGAGCAGCACCTGGCGGCGCTGGATGACGTCCTGGATCTTGTAGCGGCGGCGCAGCGCCATGCGCTTGGCACGCACTTCGTCGACCTGCTTGGCGCGGGCACGGCCCTTGCCGTTGTCCCGGCCGCCGTTGTCGCCGCGATCACCCTTGGAGCCCTGACGGCGGCGGCCACGGCCACGACCGCGACGTTCCTCAGCCCCGTCTTCGCCGTTCTCGCCGGAGGCTTCGTCGCCTTCGCCTTCATCGTCGGAGGAGTCTTCGTCCGAACCTTCTTCTTCGTCCGAAGCGCCGCCCTCGATGGTGGCGACATCGTCCTTGTCGGAGGTGTCGACTTCCTCGACGCCGTTCTCGGCGAAGTCTTCGGCGAGCGCCTCGCCGCTGTCGTCCTCGGCGTCATATTCGGCGCCGGGCGAGATGCCCTCGTCTTCCTCTTCGGCGCGAAGGCGCTCTTCTTCCTCGGCGGCCTCGGCTTCTTCAGCCAGCAGCGCGTCGCGATCCGCCTTGGGGATCTGGTAGTAGTCGGGGTGGATTTCGCTGAAGGCTAGGAACCCGTGGCGATTGCCGCCGAAGTCGACGAAGGCCGCCTGCAGCGAGGGTTCGACCCGGGTTACTTTCGCGAGATAGATGTTGCCCTTGATCTGCTTGTGTTCGGCAGATTCAAAGTCGAATTCCTCAATCCGGTTGCCTTGCAGAACCGCCACCCGGGTTTCTTCCGGGTGGCGCGCATCGATAAGCATGCGCGTTGCCATTGAAATGTCTCCATGCGCCCGGCCTTATCCGCGTGAGCGGACGGAGGGGGCGCGCATATTGTGGTGAACCGGCGCGCCCGGAGGCGTTGCCGGAAGGGATAATCGCGCTGTGAAGGACGGCGGTGTTGGAACCGGCGGCGCTCGGCGCGAAGCTCGTGTCTGCAATGGCGAGCGTGCGGCCGGTCGCCGCGCCTTCTCCCGCACCGGCACGCAGGCGCAAATCGCGCGTGGTGCTGGTTGTCCGGGAAAAGCGATCTGTCACTGCATCAACCTGTACTGGACCGGGGTGCGAAGAATATCGGCTTCCCGGAGCAGGAGGCGGGCGGAAGTGCGCCTGCGCGCCCTGATCCGGCCTCCATGACAACATCGCTAGCACTGTGGGGCCAGCCCCGCAACTCTATTGCGTTTAGAAGCCTCAAGAACGTAAGCCGCAAAGCGCAATGAGTTATCGCACCCTCCTCCTGCTCGTTCTCCTCGTGCCCGCGGCGCTGCTGGGCGGGGCGAAGGCGCTTGGAGTGGTGATCCCGGTGCCGATCTGGGGGCGCGAATATGTGCTCCAATTCCCTTTCGAGGGCGAGGCCGCCGCAACACTCGAATTGCCCCGCGTCGAGGGCCCCGACGATCCCTCGCGTCCGCTGGTGGTGATCGATGCCGGACACGGCGGGCGCGATCCCGGCGCGGTCGGCACCGATGCGGACGGCAAGCGTTTCGAGGAGAAGGCGATCACGCTGGCCATCGCGCTCGCGCTGCGTGACGAGCTGCTCAAGCAGGGCGGCGTGCGCGTCGCGCTGACCCGCGCCGACGACCGTATCCTGCCGCTCCCCCACCGGCCCGAAATCGCCCGGCTGCTGGAGGCCGATCTGTTCATCTCGATCCACGCCGACAGCGCAGGCGATCAGAACGACACCGTCAGCGGCGCGAGCATCTACACGCTTTCGAACGAAGCCTCGAGCGAGGCGGCGGCGCGCTTTGCCGCGCGCGAGAACGACGCCGACCGATTGAACGGCATCACCATCGCGGGCGCGAGCAAGGATGTCAGCGCGATCCTCGTCGAGCTTTCGCAGCAGCGTACGCAGGAGGATGCGCTGGCTTTCGCCAACCTGGTGCTGCGCGAGGGTGAGAGCGCGCTGGCCTTCGTCCCCCAGCCGCGCCGCTCGGCCGCGCTTGCGGTGCTGCGTGCGCCCGACGTGCCTTCGGTGCTGTTCGAAAGCGGCTTCGTCACCAACCAGACCGACCGCGCACAGCTCACCACGCCTGAGGGCCGGGCGCGCTATGCCGTGGTGCTGGCGCGCGCGATCCGGGTCTATTTCGCGCGCCGCGCCGATGCCCCTGCGGGCGGGGAATAGGGTCGCAATGGCGCTAGCCTTCCCGCGGGCGAGCGTGCTAGTTGGCGCCCGCCAATGACCGAGACCACTCCCCCTGCCGGCCAGCTTTCGACCTGGGCCTACCTGCGCTACCGCGTCAACCGCGACATTGGCGCCGTCCTTGCATGGTTCGCTGCGCGCTGGAAGCAGAGCCGGCTGTTCCGGATCGCCGCGCTCCTCTTCGGCGCGTTCCTCGCCTTGTGGATCGCCGTCTTCGTGTGGCTCGCGAGCGACCTGCCCGAGGCCGAGCAGCTCCTCACCTATGAAACCCCGCTGCCCACCGTGGTGCGCGGGATCGATGGCGAGATCGTCCATTCCTACGCGCGCGAGCGGCGGGTGCAGCTGCAATATGCCGATTTCCCGCAGAAGCTGATCGAGGCCTATCTTGCCGCCGAGGACAAGACCTTCTTCAGCCACGGCGGGGTCGATTTCCTCGGCACGGCCAATGCGGTGTTCGATTATGCGCGCAAGGCCGGATCGGGAGAGCGTGCGGTTGGCGGGTCGACCATCACCCAGCAGGTCGCCAAGAATCTGCTTTTGGGCGACGAATATTCGGTCACCCGCAAATTGAAGGAAATGATCCTTGCCGGGCGCATCGAGCAGGTGCTGACCAAGCAGGAAATCCTCGAGCTCTATCTCAACGAAATCCCGCTCGGGCGGCGCTCCTTCGGGGTGCAGGCGGCCGCGCGCGCCTATTTCGACAAGGACGTCGACCAGCTCGAACTGCACGAGATGGCCTTTCTCGCGATCCTGCCCAAGGCGCCGGAGCGTTACGGGCGCAAGGGGCAGGAAGCCGCCGCGCTCGAACGGCGCAATTTCGTGCTCGACCAGATGGAGAAGAACGGCTTCATCACCGGCTCCGAGCGCCGCGCCGCCGCCGCGCAGCCGCTGGGCCTTGTCACCCAGCGGCGCGAACGCTCGGTCGATGCGGGCTATTTCCTCGAGGAAGTGCGCCGCGAACTGATCACGCGCTTCGGCGAGACTGCGGAGAAGGGGCCGAACTCGGTCTATGCCGGCGGATTGTGGGTGCGTACCAGCCTTGACGCCGAGGTGCAGCTTGCCGCGCGCGACGCGCTGCGCGAAGGCCTGCTGCGCTACCACGGCGGACGCGCCTGGGCCGGGCCGATCGCGACGCTCGACGTCTCGGAGGGCAACTGGGCAAGCCAGCTGCAATCTTCGCCGCTCGGCATCAGCTACAAGGACTGGCGCATCGGCGTCGTCACCCGCCGCAGCGGCCAGACCGCAAGCATCGGGTTCGCCGATGGCAGCGAGGCACCGCTGATCGGCCTGCCCAACGCCCTCAAGGCCGGCGATGTGATCGCGGCGAGCCCCTCGGGCAATGGCTTTGCGGTGCGCACGATCCCCGAAGCGCAGGGCGCGCTGGTGGTGGAGCAGGCGCAGACCGGCCGGGTGGTGGCGATGCAGGGCGGCTTCGACAACCGCCTGTCGGACTTCAACCGTGCAACGCAGGCGATGCGTCAGCCGGGCTCGACCATCAAGCCCTTCGTCTATGCCGCCGGGCTCGACAACGGGATGACCCCCTCGACCCAGGTCGATAATTCGCGCTTCTGCTATTATCAGGGCGCGAACCTCGGCGAGAAGTGCATCCGCGGATCGGGCAGCGGTGGGCAGCATCCGATGCGCTTCGGGCTCGAGCAGTCGCAGAACATCATGACCGTGCAGATCGGCATGACCGCAGGGATGCCCAATGTCGTCAAGGGGATCGAGAAGGTCGGGATCGGCAAGTTCCCGGCCTATCCCTCGACCGCGCTGGGGGCAGGGGAGACGACGCTGGTGAAGATGGTCGCGGCCTATTCGGCGCTGGCGAACCATGGCCGGCTCAATCCGCCGACGCTGATCGACTATGTGCAGGACCGCCGCGGCAAGGTGCTGTGGCGCGCCGATGCCCGCGAATGCCGCGGGTGCAACATGCCAGAGTGGGACGGCAAGCCGATGCCGCGCCTCGGGGTGATGGGCGCGCAGGCGATGGATGCGCGCACCGCGTTTCAGGTGATGCACATGCTGCGCGGCGCGGTGAGCCGGGGGACGGCGACGATCCTCAATTCGCTCGGTCTGCCGCTGTTCGGCAAGACCGGCACCACCACCGGCCCCAAGGACGTGTGGTTCATCGGCGGCACCCAGACCATGATCGCGGGGGCTTATGTAGGCTTCGACCAGCCGCGCAACATGGGCGGCTATGCCTATGGCGGCACGATCTCCGCACCGATCATCAAGAGCCTGATCGAGAAGACCAAGCCCAGGTGGTCCGACCTACCCCCTGTCGCGCCCACCGGCGTGCGGATGGTGCGGATCGACCGGCGCTCGGGCAAGCAGGTGTTCGATGGCTGGCCGTCCGACGATCCCAAATCGGCGATCATCTGGGAAGCCTTCAAGCCCGATACCGAGCCCGAACGCTATACCCGTCAGGATGCGATCGCCGCCAAGCGCAACGAAATCCTCGCGCTGATCCGCGCCGGTCGCCAGAGCGCGGCTGCCGCGGTGGTTGATGCTCCGTCCGAAGAGGGCAGTGCTGTCGAGGAAGGCGGGCTTGACTGACGCGCGCCGGAACCGCGAGCGGGGCTGGTGGGTTGGGGAGGGCATGAACCGCTTTGTCCGCTCCGCCGCCGCGCTGGCTCTTGCCGCGGTGATCGCCACCACCGCCCCGGCCGAGTTAAAGGGGGGCTCAAAGGCCCCGCTCTTCACCACCCGCGCCGCGCTCGCGGGCAAGGCGTTCGGCTTCAGCCTCAAGGCGGCGCTCGCCAAGGGCCCGGTGGTGCTCTATTTCTACCCCAAGGCCTTCACCCAGGGCTGCACGCTCGAGGCCAACGCCTTTGCCGAGGCCATGCCGCAGTTCAAGGCGGCAGGTGCCACCGTCATCGGCATGTCGGCCGACGACATCGAAACGCTGCAACGCTTCAGCCGGGAACATTGCCGCGACGCCTTTCCGGTCGGCGTCGCCTCGCCGCAGATCAGCAAGGCCTATGACGTGGCGATGGCGTCCGGGCTGACACGGCGCACCTCCTATGTCATCGCCCGCGATGGCCGGATCGTCGCGGTCCATGCCAATGCCGACTACCGGGACCATGTCGCAAGGACGCTCGCGGCCGTGCGGATGCTGGGCAAGTCGCGCGCGCGGCGCGGGCGCTTTACAATCGCGCAGGCAACGTTAAGCGCGTCGGCCTGATATTGCTTTTCGCCACGAAGGACTGACCGATGCGGGCCGAGGCCCAGGCTTACATCAACCGGATCGAAGCGGCGCTGGCGCTGGTGCGCCTGTCGCTCGACTGGGAGCGCGCGCTGCGCCGGCTCGACGAGCTGAACGCGCGGGTGCAGGACCCGAACCTGTGGGACAACCCCAAGCAGGCGCAGGCGATCAGCCGCGAGCAGAAGACGCTCGAGACTGCGGTGAACACGGTGAACGAGATCGCCGCCGAAATGGCCGATGCGATCGAGTTCATCGAATTGGGCGAGGTCGAGGGCGAGGAGACGATCGTCGAGGACGGCCTCGCCACGCTCGCCGCGCTCGCCGACCGGGCCGATGCCGACAAGGTGCAGGCGCTGCTGTCGGGCGAGGTCGACGGTAACGACACCTATCTCGAAATTCACGCCGGCGCGGGCGGGACCGAGAGCCAGGACTGGGCCGAAATGCTCTTCCGCATGTATGGCCGCTGGGCCGAACGGCGCGGCTTCAAGGTCGAGACGGTCGAGTATCAGGCGGGCGAACAGGCCGGGATCAAGTCGGCGACGCTGCAGATCAAGGGCGAGGGCGCCTATGGCTATGCCAAGACCGAAAGCGGCGTCCACCGCCTCGTCCGCATCAGCCCCTATGACAGCTCGGCGCGCCGTCACACCAGCTTTTCGAGCGTGTGGGTCTTCCCGGTGATCGACGATACCTTCGAGATCGACATCAATCCGGCCGACCTCAA
>PNKW01000098.1 GCA_013822695.1 Erythrobacter sp. | reverse complement strand
TTGTCCTCGCTCGCGAGCAGCGCGGAGGACTGTTCGATGCTCCCGATCAGTTCGGTGGTCGCCTTGCTGCCCTCGATCACCACCTCGTCGATCAGCGCGCGGTCGCCGGTGTGGGTGAACATGTGGACCATGAACACGCCGCCCTCGTCCACCACCCTGCGGTCGCCGCCCATGAAGACGAAGTTGCACGCCGAAAAGCACGCCCAGCCCGCAGGAATGCGGGTCAGCATGCCGCGGTAGGAGCGGATCACCTTGCCTGCCTCGTTGCCCGCGCGCGCATTGCCGCCGCGGCTGCGCAGCCATACCTCCTCGATCCGCTCGTCGGCTTCGATCGCCGCCTTGAGGCGGGAGGGGAGGGATGCATCGATCGCCCCCTCGGCAAGCAGCACGCGCTTACCGCCGCGGTCGGCGGGGGTGAGAGACATCGCGGTCTTGGGGCCGAAGTCAGGCTCGGCCGGGCAGGTCGGATTGTCCGCGTCCATCGGCGGGGCGGCGCCCGTCAGCAGCGCGAACGCGGCCAGTGCAGCCGGGAAGCGCATCACGCGACGATCGAATAGCGCGCCGAGCCGGGCGCGCGACACATGCGTTTCTCGGCGCGGGTCTCCTCGCCTTCGACGATCACCACATCGGTGACGGTGATACAATCGCGCTGGCCGCTCGCTTTGTCGCGGCCCGTGACGGTCGAGGTGCCGCTGACATTTTCGCGCGAGGCCGAGGTCCATTGTGCGCTCGCGCCCACTTCGGGCTGGGCGGCGGCATCATCGGTGCGGGTCACTGCGAGGGTGGCCTCGGCCGCCTGCTTCTGCTCCTCGGGATCGAGCTTGCAGGCGATGCTTTGGGTGATCTGGTCGGAGAATTCGGGCACCGGCACGAAAGAGGGCAGGCGCGCGCTGCGGGCGAGTTCATCGACCGCGCCACCGAGCATCCCGCCGATGATCCCGCGCCCCTTGTCGCCCTTCTTGCCCTTGCCGCAGGCATCCGCCTTGTCCGCGCCGCGCTTCCCGCCGCTCAGGATCCCGCCGAATTGCGCGCTCGCGGGGAGCGCGTTGATGGTGAGCGCGAGGGCGCCGAGCGTCAGGGCCAGCCTGGATGCGCGAAAGGCCACGATCTTCCTCCCCACCAATTGACCGAGAGGTTACGCCCCGCGCATCGCAGCGTCAATCGGAGACGGCAGTAGCCGCCGCGGCTTCGCGGTCGCGCTGGGCGCGCGATTTCTTCTCGGCCGCCGTCTTGAGCTGGCCACATGCCGCGTCGATGTCGCGCCCGCGCGGGGTGCGCACCGGGGCGGAGAAGCCGCCCTCGAACACGATCTCCGAGAAGCGCCGGATCCGCTCGGGCGCCGAGGTCTCGTAGCCCGCGCCCGGCCAGGGGTTGAAGGGGATGAGGTTGACCTTGGCGGGCAGGTTGTACTGGCGCAGCAGCCGGACCAGCTCGCGCGCGTCCTCGTCGCTGTCGTTCTTGTCCTTGATCATCACATATTCGAAGGTGATACGCCGCGCGTTGGAGGCGCCGGGATAGTCGGCGCAGGCCTGCAGCAGATCGTCGATGCCATACTTCTTGTTGAGCGGCACCAGTTCGTCGCGCACTTCCTTGCGCACGCCATGCAAGGACACCGCGAGGTTCACCCCGATCTCCTCGCCGCAGCGCTCCATCATCGGGATGACGCCGCTGGTGGACAGGGTGATGCGGCGCTTGGAGAGCGCGAGGCCGTCCCCGTCCATCACCAGCTTCAAGGCATCGCGCACGTGATCGAAATTGTAGAGCGGCTCGCCCATGCCCATCATCACGATGTTGGTGAGGAGGCGTCCGTCAGCGGTGTAATGGCCCGCCTCGTCGTCCTCGTCGATCACATCGGCATCGCTCGCCATGCTGCCGCGCGGCCATTCGCCCAGCGCGTCGCGCGCGAGCATCACCTGGCCGACGATCTCGCCGGGGGTGAGGTTGCGGACGAGCTTCATCGTGCCGGTGTGGCAGAAGGAGCAGGTGAGGGTGCAGCCGACCTGCGAGGAGACGCACAGCGTGCCCCGCGTCTCGTCGGGGATGAACACCATCTCGAAATCGTGGCCGTCAGCGGTGCGCAGCAGCCATTTGCGGGTGCCGTCGACCGAATGCTGGGCCTCGACCACATCCGGGCGCCCGATCACGAAGCGCTCGGCGAGCCACGGGCGCATCGGTTTGGCGATGTCGGTCATCGCTTCGAAATCGGTGACGCCGCGGTGGTAGAGCCAGTGGAACACCTGCTTGGCGCGCAGCTTGGCGGCCTTGGCGTCGAGACCTGCCTCCTCGAACAGCTCGCGGATGCGCGGGCGGGCGAGGCCGATCAGGTCGACGCGCCCGTCAGCGCGCGGCGTGATGTCGCGCGCGGCGGGCACCGGGTCGACGAGGCCCGGGATGGTCATGAGTGCAGTATCGGCCATGAGTGGCGGCCATATAGTCGTCGTTCGCTGGTTTTACCATCCCCGTCCCGGGGCAAGCCCGGGATGGGGAAGGTTATCGCTTCGCACACCCCACGGTTGCCGCATCGATGGCGGTCGCTGCCCCGCTCAAGGTGTAACGGTCGGTGAACCCGCCGCCCGATACGCTCATGCGGCTGGCGGAGCGCATCGCCGCGACAATCGCCGCGTCCCCGCGCGCGTCGGCAGCCCAGGCATTGCGGCCCTTGGCGACGAGGTCGAAGCGCTTGTCGCCCACGGTGAGCCGGATGCGGGCCCCTTTTGCTCCGGTGTCGGCAACCTCGCGGCTGAGCACCAGATGCACTGCCCCGCGCACACCCTTGTCCGGCCACAGCGAAACGGTCGCATAGGCGGGGGCAGCGGTCTTCCCTCCCGCCTTGGCAATGGCATAGCAGCGCGCCGGAGAGGCATCCTTGAACGCCGCCCAGCTGTCATAGACGCCAAGGCTCTCGCGCGCCGACAAGGGTGCAGCGGCGAAGAGGGCGAGGAGGGCAAGAGGCGGAAGCCTAGTCATAGGCAATCCCCATCACTTCCCACTCGCGCGTGCCCGAGGGCAGCGCCACCACCCGCACATCGCCCACGGCGGCTCCGCGCAGCGCGCGGGCGAGGGGTGAGTTCCAGCCGATCCGGCCGGCGCCCGCGTCCTGTTCGTCGTCGCCGACAAGCGTGACCGTCTGGTGGTTGTCGTCCTCGTCCGCGATGGTGACGCGCGCGCCGAAGAACACGCGGGAGCGGTCGACCTGCGCCGCTGGGTCGACCACCCGCAGCGCCTTCATGCGCTTGATGAGATGGGCCAGCTCGCGATCGATCTCGCGCATCTTCTTGCGGCCATAGAGATAGTCGCCGTTCTCCGAGCGGTCGCCATTGCCCGCCGCCCAGCTGACGATCTCGACGATTGCCGGACGCTCGGTGCCGAGCAGGTGGTCATAGCGCGCCTTCAAGGCCGCCATCCCCGCAGGCGTGATCGGAGGCCCCGCCGGTTTCATCGACAATCAGCGCAGAAAAGTATCGACGGTGCGCGGCAGGCCCGCCTGCTCGGGATACATGTGCGAATAGGTCACCGCATTGCCGATCACACGCATCACGTAATAGCGCGTCTCGAAATTGGCGGGGATCTTCTCGATCCATGTGACCCAGTCGATCTCGCCGCGGCGCGGGTCGCCATTGAGGCGCAGCCACTGGTTCACCCGGCCCGGCCCGGCGTTGTAGGCCCCGATCGCCAGCGGGTAGGAGCCGCCGTAATAGCTCAGCATCCGGGCGAAATAGCCGTCGCCCAGCTGGATATTGTAGAGCGGCGAGGCGGTGAGGTCAGCCGAGAGATACTGGACGCCGATCTTGCCCGCCTGCTCGCGCGCGGTGCCCGGCATCAGCTGCATGATCCCGCGCGCCCCGGCATGGCTTTCGCGGGTGCGATCAAATTCGCTTTCCTGCCGGCCGATGGCGTGGACCATCACCCAGTCATTGACCGCAGGGGGCGTGGCGACGGTCGGAAAGCCGATCCGCTCGAGGCCCGAGAGGCCCGTCTCGCCCATCTTCAGGCCAAGCACCACCGCAAGCTCGTCCAGCCCGGTCTCGCGTGCAAGCATCCCGGCCATGAGCATTTCGTTCGGCGTGTCGGCCTCGTCGCCCAAGGCCTCGAAGAAGCGGCGCTCGGTGCGCCAGTCGCGGCGGTTCTTGGAGAGGGCGCGGATCGCCTGCACCACGGGGCGCGCTTCGAACTCGGCGCGCTCGGAGGCTTCCATGCGCGGCTGGGGCAGGCCTGCAAAGGCCGGCATCGGGCGGCCGAGCGCGCTCACCGCAAGCTGGCCGTAATAGTAGTCGGGCCAGCGCGCGGCCATTTCGAACCAGCGCTGCGCTGCCGCCTCATCACCCGCCTGACGCGCCGCCCGGCCCGCCCAGTAATAGCCCTTGGCCTTGGTCAGCGGGGTCTTGGCCGCGTCGCCGTAGCGCCCGAAGAGCGGAGCGGCGGTGGCGCCATCACCCAGCCGCCAGAGAGCATTGGTTCCGCCCTTCCACATCAGATCGGTGAGCCGGTCGCGCAGCGTGAAGCTGGCCTCCGACAGCGCGGCGTCGGGCGCAAAGAGATCGGTGCTGCGCGCGGCGATCTGTGCCGCATCGGAGGGGCCGAGATCCTCGGCAAGCCCCAGCAGCTGGCCGACGAAAGCCTCGGGGTCGCGAGCGGGGCGCACGAAGGCGGGGCGGCTGGTGAAGACGCGCGCCGCCTCGTAATTCTGTCCGCTGGTGCGCAGGAACTTCACGAGGTTGAAGACATAGCCCGGATCGGCCTCGGCCCCGGCGGGGACTTCAAGCCCCGCGGTCTCGGGCCGCGCGCCGCGCAGCAGCGCGATCCGCGCGAGCGCCATCGCGCGCGCCTCCTCGGGCAGGTTCACCACCATGCGAGAGGCGGCATCGGCCTTGCCCTGCCACAGCAGCGCATCGACGCGCACCGCGTGATCCTCGGGGGTGAACTGCGCGCCGTAGAGCCCCGAGAGATAAAGCTCCACCGGATCGGCCATCTGCCCGCCGCGCCACGCTTTCCTCGCCTCGACCAGTGCCTCGGGGCGCTGCATCGCGGCGAGCGCCAGCGCATAGCGCGCGCGGGCCGCGTTGGTGAGCGGCGGATGGGCATCGAAGAAGCGCAGCACCTCGGCCTGCGAGGGCGCCTCGGTCTCGAGCGCAGCTTCGGCGCGCAGGCGCAGGATGTCGGACTTTGGGAAGCTCGGCCAAGCAAGCACGAAACCGGCGTAATCGGCAAAACCGTGCGAGCGGCTGGCCTGAAGCACCTCCCAGCGGGCGATTGCGACATCGGTCGCACCGGGCTGGCGGGCGACGAGATCCTGTCCGCCGATCCATTCCTGCGCGGCAGCAGGGAAGGCTGCTCCCCCGGCAAGCGCCGAGGTAACGAGAATCGCAGCATATATCCGGCGAGAATTCAAAGTCATGCGGACCATGCTGGACATAGTGCCTACCGGCTCCTTATCAGGCGGTGAACGTGAGGGGTAACGGGGGGAGAGGCTCCCGTATTCCCGTATCTAGAGATGAAGGCAGGACAAAGGCAATGTTCAGCGGATCGATACCCGCTCTGGTGACTCCTTTTCGCGGCGGGGCGTTCGACGAGGCCGCCTTCCGCCGGCTGGTCGACTGGCAGATCGAGAACGGCTCTGCCGCGCTGGTGCCCTGCGGCACGACGGGAGAGGCCTCGACGCTTTCCAACGCCGAACATCACCGCGTCATCGAGGTGTGCATCGAGCAGGCTGCGGGACGCGTGCCGGTAATCGCGGGCTGCGGCTCGAATGACACGCGCAACGCACAGCTGCACATGACCTTTGCCAAAAAGGCGGGCGCGGCGGCAGGCCTCTGCGTTGCCCCCTATTACAATCGCCCGAGCCAGCGCGGGCTGATTGCACACTTCAGTTACCTCGCCGAAAACTGCGAGCTGCCGATCGTGCTCTACAACGTGCCCGGGCGCACGGTGACCGACATTCTCGACGACACCGTGGTCGAACTGGTGCGCAAATATCCCGACCGGATCATCGCCATCAAGGACGCGAGCGGCGACCTCAGCCGGGTGGCCGATCACCGCATGGGCATCGGGCGCGAGTTCTGCCAGCTTTCGGGCAATGACGAGTTGTGGCTGCCCCACGCTGCGGCGGGCGGGCGCGGGTGCATCTCGGTGACGGCGAATGTCGCGCCGAAGCTGTGCGCCGAGTTCCACGAGGCGATTGCGGCCAACGAATTGAAGCTGGCGCGCCAATTGAACGACCGCCTGTTCCCGCTGCACTATGCGATGTTCTCCGACGCTTCGCCCGCGCCGGTGAAATATGCGCTCAGCCGCGTCCACGACTGGATCGAGCCGGAAGTGCGTCTGCCGCTGGTGGAGTGCTCGGACGAAGCCAAGCGCGCGGTGGACGAGGCGCTGGTGTCGGCCGGGGTGCTGCCCGGCTAAACCACCTCGTCCTCGTCGAGCATCCCCTGCGCGCTGCCCTGCGGTTCGCTCGCGAGGATCGCCTCGGTGATCGAATCGATCTGCGCGCCGACGCGTTCGGGGTGGTCGATCGCGGCGATGTGGAACAGCGCGTCGCCCTGGTGGACCACGGGGAGCGTCGCGTGGCCGATGACGATGCCGTCGACCGGGCTGACCAGCGCCTCGGCCTCCTCGCCGAACAGTCCGGCGACCGTGGCGAGCACGTCGCCCTTGCGCACCGGGTCGCCCGATGTGGCTGTCGCCTGCATCACGCCCCCGCGGGGGCTGCGCACCCAGGTGGTTCGGTTGGCGCGCGCGGGGATGCCGACCGCGCTGAGCCCGTCGTCGGCCTCTATCATTCCGAGATGCGCGAGCACGCGGGTGACGCCCTCGACCCCGGTTTCCACCGACAGCCGGTCGAAACGCAGCGCCTCGCCCGCCTCCATCAGCAGCATGTCGACCCCGTGCTTCTGGGCGAGACCGCGCAGGGAGCCGTCGCGCAAGGGGCTCTCGATGATCACCGGCGCGCCGAAGGCCATGGCGAGCTCGACCAGTTTTCGGTTGCCCGCGGCGATGCGGATCTGGGGGAGGTTGTAGCGGTGGATCGCGGCCGAGTGGATGTCGATGCCGAGCTCGCAGCGCGCCACCACCTCGCAGGTGAAGATGTGCGCCAGCTGCCCCGCGAGCGATCCCCCCGCGCTCCCCGGGAAGGAGCGGTTGAGGTCGCGCCGGTCGGGCAGGTAGCGCGAATGGCTGATGAAGCCGAAGATGTTGGCGACCGGCACCAGCAGCACCGTGCCCGCCAGCGCCTCGGGGTTGAGGGATTGCGCGAGGCGCTGGATGATGGCTGTGCCGATGATCTCGTCGCCGTGGATCGCCGCGCTCACGAACACCGCCGGGCCTGCCTTCGCGCCGTGCAGCACCCGCAGCGCGAGGCTGGATGTGGTGCCGGTCGCCATGGTGGTGATCGGGAAGGCGACATCGGCCTGGCTGCCCGGCGCGATGCTTGTGCCGGCGATGATGAATGGCTGCGGCGTAGTCATGGCCCGCGGTTCCCCCTGTTGCCCCGCCCCGATGCTAGCTTGGGACGCGGCGAAGCGCAAAGGGCCTCGCTTTTTGAGCGATGCACGCCTACATCGCCCGGCCTTATGGCTCGTCCCAAACCCGTCACCTTCGACAAAGTGAAGATCGTCGCCGAGAACCGCCGCGCGCGGTTCGATTACTATATCGAGGACACCTTCGAAGCCGGGCTCGCCTTGCAGGGTACCGAAGTGAAGGCGCTGCGGGCGGGCGAGGCAAGCATTGCCGAAAGCTATGCCGAGGTAAAGGACGGGCAGGTCTGGCTGATCAACGCCAACGTGCCCGAATACAGCCACGGCAACCGCCTCAACCACGAGCCGCGCCGCCCGCGCAAATTGCTGCTCCACGAACGCGAGATCGAGAAATTCGTCGGCGCGGTGGAGCGCAAGGGCATGACGCTGGTGCCGCTGTCGATCTACTTCAACCGCACCGGGCGCGCGAAGGTCGAACTCGCGCTCGCCAAGGGCAAGCAGAACCACGACAAGCGCGCCAGCACCAAGGAGCGCGACTGGAAGCGCGACAAGGCCCGCCTCATGCGCGAGCGCGGCTAGGAAATTTCACGAGGGGTCGAGGTTCACCCACTGGTCACCCGCCCTGTGCTACCCATATGAACGACATGCCGGTCCCCTCGATCCCTCCAGCCTCCGAAAGTCTCGGCGCATGAGCGTGCAGCCGCCTGCCAAGCCCGGCCTCGGGCTGCGCTCGAAGACCTGGGCGATGGACGTGATCCGCAGGAACACGCCCACGCGCGAGGAGATGGCGCAGAACAAGTATCTCGCCCCGATCGCGCACCGCTTTCTCTCGCCCGAGCTGTGGCGCTTCACCCGCCGCTCGGTGCCGCGCGGCGTGGCGCTTGGGCTGTTTGCCGCCTTCATCATCCCGATCGGCCAGATCTTCCTCGCGGCCTTCCTCGCCTTGCCCTCGCGCGCCAACGTGCCGCTCGCCGCGCTGGTGACCTTTGTGACCAACCCCTTCACGCTGCCCTTCTGGCTG
>PNKW01000097.1 GCA_013822695.1 Erythrobacter sp. | reverse complement strand
CCCGAGCCGCCCAAGACCAAGACAAAGCCCCGCCTCACCCTCGAATCGATCAATGACCTGATCGAGCATTCCTCGATTCCCCTCGTCATCACCGAGCGCAACACCATCGCGCTCGTCAATCGCGCGGCGCGGAAGATGCTGGGGCCCCATGTCGTCGGCCAGGACGCGCGCGTAGCCCTGCGCCAGCCCGAGGCGATCTCGCTACTCGGCGAGGACCGACAGAGCGAGGCGATCGTGCGCGGGCTCGTGCGGCGCGGGGACATCTGGCAGATCAGCCGCCAGAAGATCGACGACCGGCTGGCGATGCTCGAATTCATCAATCAGACCGCCGAAGCCGATATCAGCCGCGCGCATACCGATTTCGTCGCCAATGCCAGCCACGAGTTGCGCACCCCGCTCGCCGCGATCATCGGCTATGTCGAGACCCTGCAGGAGGATGACGGATCGATAGAGACGCCGGTCGCGAAAAAATTCCTCGGCACCATCGAGCGCGAGGCGAAGCGGATGCAGGCGCTGGTCGGCGATCTGATGAGCCTCAGCCGGGTCGAGGCCGAAAAGCACGAACTGCCCACCACGCACATCGACCTTGCCTCGCTGGTCGAGCGGGCCGCGCGCGATGCGGCTGGATCCCACCGGGCCGACCGCCTCGAAC
The DNA here is from genome assembly GCA_013822695.1 of Erythrobacter sp. Classification (GTDB taxonomy): domain Bacteria; phylum Pseudomonadota; class Alphaproteobacteria; order Sphingomonadales; family Sphingomonadaceae; genus Erythrobacter. The sequence continues at coordinate 8,095 of PNKW01000097.1, read as the reverse complement.
TCCAGCTCGGCGCCGAACCGGTGGTGCTGGGCGATCTCCAGCAGCTCGAACAGGTGGTGCGCAACCTGGTCGACAATGCGCTGAAATATGGCGCGGCCGACCGGCCGGTGACGGTGGCGCTCGACCTTGCGCAGGGAGAACTGGCGCGGATCGCGGTGACCGACGAGGGCGAAGGCATCGCGCCAGAGCACATCCCGCACTTGACGCGCCGCTTCTACCGCACCGATCCGGGCCGCAGCCGCGCCTCGGGGGGAACCGGGCTCGGCCTTGCGATTGTCAAGCACATTGTGGAACGCCACCGCGGGCGGCTCGACATCACCAGCGCGCTCGGCAAAGGCACCCGCGTGGTGGTGCGCCTCCCGCTTGCCGAAGCAGAATCCCCCGCCGAAACGCCCGCTCCCGAAGGCGAAGCCGAGGGCCCCCTCACCGAGCAATCGCAACAAGTGTCATAGACGTGTCTTATTTCTTCAACATGGCGCCGCCATGGCGTAGAGGCCGGGGGGTGCGGCGCGGGCCCGCCGCGCAACTCCCGGCCTGATTGACCAACGCGCACTCCCGGCAGGAAAACAAAGGCTGTTATGTCGCCGATCACGCTGATCCTGATTGCTATTGGCCTCGGCCTGCTCGGCTGGCTGGCGGGCCGTGCAAAGGCGTGGAGCTTCCAGACGGGCGACGCCGCCATGCGCCCGGCCTCGCGCCCGATCTACCACGCCTGGTATGTCGCGCTGTGGGTGGTGCTGCCGGTGCTCGCCTTCGTGGCCGCCTGGTCGGTGATCGCGCCCAATCTCGTGCTGCAATCTGTGCTCGCCACGCCCGAGGCGCAGAGCCTGACCGGCTTCGGCTTCGAGCGTAATGCCTTCATCGGCGAGGCCCGCGCGGTCGCATTGGGGCAGGCACCGGGTGTCTTCAACACCGAGGCCGAGCCACTGATCGCGCCCTTCCGCGATGCCTTTGCCCGTTACAACACCATCGGCATCATCGTGACCGTGCTGATCGCGCTCGCAGGCGGAGCGCTCGCCTTCCTGCGCCTCAAGCCGCAATTCGGTGCGCGCACCAAGGTCGAGCGGACGGTGCTGACGATCCTGCTGCTCGCCTCGCTCGTCGCGATCCTCACCACGCTCGGCATCTTTGCGAGCCTGGTGTTCGAGACTGTGCGCTTCTTCGGCATCGTCTCTCCTATCGATTTCCTGTTCGGCCTCAAATGGGGGCCCGATATCCTCGCACCGCCCGATGCGGTCGATCCCTCGCGCTACGGCGCCGTGCCGCTGTTCTGGGGGACGATCTTCATCGGCGCGGTCATCGCGATGGTGGTGGCGATCCCGCTCGGCCTGATGAGCGCGATCTACCTCACCCAATATGCCGATCCGCGGGTGCGCGCGTGGATCAAGCCGCTGCTCGAACTGCTCGCTGGCGTGCCCACGGTGGTCTACGGCTATTTCGCCGCGCTCACCCTCGCTCCGATGATCCGCAACGTCGCCGTGGCGCTGGGCGCCACCAACGCCTCGACCGAGAGCGCGCTGGCCGCAGGCATCGTCATGGGGGTGATGATCATCCCCTTCGTCTCCTCGATGGCGGACGATTCGATGGCCGCTGTCCCCGGCGCGATGCGTGACGGGAGCCTCGCGATGGGCGCTACCAAGTCCGAGACGATCCAGCGCGTGCTGTTCCCCGCCGCGCTCCCCGGGATCGTTGCCGGGATCATGCTCGCGGTCAGCCGCGCGATCGGCGAGACGATGATCGTCGTGATGGCCGCCTCGCAGGCCGCCAACCTCACCGCCAACCCGTTGGAGCCGATCTCGACCGTCACCGTCCAGATCGTCAACCTGCTGACCGGCGAACAGAGCACCGACCACCCCGCCACGCTCAGCGCCTATGCGCTGGGCTTCGTGCTGTTCATGGTCACCCTCGCCCTCAACTTCGTCGCCCTGCGCGTCGTCAAGCGTTTCCGGGAGGCCTACGAATGAGCAGCATCCCCATGGGCAGCAACGGCACCGCCGCTGACAAGGCGCAGGCCCTCGGCCCGACCCGTACCGCCGCCTTCGAGGCGCGTCTCGCCAAGCGCTACCGCGCCGAACGCAATTTCCGGCTGATCGGCTTTGGCGCGGTGGCCTTTTCGGTCGCGGTGCTGGTGTTCCTGCTCGGCAACATGCTGATGAATGGCATCGCCGGCTTCCAGCGCCCCGAACTCGCGGTGACGATCAACTTCCCCGAAAGCGGCATCACCGGCGACGCCACCTCGCTCACCGCGCCTACCGCCGGACAGACGCTCGAGATGCAGGGCCTGCCACAGATCGTGACGCTGTTCGCCGAACAGCAGCTCGGAGCCGAGGCCGCAAAGCAAATCGCGCCTGACGCCTGGCGCGATGTCGTCGCCGCCCTTGCCGAAGACCCCACGCTGATCACCCGCAGCGAGACCTTGACCCTGCCCACCACCTCGGCGCTCGGCGCGGCGCTCCGGGGCGAAGGCGCGCCCGAATTGCAGGCGCTCGCAACCAAGCTCGCCGCAGAGGGCAAACTGGCGCGCAACTGGGATTGGGGCTTTCTCGTCCGCTCGGACGCGACCACCCCGCAATCGGTTGGCATCTGGGGGGCGCTCAAGGGCTCGATGCTGACCATGCTGGTGACGCTGGTGCTGGCCTTCCCGATCGGGGTGCTCTCGGCGCTCTACCTCGAGGAATATGCGCCGCGCGGGCGCTGGACCGACATCATCGAGGTCTCGATCAGCAACCTTGCCGCAGTGCCATCGATCATTTTCGGCCTGCTCGGCCTGTCGCTGTTCCTCACCGCCTTCCCGGGCCTGCGCTCGGCCCCGATCATCGGGGGGATGACACTGGCGCTGATGACCATGCCCGTCATCGTCATTTCCGGGCGCAACGCGATCAAGGCAGTGCCGCCCTCAATCCGTGACGGCGCGCTCGCGATCGGGGCCTCGCCGGTGCAGGTGGTGTTCCACCACGTTCTGCCGCTCGCCCTGCCCGGCATGCTCACTGGCACCATCATCGGCATGGCCCGCGCGCTGGGCGAGACCGCGCCGCTGCTGCTGATCGGCATGCGCATCTTCGTTGCCACCCCGCCCGAAGGCTTCACCTCGCCTGCCACCGTCCTGCCGATGCAGATCTTCCTGTGGTCGGACGAGATCGATCGCGGCTTTGTCGAACGCACCAGCGCGGCTATCATCGTGCTGCTGGCGTTCCTCCTCGCCATGAATGGCCTTGCCATCTACCTCCGCAACAAGTTCGAGAAACGCTGGTGACTGTGATCCATCCCAATATGGCTGACGAAGGCGCCAAGATCCGCGCGCGCGATGTCTGTGTCTTCTACGGCGAGAAAAAGGCGATCGACGAGGTGTCGATCGACATCTCGCCCAATTACGTCACCGCCTTCATCGGCCCCTCGGGCTGCGGCAAGTCGACCTTCCTGCGGTGCTTCAACCGCATGAACGACACCATCGGCGCAGCCAAGGTGACCGGGCTGATCGAGCTTGACGGCGAGGACATCCATGGCAGCCGCATGGACGTCGTCCAGCTGCGCGCCCGCGTCGGCATGGTGTTCCAGAAGCCCAACCCTTTCCCCAAGTCGATCTACGAGAACATCGCCTACGGCCCCAAGATCCACGGCCTCGCGGACAAGAAGGCCGATCTCGACGTGATCGTCGAACGCTCGCTGACCCGTGCGGGGCTGTGGGACGAGGTCAAGGACCGGCTCGACGATTCGGGCACCGCGCTCTCGGGCGGCCAGCAGCAGCGCCTGTGCATCGCGCGCGCGATTGCGGTCGATCCCGAGGTGATTCTGATGGACGAGCCGGCCTCGGCGCTCGACCCCATCGCCACCGCGAAGATCGAAGAGCTGATCGACGAACTGTCGGGTCGCTACGCGATCGTTATCGTCACCCACTCGATGCAACAGGCCGCGCGCGTCAGCCAGCGCACTGCCTTCTTCCACCTCGGCAAGATGGTCGAATACGGCCCGACCTCGGAAATCTTCACCAATCCGATCGAGGAACGTACCAAGGATTATATCACCGGAAGGTACGGTTGATGGCAGAGCACACGGTCAAGGCCTTCGATGAGGACATCACCCGCCTGCGCGGGTTGATCGCGGAGATGGGCGGCCTGGCCGAAGTGGCCATCGCGGAATCGCTCGACGCGCTGGTGCGCGGCGACGAGGCGCTGGCCGAGCAGGTCATCGCACGCGACAAGCGGATCGATGCGCTGGAAATCGAGGTCGACAAGCTCGCGGTGCGGATCATCGCCTTGCGCGCGCCAATGGCCGACGACCTGCGCGAAGTGATCGCGGCGCTCAAGATCGGCGGCGTGCTCGAGCGGATTGGCGACTATTCCAAGAACATCGCCAAGCGCACCGGCATGATCGAGGGCCGCGCCCGGTTCGAACCGCTCACCCTGCTGCCCACCATGGGCGAGCTGGCGGGCGAGATGGTCCACGACGTGCTCACCGCCTACGCCGCGCGCGATCCTGACCTGGCGCGCGAGGTGATCGCCACCGACGCCAAGGTCGATGGCTTCTACAACTCGATCTTCCGCAACCTTGTCAGCTACATGGTCGAAAACCCTTCGACCATCTCGAGCGCGGCACAGCTTCTGTTCGTGGCCCGCAACATCGAACGCATCGGCGACCATGCGACCAACGTCGCCGAGATGGTTCACTTCGCCGCGACCGGCACCTATCCGCCCGAAGGCGACCGCTGAGCCGACGCCTGCCGCTGTCATCCTGTTGTTGAAAACTTGCCATGGGCGGTTTCATCAAACTGTCGCGCAAGTGACACATAGGGTTGCCGAGGCGCTCGATTGGGGAAGCGCAAGGAGGCATTCGCCGCATGTCCGCTGCCAAACTTCTGCTGGTCGAAGACGATCCGGCACTGTCCGAACTGCTCGAATATCGGTTCCAGAACGAAGGCTATGCCGTGCGCTGCACCGGTGACGGTGACGAAGCACTGGTGCTCGCCGCCGAGGAGACGCCCGATCTCATCATCCTCGACTGGATGATCGAAGGGACGAGCGGGATCGAAGTGTGCCGCCGCCTGCGCCGCGACAAGGAAACCGCGCACGTCCCCATCATCATGCTCACCGCGCGCGAGGCCGAGGACGACCGTGTCCGGGGCCTTGAAACCGGCGCGGATGATTACCTCACCAAGCCCTTTTCCCCGCGCGAGCTGCTGGCCCGTGTCGCCGCGGTGATGCGCCGCATCCGTCCCGCGCTCGCCGGCGAGACTATCGAGGTTGGCGACCTCAAGCTCGATCCGGTCGCGCACAAGGTGCAGCGCCGGGGCCGCGCGCTCCAGCTGGGGCCGACCGAATACCGCCTGCTGAAGTTCTTCATGGAGAGCCCGGGCCGCGTGTTCAGCCGCGGCCAGCTGCTCGATGGCGTGTGGGGCACCGGCTCGGACATCGAACTGCGCACGGTCGACGTCCACATCCGCCGCCTGCGCAAGGCGATCACGGTGGACGGCACGAAAGACCCGATCCGCACTGTGCGCTCGGCCGGCTACGCGCTCGAAGCGGTCTAGGCTTACTAGCGGCACACCCCCGTCCAACGATCGTCCTGATCGAGGTGAAAGTGGTCCGCATGGGCCGCGTTGTAATCGGGCGAGAGCACAGTGGCGAAGCTGTCGCAGGCGCCTGCACGCACCGCGCGCAGGAAGCGGGCCTTGGGGCCATCGCCATCCCAGTCCTTCAGCACGCTGATCCGGCGGCCGTCTTCGAGCACGAAGGCGGCAATGTCGATCGCATTGGCGGTGGCGTGCTCGCTCCAGGGAGCATCGCTGCTGCCATACATCCGGCGGCAGGAGAAGGCGCCAAGGTGTTCGATTCGCTTGAGGTCGCTTCCCAGAATTTCGCGCGCCGCGGGAGTGACGCTGTCGCGGCGCCAGATTTCGAGCGCGGCGGCGACGGGGCAGGTGACGGGCGGCGTGTCGGGGGCGAGCGGGTAGCCGCCGAGCCGGGTGCGGTCAGGGCGCGCGCAGGGGCCCGCGCCGGTCGGGGCGAGCGCGCTGAAGGCGACATCGCTGCGTTCGAGCACCGCGCGGCATTCGGCCACATCCCCCTTCAGCCGGGCAAGCTTCGCGCGCGTCGCCCACCCCGGAGGGTCGTTCAGGCTCAGCGGCGCCCATGGGTTGTGCTCGGGATGGCCGAGCAGCCACTGCCACCCGGCGATGGCCAGCACCGCAAGCAGCAGCATGGTCATCGCGATACGGGCGGCGCGGCGGCGAGCTTTGGACTTTTTGCGAGGCATTGCAGCGATCCTAATGGAAATCCCGCGACTTGGGCAGGATTCTGTGGTCGCGCGGGTGCCCGGTCACGTTGGGCTGCGGCGCAAGCTCGTCGATCATGTCGCGCGGACGGGGCCCGCGCTCGGGCATCGGCTTGTTGACCTCGTCCGCGCGGGCGAGCGGGGCATCGAGCAGATCGTCGGACAGCGCGTGCAGCCGGTGCGTCGCGTCGGTCATGTGATGGGTGATCACATGGATCACCTCGTCATCATACTCGACCCGCCCGCGCACCTCCATCAGCCGCGCGCCCATCACCACCTTGCGCTGCTTCTCCTTCAAGTCGGGCCAGACCACGAGGTTGATCACCCCGGTCTCATCCTCGAGCGTGATGAAGGTCACCCCCTTGGCGCTGCCGGGCCGCTGGCGGATCAGCACCACGCCCGCAACCTGCACCATGCTGCGGAACTTGCGGGCCCGCAGGTCAGCCGCGCGCACGAAGCCGCGCGCGGCAAGGTCGGCGCGCAGGAAGGCCATGGGGTGCGCCTTCAGGCTGAGGCGGGTGGTCTGGTAATCGGCCACCACCTCCTCGGACAGCGGCATGGCGGGCAAGGCGATCCCCGCCCGCTCCGCCCCCTCCTCGCGCACCCCGGCGGCGCGGAACAGCGGGAGATCGGGCGCGGCGATCAGGCTCCTCGCATCCCACAGCGCCTGCCTGCGGGTGAGGCCCAGCGAGGTGAAGGCATCAGCGCTGGCAAGCCGCTCGATATGCGCCGGCGAGAGCCCGCCCCGCGCGCGCAGATCGGCGATGTCGCGGAAGCGCCCCCCGGCCTCGCGCGCACTCACCAGCGCGGCGGCGACATGTTCGGGCAGGCCATCGATCTGGCGCAGGCCGAGACGCAGGGCGTGGGCGCGGTCCGGTTTGGTTTCACGCAGAGACCGCAGAGGAGCAGAGACCGCAGAGATGTCGCACCCGCCGCGCCAGCGGCCTACCTCCATTTCACGCGGAGACGCGAAGAGGGAGCACCCCGCCTCGGCTTCGCGCGACATCTTCGCGTCTTTGCGTGAAACAGATCCGCAGCTTTGCCGCGTAATCTTCTCTGCGGTCTCTGCTCCTCTGCGGTCTCTGCGCGAAACCTCTTCTTCTTCCAGCGGCTCCAAGGTGCAGTCCCACCCGCTCGCGTTCACATCGACCGGCAGCACCCGCACCCCATGTTCGGCCGCATCGCGCACGATCTGCGCGGGCGCGTAGAAACCCATCGGCTGCGAATTGAGCAGCGCGGCGGCGAAGGCGGCGGGGTAGTGGCACTTGAGCCAGCTCGACACGTAAACGAGCTGCGCGAAACTGGCCGCGTGGCTTTCGGGGAAGCCATATTCGCCGAAGCCCCGGATCTGGTTGAAGCAGCGCTGCGCGAAGTCGCGGTCGTAGCCGCGCGCGACCATGCGTTCGACCATCATGTCCTGAAGCTCGTCGACCATCCCGCGGCTGCGGAAGGTCGCCATCGCCTTGCGCAAGCGGTTGGCTTCGAGGCTGGAGAATTTCGCCGCATCGAGCGCGATCTTCATCGCCTGTTCCTGAAAGATCGGCACGCCCAGCGTGCGCCCGAGGATACTGGTCAGCTCGTCGGGGGGGCCGTGCTCGGGCGCGGGCGCGGGGATCTGGACGGGCTCCGCCCCGCGCCGGCGTTTGAGGTAGGGGTGGACCATGTCGCCCTGGATCGGCCCGGGGCGCACGATCGCGACCTGGATGACGAGATCGTAGAACTCGCGCGGGCGCAGGCGCGGCAGCATGTTCATCTGCGCCCGGCTCTCGACCTGGAACACGCCGAGCGAATCGCCCTTGCGCAGCATCGCATAGGTCTCGGGGTCCTC
>PNKW01000096.1 GCA_013822695.1 Erythrobacter sp. | reverse complement strand
GGCTGGGCGAGACCGCGCTGGTCACCTTCCGGGGCTCCCGCGTCCCCTGCCTGATGCTGGGCGAGGTGCTCGGGCTGGCGGACGACGAAGCGGCCAAGGAGCCGACGCTGGTGATGCTCCGCCTTGCCAGCGGCGACCTGTTCGCGCTCGCGGTCGAGGGAATCCACAATCACGGCGATCTGGTGGTCAAGCCGCTTGCGCCTGCGGTGATGAAGTCGGGGCTCTACGCCGGATCGACCCTGCTCGACGACGGCACTCCGGTGCTGCTGCTCGACGTCGCCAATATCGCCGCTCGGCATCATCTGGTCTCCGACACCCGCACCCGCGTGCTCGGCCCGCTCGCCGATGAAGCCGCGGAGGTCGCCGACGCGGCGGCCCGCGCGATGCTGTTCACCGACTTTGCCGGACGGCGCTCGGCAGTGCGGCTCGAGCTCGTTCAGCGCATCGAAACCGCCCCGGTCGCCGCGATCGACCGTTCGGCCGCGCGCCCGCGCGTTGTCATCGACGGGCTGATCCTGCCCCTCATCGGCCTGCCCGACACCCCGCTCACCCAGACCCGCGTTCGCCTGCTGCGTCTGTCGGACGGCGCCTGCGAGCTGCTCTATGCGGTGCGCGAGGTCGAGGATGCGGTCGAGCTCGCCGAGGCCCTCGCCCCCGTCCCCGAGGACCCGCTCGCCGAAGCGATGACGCTGATCGGCGGCACGCCCGTCACCCTGATCGACGCGCACGCGCTGTTCGCCCGCCACGGCGAAGCGCCGCAGGCCGCCGAGCGCCCGCGCTGCACGCTGCCCGATGGCGAATGGGCGCGCACGATCCTCGCCCCGCTGGTCGCGAGCGCGGGCTACGACATCGTCGATCCCGCCGAGGCCGGCGAGGCTGCGATCGGGATCCTGTTCGAGGACGTCTACGAAGTTGCCGAGACGCTCGGTCGCCCGCTGCCGTCACGCGTCATCCGCCTGCGCGACCAGCCCGATGCGCCCGCGGGTGCCGAGACCATCTACCGCTACGACCGCGAGGGCCTGCTCGCCGCACTCGCCGCGGCGGCAGCCGACACCGCCGCGCGTGCCCCTGCCGGAGAGGCTGCATGACCGAAAAGCTGCTCGTCATTCTCCAGATCGCGGGCCGCCGCTGCGCCCTGTCGGCCTTGGACGTTCGCTCCGTCATCGAGACCGGCGCAGTCACCCCGATTCCGCGCGCGCCATCATGGATCGCCGGGATCACCGCGCTGCGCAGCCAGGCGCTGACCGTGATCGACTGCCGCCGCGCGCTGGGACTGGCGGGCGACTGGCCCACCGACCACCGCGCCGCCGTGGTGAGCGAAGGTGGCCATTCCTATGCGCTGCTGGTCGACGGGATCGAGGACATCACCACCGCCGCGGGCGAGGCCGGGCAGGTGCCCGGCGGCTTCGGCGCGGAATGGTCACGCATCGCGCTGGGCATGATCGAAACCATGGCCGGCCCCGCGCTGCTGATCGATCTGCCCGCTCTGCTGGCCGGGCCCGAAGCGCATCGGACCGAAATCGAGGCCGCAGTTTAATCCAATCCTTACCAAATCCACCATAGGTTGCCGGATGCAACCGCAGGATCGCCCCATGAAAACGTGCCTCATCGTCGATGATTCCCGCGTCATCCGCAAGGTTTCGAGGCATATCCTCGAAACGCTCGGATTCGCCGTAGAGGAAGCCGAGAACGGCAAGCTGGCATTGGACTCCTGTGATGCGGCGATGCCCGATGTGGTGCTGCTCGACTGGAACATGCCGGTGATGACGGGGATCGAATTCCTCGTCGCGCTGCGCCAGCGCCCCGGCGGCGACAAGCCCAAGGTGGTGTTCTGCACCACCGAGAACGACGTCGCCCACATCCGCCAGGCGATCCAGGCCGGGGCGGACGAATATGTGATGAAGCCCTTCGATCACGAGACGTTGCAGATCAAGTTGCAGCTTGTCGGGTTTGCGTGAGCCGGCCTGCCTCCTTGCCGCCGCACGAAGCTGACGCGACGGGCGCGCCCCGCCCCGCATCCGACGCGGCATCCGAACCGGGCGCGATCCGGGTGATGATCGTCGACGATTCGCTGACTGTGCGCACGATCTTCAAGCGCATGGTCGAAAGCGATCCCGCGCTGGTGATCGCCGGCACCGCCTCCAGCGCCGAGCGCGCCATTGCCCAGCTGGCCGTTACCCCTGCCGATGTGGTGCTGCTCGATCTCGAGATGCCCGGGATCGGCGGATTGGGCGCGCTGCCCGCGATCCTCGCCACCCCCGGCCGGCCGCAGGTGCTGGTGGTGTCCTCGCTCACGGTCGACGGCGCCGAACACACCCTGTCCGCGCTCCAGATGGGGGCTGCCGACACGCTGCTGAAGCCGCGTCCGGGCGGGTTCACAGAGGATTATCGCGCCGCGCTGCTCGGCAAGGTCCGCGCGCTGGGATCGCGCGCCGCCACCACGCCCGCCGAAAACGAGGCGCCGTCCGCGCCCGAAGCCCCTGCGGCCGCACCTTCTTTCGTGCGCCCCGGCCCCGTTCGCCGCATCCGCCGTCCGGAGGTGATCGCGATCGGCGCCTCGACCGGCGGCATCCATGCGCTGGGCCTGATGCTGCGGCGGCTGGCGCCCGATTTCGACGTGCCCCTGATCATCACCCAGCACCTGCCCGCCAGTTTCATGCCGGTCTTCGCGCGCCAGATCGAAGCCGCCTGCGGGCGCTCCGCCGATATCGCAGCCGATGGCCTGCTGCTCACCCCGGGCAGGATCGTGATCGCTCCCGGCAACGGCCATATCGTGATCAAGCGCAAGGGCTCGGGCGGGCTGATGACCCGGATCAGCACCGAGCCTCAGCCAAGCGGCTGCCTGCCCTCGGTCGATCCGATGCTGGCGAGCCTGGCCGAGGCCTGCGAGGGCCGCGCGCTGGGCGTGATCCTGTCGGGCATGGGCCGCGACGGGGTGCTCGGCGCAAAGGCCCTCGTCGATGCGGGCGGCACGATCTATGCGCAGGACGCCGATAGCAGCGCGGTGTGGGGCATGCCCGGCGCCGTGTCGCGCGCAGGCCTCGCAAGCCTCGTCGCCACGCCCGACCGGATCGGCGATGCGGTGATGGCGCTGGCCGCCGCGCCTGCGCACGCCCCGCCCCCCGCCTCCACCCCCGTCCCCGCCGCAGCGCGCAGGTAGCGCGGCGATGGAAGCGAGCGAAGCCTCCCACCAGATCATCGCCGATCTGCTCGAAGCGCGCACCGGTCAGCACCTGACAGAAAGCCGCCGCTGGCGCGTCAATTCGGCGCTCGCGGGGATTTTCCGCCAGCATGGCATTTCCAATGTCGACCAGCTCGTCTGCCTGCTCGCCGACCCGGATTCGGGCGATCTGGCGCAGGACGTGGTTGAGGCGCTGCTCAACAACGAGACCTATTTCTTCCGCGACAAGCCGACCTTCGACCAGCTTCCCGGCGAAATCCTGCCCGAGCTTGCCGAGCGCCGCCGCGATGTCCGCCGCCTGTCGATCTGGTCGGCGGGCTGCTCGACGGGGCAGGAGGTCTATTCGCTCGCCATGCTGTTCGCCGAGCAGGCCGAGCGGTGGCAGGGCTGGACGATCGACATCATCGGCACCGATGTCTCGCACCGGGCGATTCTCACCGCGCGCGGCGGCATCTACAGCCAGTTCGAAGTGCAGCGCGGCCTCGGCGTTGCCCAGATGCTGCGCCATTTCGACGAGAGCCCGAGCGGCTGGCGGCTGCGCGACGAGGTGCGCCAGATGGTGCGCTTTGCGCAAGGCAACCTTCTCACCGCGCCGCACCCTTCGCGCCTGCCCTTCGATCTGGTGCTGTGCCGCAACGTGCTGCTCTATTTCGACCGTCAGGTCCGGCACGACGCCTTCGAGCGCCTGTCGCGCGCGGTCATGCCCGATGGCTTCCTGATGCTCGGCGCAGGCGAGACCGTGGTGGGGCAGACCGATCGCTTTGTGCCCACCCAGCGCCGCGCAAGTTTCTTCGAACTCGCCGCGCACCCGATCTCCGCGATCCGCAAAATCGCTTAAGATCATGCGTTTTTGGTGCGCTGCGGTACTTTGCTTTACCCTTCCTTAGCCGCTCCTGTTTAGGACGATCCTGTAACCGCGCGAAGGTTGGCGCGCTTTTCGGGAATCCTGTCCTTGCTTACCGCCAAGCACCCCATGCATCTCTCCCCGACCGGGCTGGTGCTCATCCCGATTCTGGTGGCAAGTGTGCTGACGGGGGGCCTCGGCTTTGCCATCGGGCTGACTGGGCGCTGGGCGGTGATGTCGCACGCGCCGCAGCTGATCACCGCGATCCTGATCTACGCCGCCACGCTGTTCTACCTCGGTCGCAGCGGCATTGCCACGATTCGCGGGCTCGAACAGCGCGCCCACATCGATCCCCTGACCGGCCTGCCCAACCGCCACGCGCTGCACGAGGACGTCCGGTTCCTGTCGCGCGGGGACGAGGAAGTGGCGCTGGCGATGATCGATCTCGACAGCTTCAAGCAGGTCAATGACCATTATGGCCATGGCGTGGGCGACCAGCTGATCGAGCTGTGCGGCGAGGTGCTGCACGAGGTGTGCGGCAAGGAAGCGCGCTGCTATCGCCTCGGCGGGGACGAATTCGCGGCGGTGATGGGGGGCAAGGTCGCGGGCACCATCCTTGAAGGGATCTGCCGCGCGCTGCTCGAAAAGCTCGGGACGCCGCTGACGCTGTGCGATCGGCAGATCGCGGTGGGGGCAAGCATCGGTCTGGCGCGCTCGACCGCCGACCTGCGCATCCCGTCTTCGGAAATGCTGCGCCGCGCCGACGTGGCGATGGACATGTCCAAGCGCGGCGGCAAGATGCGCTGCACCTGGTTCAACGAAAGCTTCGACCGCCGCCGCGAGCGGGTGCGCGAGATCGAGGACGAGATCCGCGCCGGGATCGCCGCGGGCGAATTCAGCCTCGCCTATCAGCCGCTGGTCGATGCCAATGACAAGCGCATCGTCGCGGTCGAGGCGCTGCTGCGCTGGAATCGCGGCCCGGATCGCGACCCGCTCACCCCCAACATCTTCATCCCGGTCGCCGAGGAATCAGGGCTGATCAACCCGCTCGGCGTGTGGGTTCTGCGCCAGGCGGTGTGCGATGCGGGTCGCTGGGGCGACATTACCCTGTCGGTCAACATCTCCGCCGCCCAGCTGCGCAACGCCGAATTCCCGATCAAGCTGGGCGAGGTGCTGGAGGAAACCGGCTTCCCGCCGCACCGGCTCGAACTCGAAGTCACCGAGACCTGCCTCGTGCTCGACCCCGTGGTCGCCGAGCGCACGCTGGACGTGATCCGCAGCTTCGGGGTGCGCATCGTGCTCGACGATTTCGGCACCGGCTATGCCTCGATCGGCTTCCTGCGCCGCTTCCGCTTCGAGAAGCTGAAGCTCGACCGCAGCCTGGTCGAACTGGCGGGCGTCGACGATGGCAGCCGCGCGATGATGATCTCTTCCATCGCGCTCGCCCGCGCGCTCGACATGGGCGTGACCGCCGAGGGCGTGGAGACCGAGGAACAGGCCGAACTCGTGCGCCTTGCCGGGGCGGACCAGATCCAGGGCTGGCTCTACCACCGCGCCGTGCCCGCCGCCGATATCGACCGGCTGATCGCCGAACAGAACGCCCACACCAAGGACGGAATGGCCGCATGAGCGTGCTTCAGGACATCGCCCTCAATCTCGACGCCGAAACCGCAGGGCAGGAGCCTGCGGCGAGCGCGGCACCCGGCTCCCGGTTCTACCACTGGCAGCGCTGGTTCGCGCAGCTTTCGATCGGCGGCAAGATCACGCTGTTCTTCAGCGTGAACCTCGCCTTGGCGCTGCTGGCGGGGTTGTTCGTGGTGGCGGGCTATGTCGAGCTCGGCCAGCGCGCCGAACACATCCGCACCACCCACGATGCCGCGCTCAAGGCCGAACGCCTGCTGGTGCAGCTGAGCGAGGGCCAGCGCCACGCCGAACTGCTGGTCGCCGACGGCGACACCGCCCGCGCCCGCACCGCCCGCGAGGCGCTCGACCGCGCCGCCGCGAGCGCCGCCGCGCTCACCGAACGCGGGCGCGATGCGGGCATGGTCGAGCAGGGTCAGCTCGCGCTGATCCGCGCCGGGATCGAGGATCTCGGCCGCCAGGTCACCGCCTATGCCCCCAGCGCCGCCGACAATGCCATGCGCCAGCGCCAGGCCGCCGAGATCACCGCCACCAGCACCGCAGTGCTCGAAGCCGCCGAGGGCCTGACCGCAGCGCTCGGGACCGAAGCGGCCGCGATGGCCGATGACGGCGCGGCGCTGATTTCGCGCCTGATGGTGATGTGGATCGGACTCGCCACGATCCTGACGCTCGTCACAGTTTTCGCGCAGCGCTATTTCAACCGCACCGTCGGGGCCACGCTCAAGGCGATGGCGCGGCAGATGACCGCGATCGCCGCCGGCACGCGCGATGTCGCGATCAGCGGCAAGGACCGCGGCGACGAAATCGGCGAGATGGCGCGCGCCACCGAGATCTTCCACCGCGCAGGCCTCAGGCTCGAAAAGCTCAGCCGCGAACGCGAGACCCGCGCCAAGGCCGAGCTTGACGAACACGCCCGCCAGCAGGTCATCGCCGAGGAAGCGCGGCGCGAGCGCGAGCGCATGATCGCCGGGATCGCTGACCAGTTCGAACGCACCGTGGGCGAAGTCGTCACAGGGGTCGTTGCCGCCTCCAGCCAGCTGCAATCGACCGCGGCGCTGATGGCGACCACTGCCGAGGACGCAAGCAGCCGCACTGGCGAGGCCGCGAGCGCGATGCAGGAAGCCAATCTCGGTGCCTCCGCCGCTGCCGCCGCCAGCGACGAATTCGCCATGTCGATCGGCGAGATCAGCCGTCAGGCCGCCTCCTCTGCCGAGCTCGCGCGCGAAGCCAGCGCCTCGGCACGCAAGGCCGACAGCACTATCGGTGCGCTGGCAGCGTCCGCGCAGGAAGTCGGCCAGATCGTCGAACTGATCCAGACCATCGCCCAGCGCACCAATCTGCTCGCCCTCAACGCCAGCATCGAGGCCGCCCGCGGCGGCGAGGCCGGGCGCGGCTTTGCGGTGGTGGCCAGCGAGGTCAAGGAACTCGCCAGTCAGACCAGCCGCGCGACCGAGAAGGTCGCCGAGCAGATCCGCGCAATGCAATCGACCACCGGCGCCAGCGTCAGCGCGCTGCGCGACATTGCCGCGCAGATCGGAAGCCTCGAGACCACCGCGGTCTCGATCGCCAGCGCGGTCGACCAGCAATCGGTTGCAGGGCACGATCTTGCGCGCTCGATCGATCTCGCGGCTCGCGGAACCGAGAAGGTTGCCGCCCACGTCGACACCGTGCGCGAGCTTTCGCTCTCGACCGGAGCCGCCGCATCGCAGGTGCTGTCGAGCGCCACCAGTCTGGAATCCCAGGCCGCCACGCTGCGCACGCAGGTGCAGAGCTTTCTGTCGCGGGTGCGCGCGGGCTGAGGGGTTTTCCCCCTAAGCGGTTTTCCGGGATCAACCCTTCATAAAGTATTTTCGTTCATCAATGCCGACAAACGACCTTCGGGGGACGAGCGGCATGAACATGATGAGCTGGCAGGAGCAACGCGAGGAACTGGCGGTTCCCGAATTCGTGCGCGAACTCAGAAGCGACTTCGCCGAGGACGAAGCAGAAAGCACCGCCGCGCCTGCCCCAGCGCCCGCCCCAGTGCCCGCCCGTGTCTCGCTGCTCGAACGCCTCGCATGGTTCCGCAACCTCAGCCTTGCGCGCAAGATCAATGCCGTGTTCGGCACCTTCCTCGGTGCCGGCGTGCTGCTGGTGCTGGTGCTCGGCCTCGGGCTTGGCGAGCTGTGGAACCGCTACAATGCCTCGGCCCGCGTGCAGGAGACCCTTGTGGCGGCCGGGCAGTTGCAGATGGCGGCGGGCGACCTGCGCTACCATTCGGTGCGCGCGCTCTACGATCCCTCCAACGCCCCGCGCGACGCCCAGCGCGCCGCGGAAAGCGCGGTGATGACCCAGATCACCGCGATCGAGGCTGCGGTCGATCAGGATTCCCCCGAACTCAGCCCCCGCGTCAAGGCCGTGCGCGAGGAAATCGCACGGCTGGAGAGCGCCTATGACAGCGCCGCCGACAAGGCCCGTGGCGGCGCGGATGCCGATGCGCTGGTGACCGAGGTCGCGGGGCAAGCAACCGCCGTGATGGCCGCGACCGGCTGGCTCGCCGCCGACATCGCCGCGCGCGGCGACGAACAGGAAGCCACCGGCATCGCATATTTCTTCAACATGATCATGATCATCGCTGCGTTGGCGGCGCTGGGCGGCAGCGTGCTGCTGCTGGGGCTCGCCTATCTCAGCCGCGACTTCTCGCGCAAGGTCGTCGAGATCGCGAAGGGCATGAACCAGCTTGCCTCGGGGGACCGGCACTTCACCATCGAGGGTGCCGAGCGTCAGGACGAGATCGGACAGATGGTCCGCGCGCTCGACCTGTTCAAGCGCGCCAACAAGTGGATGGAAGACCGCGCCCGCGAAAAGGCCGAACGCGCCGAGCAGGAATTGCAATTGCAGCAGGAGCGCGAGCGCGAGCGGCTTGAGGCCGAGGCCAAGCGCGCTGCGCTGCTCGACGATGTCGCCCGCCAGTTCGAACGCACCGTCGGCGACGTGGTGAGCGGGGTGGCCGCCGCCTCGAGCCAGCTCCACACCACCGCCACCCGCATGGCCCAGAGCGCCGAGGAAGCCAGCCGCCGCACCGGCGAGGTCGCATCCTCGATGGAAGAGGCCAACGCCGGCGCCACCGCCGCCGCCGCCGCGAGCGACGAATTCGCGCTTTCGATCAGCGAGATCAGCCGTCAGGCGGCGTCTTCCAGCGAATTGGCGCGGTTGGCAACGGTTGCCACCGGCGAGGCGGACGAGACGATCTCAGCGCTGGCGGCCTCGGCCGAGGAAGTCGGCCAGATCGTCGAACTGATCCAGACCATCGCCCAGCGCACCAATCTGCTGGCCTTGAACGCGAGCATCGAAGCCGCGCGCGGCGGCGAGGCGGGCCGCGGCTTCGCGGTGGTGGCGAGCGAGGTCAAGGAACTCGCGATGCAGACCAGCCGCGCCACCGAAAAGGTCGCCGACCAGATCCGCGCGATGCAATCCACCACCGGCGCGAGCGTCAAGGCGCTGCGGGCGATTGCGGGGCAGGTCCAGGAACTGGAGAGCACCGCCGTCTCGATCGCCACCGCGGTCGACCAGCAATCCGTGGCAGGCCGCGACCTTGCGCAGAGCATCGACCTTGCCGCGCGGGGGACCGAGAAGGTTTCTGCGCATATCGAGGACGTGCGCCAGCTGTCGCTCTCCACCGGCGCGGCGGCTTCGCAGGTGCTGCTGAGCGCCAACGAGCTCGAGGCGCAAGCCTCCCATCTGGGCGATCAGGTGCGCGGGTTCTTGCGGACGGTGCGAGCGGGGTAGCGCGGGCCGGCTTAGCGTTGCTGGGCCGATGGCACGCGCACGCGGTAGTCTCGCTGCGCAGCTTCCTCGAGGTGCATCCAGCCCTTGCGCCACAAACCGGCATCCCGTTGCTCAAGGTAGACGACCAGTCTTTGCC
>PNKW01000095.1 GCA_013822695.1 Erythrobacter sp. | reverse complement strand
GCGCTCAATCCCAAGACAAGGCCCGTCAGCGATTTCGAGCTCGGCCAGCCCGGTGAAGGAGATGTGAAGTGAAGCGTCTCTTCTCAGCTGCGGCCAGCGCTCTGGCTCTTTGCGCCGCGCCTGCCATGGCGCAGGACGTGACCATCACCAACGCCCGCGTCGTCATCGGTGACGGCAGCGAGCCGATCGAGGGCGGCACCGTGGTCGTTCAGGGCGGCAAGGTCGTCTATGCCGGCCCCGCAGCGGGAGCGCCTGCGGGCGGCACGTCAGGCGGCGCGGGGGTTGACGCCAAGGGCGCTTATGTCACCCCCGGCATCTTCGCGACCGTCACCACGCTCGGCCTTTCGGACGTCGGCGCGGTGGCGGAGACCGAGGATTCGCGCGCGGCCGCCTCGCCCTTCAGCGCCGCGCTCGATGCGGCAACGGGCATCAATCCGGTCTCGCAGCACATCCTCGTCCACCGCGCCGCCGGGATCACCCGCGCGGCCACCACGACCGTGCCGACCGGCTCGATCTTTGCAGGCCAGGGCGCGATCATCGATCTTGATGGCGACGCGACCCCGGTGATGCAGGCGCGTGCGTTCCAGATGGTCGACCTGAGCGAGAACGGCGCGCGTCTGGCAGGCGGCAGCCGTCCGGCGGCGCACATGCTGCTGCGCGCCAGCTTGCGCGAGGCGCAGGCGCTGGCGGGCAAGACCGGCACGCCCCAGACGACCGAGATCACCAAGGACGACGAGGTCCTGCTCAGCCGCTTCGATGCCGAAGCGCTGGTGCCCGTGGTGACGGGCAAGCAAAAGCTCTATGTCGCAGCCGAGCGCGCCTCCGACATCCGCGCCGCGCCGCGCTGGCGCTGAGGGCCGAGTTCCCGGCGCTCGATCTGGTGCTGGTGGGCGCGACCGAGGGCTGGCTGGTCGCGGGCGAGATCGCCGCTGCCAAGGTGCCGGTGATCGCCAATGGCCTCAATGATCTGCCCGAGACCTTCGAGCAGCTGGGTGCGACCCAGTCCAACGCCGGGCGGATGATGCGGGCCGGGGTCAAGGTCGCGATCAACGCCGCGAGCTTGCAGAACCCGCGCCGCTTGCAGCAGGTGGCGGGCAATCTCGTCGCGCTGAACCGGATGCCCGGGGCGGCGGGGATGAGCTGGGGGCAGGCCTTCGCCGCGATCAGTTCGGTTCCGGCCGAGATCAGCGGGATGGGCGGCAAGGCGGGGGTGCTGAAGCCCGGCGCGCTCGGCGATGTCGTGATCTGGAGCGAAGACCCGCTCGAGGCAGGCGCGGTGCCCACGCAGGTCTTCATCGGCGGCATCAGGCAGGATCTCACCAGCCACCAGTCGCGCCTGCGTGACCGCTACAAGGATCTGGACGAGAGCCAGCGACCCGAGGCATACGACTGGTGATGCGAAACTTCTCGACCCCCTTCGCCGCGCTCGCGGGCGCCCTGTTGCTTGCCGCCACGCCTGCCGCCGCGCAGGACAAGGCGCCCGACGCCAACGCCCAGAACCCGGCATGGCATGCGCAGCAACAGCTCTACCTCCTCAACCTCAAGGCCGAGGATGGCTGGTACACCGCCGAGGGGGGCTTGCGCTGGCGCTGGCTCAAATATCTCGCCTCCGAGCAGAAGCCCAAGGTGACCGACATCGTCACCGTCCATTACGAGGGCAAGCTGATCGACGGGAAAGTGTTCGACAGCTCCTATTCGCGTTACGAGCCCTCGACATTCCCGCTCAACCGGCTGGTGCCCGGTTGGCAGATCGCGATTCCCAACATGGGCGTGGGCGAGACCATCGAGATCGCGATCCCCGCTGATCTTGCCTATGGCCCGGTCGGGCGCGGGCCGATCCCGGGCAATGCGACGCTGGTGTTCAAGGTCGAACTGATCGCCATCGGCGGCTAGCTGGCGCGCGGCGGCCAGACCGGGGCGGTTTCGCCCTCGGCATAGAGATGGCCTGCGCTCCATTCTGCCATTTCGGCATAGAGCGGCACCAGCGCGCGCGCCTTTTCGGTCAGGACATAGCGCGCGCGCTTGCCCTCGGGCGGGTCGCGGCGGAGCAGCCCCGCCTCCTGCAACATTGCGAGGCGTGAAGTCAGCGCGGCACGGTTGATGCCGAGCCGGTCGATGAATTCCTCGAACCGCTCGGCCCCCAGAAACGCATCGCGCAGGATCAGCAGCACCCAGCGATCGCCGAGCACGCGCGCGGCGCGGGCGACAGGGCAGGGCGCGCGCGAGGGGCGGTAGGTCTTCATCCGTCTGATTATCAGACTTGTCGGCAAGGATGGCAAGGCGCATAAAGTCTGCGAATCAGACTTAAGGAACACCCCCATGTCGACCTCTCCCGTCACCCGCTTTGACAGCCCCGAGGCCTCGATCGCCTATATGAAGAAGGTCGCGGTCGCGCGGTCGGGCTTTTCCGCTTGGCTCGATGTCGAGCCGATCAAGGTGTGGGAGGGCGAGAGCGAGCTTATCCTGAACCTGCGCCCCGAGATGACGCAGCACCACGGCTATGCCCACGGGGCGATTGTCGGGCTGATGGCGGACAATGCCTGCGCCTGGGCGGGGGCATCGGTCGCGGGCGACGTGGTGACGGGAGGCTACACCATCGACTTCCTGCGCCCGGCAAAAGGCGAGCGGCTGCGGGCCAAGGGCCATGTGATCAAGGCTGGCAGGCGCCAGGTCGTGGTGCGCGCCGATGTCTGGGCCGAAACAGAGGGCGCGGCGCCGATCCACGTCGCTGCCGCGCAAGCGACCATCGTGCCGACCGGTCTCCCCAGCGCGAGCGTGGAAGCCGCGTAAGGGGCGGCTAGGCGGACCCGCCAACCCATGTTAGCCTCTCCGCCATGGATGGGGACCTGATCACGCTCGCTGCGGCCAATGCCGCTTTCGTCGGCTCGCACTTTGCCATGTCGCACCCCTTGCGGGCGCCCTTGGTGAAGGCGTTGGGGGCGGGGGGCTTCACGCTCGCCTACACGGTGGTGAGCTTCGCCACGCTCGGCTGGGTGGTGCATGCCTTCGGCGCGGCGCCGGGGGCCGATCTGCCGGGCTCGGGTGAGATCGGCTGGCTCGCGGCGACGATCCTCACCTGGTTCGCGATGGTGCTGCTGGCAGGATCGCTGATCGGCAACCCCGCGCTCCCGACCCCGCTCGCGGAACAGCAGGCGCGGGCCGAGCCCAAGGGCGTGTTCCGCGTCACCCGTCACCCGATGATGTGGGGGATCGGGCTGTGGGCGCTCTCGCACATGGTGTTGTTCTGGAGCACCCGCACCATGATCACCGCCTTCGCGATGGGCGTGCTGGCGCTGGTCGGATCGAAGTTGCAGGACGGCAAGAAGGCGGCGCTGATGGGCGAGGCCTGGGCCGAATGGTCGAGCCGCACCTCCTACTGGCCGCGTCTCGGGCAGTTTTTCAGCGCCGGCGCGGTGCCGCTGGTGGTGGGAACCGTGCTGTGGCTCGCGGGAAGCTGGATCCACCTGTGGCACGCCGGAATCCCGGCAGGCGTGTGGAAGTGGCTGGGCTAGAGCCCCTGCGCCGCGAGCCACACGAGCTGCGCGGCCTGCACTTCGGGTTCCATCGAGATCATGTGACCCGCTCCGGCAAGCGCGCGGAAGGTCGCGCGCGGAGCGACCTTGGCGAGCCGCGCGCCGAGCGCGAAGGGCACCACCCTGTCGGCGTTGCCGTGGAGGATCAGCACCGGCAGCGCGAGGCCGGGAACCTTGGCGAGATTGTCGAACTGCCCCCGCACCAGCCACCGCGCGGGGACGAAGGGCATAGCCTCGGCAGCAGCATCGGGCAGCGAAGTGAAGGGCGCGAGCAGGATCAGCGCGGCCGGGGCGAATTCCTTTGCCATCTGGCTCGCGGTGCCGGTGCCGAGCGAATGGCCGATGATGACGGTGCGCGCGGGCGCGATGCCCTTGGCCCGCAGGAAAGCCATGGCCGCGCGCCCATCCCTGTAGAAGCCGTCCTCCGACGGGCTCCCCGGATTGCCGCCATAGCCACGATACTCGACCAGCAGCACGCCGTAGCCCTCAGCGACGAAGCCTTGCGTCTCCTGCGCCGCCAGCGCGAGCGAGCCGCCGTTGCCGTGGAAGAAGACGATGCTCGGCCGCCCTTCGGCGGGCGCGCGCCAGTGGGCTTGCAGCACGAGGCTGTCTTCGGTGGCGAGTGCCGTGGCCGCGAACCCCGGCGCGGGGGCGTGGCGGGTCTGGGGGGCGGGGTAGATGAAGCGATCCTGCGCCGAATAAAGCCCGCCCACTGCCGCCGCATAGGCAAGCGCCAGCGCGCCGAGAATTCGCAACCCCCAGCGCCGCACCCGCCTATTCCCCCGTGAACACCGCGCCGCGCTTCTCGATCAGCGCGGCGACGCCTTCGGCATGATCGGCGGTGGTGTGCATCATCGCCTGGGTGTTGGCGGCGAGCTCAAGCGCGGTGTCGTAGCTGGTCTGCTGGCCCTGCCGCAGCAGGTTCTTGGTGTGGCGCAGCGCGTGCGGGGGGAGCAGCGCGATCCGGCCCGCAAGCGCGCGTGCCTCGTCCATCAGCGCCTCGGCGGGCACCACGCGGCTGACGAGGCCCCAATCCTTCGCCGTCGCGGCGTCGATCACATCGCCGGTGTAGAACAGCTCGGCCGCGCGGCTCATGCCGATCACGCGGGGGAGGATCCAGGTGCCGCCGTCGCCAGGGATGATGCCGAGCTTCAAGAAGGTCACCCCGAACTTGGCGCTTTCGGAAGCGATGCGGATGTCGGCAAGGCAGGCGACATCACACCCCAGCCCGATCGCCGGGCCATTGACCGCCGCGATCAGCGGGACGCGCAGGCCATACAGGGCGCGCAGCATCAGGTGGATGTTGTCGCGGTAGCCGTCGGAAATCGCCGGGGTGGTGCCGCCGAAGGTGCCGGTCTTGTCGCGCATCGCCTTGACGTCCCCGCCCGCGCTGAAGGCGCGGCCCGCACCGGTCAGGATCACCACCCGGCACGCCATGTCGCGGTTGATCGCATTGATGGCACTGACGAACGCGTCCCCGTCGCCCGGCGCGCCGAGCGGGTTCATGCTCTCCGCGCGGTCAAGCGTCAGGATTGTAACGGGGCCTTCACGGCTTATCTGGATGAGGGACATGTGGGTCTTTCGCGGGGCTGTGAGCTGGTCAGGCTTGCGTAAAGATCGCGCGAGTAAAGGGCAAGAAACGTGGAAGACACGTGCTTATCGTGGGGGCAAAGGCGCAGGTGAAAGGAATGCGATGCCCGGACTAGCGCTGTTTTCGACCTCGCCCGCCCTGTTGAGCGTCGCACTCGGCGTGGCCCAGCCTGCCGCCGAGCCGGTGGCGCTGCCGCCGCCGCCCCCTCTCGAGCGCCGCGCGGTGCTGCCGCTCTCCTTCA
Source organism: Erythrobacter sp. (assembly GCA_013822695.1). GTDB lineage: Bacteria > Pseudomonadota > Alphaproteobacteria > Sphingomonadales > Sphingomonadaceae > Erythrobacter. Next base: position 5,143 of record PNKW01000095.1, on the reverse strand, counting down.
GCCTGGCCGCCGTGCAGGATAACCCCGAAGGCCCGCCAAAGCCGCAGCCGGACAGCGCGCCGCCGGTCGGCGAGATCGTGGTTCAGGGCGAAGTCGGCCCGCCCAAGAGCGATCCGATGGAAGCGATCAACGAAGAGAGCTTTCGCGCCGTCCAGGCGGTCGATGGCGCGCTGGTCGAACCGCTGGCGCGGGGCTATCGCGACGGTCTGCCCGAGCCGTTCCGTGACGGACTGGGCAACGTGGTGCGCAACCTCGGCGAGCCGAGCAATGCGCTCAACTTCCTGCTGCAGGGCAAGGTTGGCAAGGCCTTCGAGACCATCGGGCGGCTGGCGATCAACACCACGGTGGGGGTGGGCGGGCTGTTCGACGTGGCGGGCAAGAAGGCCGATCTGCCCTATCGCCGCAACGGCTTTGCCAACACCCTGGGCGTCTACGGGGTGGGGCCCGGCCCCTATCTCTACATACCGGTGACCGGCGCGACGACGGTGCGCGATCTGGGCGGACGGATCCTCGATCAGCTGCTGCTGCCGACGGTGGTGGGCGAGCCGTTCAACCGGACCGAGTACGCGGTCGGCTATTTCGTGATCAACGGCCTCGACCAGCGCCTCGCCTTCGACGAGGAAATCGCAGGCATCCGCGCATCGGACGATCCCTACCGCTTTCGCCGCGAGACCTACCTTGCCCAGCGCCGCCGCGACATCGCCGCGCTGAAGGGCGAACCGATCTCGGAACGCGACCGGCTGTGGCTGGAGGAGCTGGAGGCGCTGAAGGCGGCGGCGCGCGCGGCGCCTGCCGAACCCGCGAGCACCGCGCCGGTGGAGCCGCCTGCCAATCCGGAAGGCTTGCTGATCACACAGCCGCGCTAGGGGGCTGGTTGATCCCTAGCGCCGCGTCCTCGAGCGCCCAGAGCCGTTTCTCGAATTCGGTCGAGGGGCGATGCGCCCAGATCGCCCGGATCACGGCATCCACCGGCTGGTCGAGGTGGATCGTCCAGATCCACACATCGCCGAAGAACTCGCGCGCCCCGTTGCCGTTGATGCGCCAGATGAAGCGGCGGTGGCGGGTCTCGATCGGGTACTTGGCGGGCTTGAACAGGAAGATCGCGAGCTTCGTCATGTCCGGCGATAGTTCGTCGGTGCGCATAGTCTCGATCGAGCGCAGGGCGATGCGCTTCTCGCCATGCGAGCGCACGTAGAGCCCCTTCGCATCGATGATCACCTGCGGCCGCCGGTCGAACAGGCGCATGGCCAAGATGGCGGCGATCCCGCCGAAGAACACTACGCCCGCGCCCCCCACCAGCAGGGTGAAGCTGCTTCCGCCAGTCACGGCCATGAACAGCCCCGCAGCGGTCATACCCCCTGAAAGGGCAACCCAGACCAGCAGTTTGGGAACCGAAAAGCGCGCCACGAAAGCATCGGGCGCGTTTCCGGCCGCAGCGTCAGGCACGCGCCTCTTCGCCCGTCTCGATCCCGGCGCTGTTGTGCTTCAGCGCTTTCAAGACCGTGTCCACGATCTGCGGCGCGTTGAGCCCGGCCTCGTCATATTGCTTCATCGGGTCGTTGTGATCGATGAAGGTATCGGGCAGGCGCAGCGTCCGCACTTTCAGCCCGTTGTCGGTCAGCCCCTCGTCGCTCGCGAAGGTCAGGACATGCGCGCCGAGGCCGCCGATCGCGCCTTCCTCGACCGTCACGATCACCTCATGGGTGCGCATCAGCTTTGCGATCAGTTCCTCGTCCAGAGGCTTGGCGAAGCGCAGGTCGGCGACCGTGGTGGAGAGGCCCTTGGCCTCGAGCGTGTCGGCGGCCTTCAGCGCCTCGGTCAGGCGTGCGCCGAGCGAGAGGATCGCGACCTTGCTGCCTTCGCGCACGAGGCGGCCCTTGCCGATCTCGAGCTTCACCGGAACCTCGGGCATAGGCACGCCGGTGCCATTGCCGCGCGGGTAGCGGAAGGCGATGGGGCCTTCATCATACTCTGCGGCGGTGTAGGTCATGTGGACCAGCTCCGCCTCGTCGGCGGCGGCCATCACCACCATATTGGGCAGCGTGGCGAGGTAGGTGATGTCGAAGCTGCCAGCGTGCGTGGCCCCGTCCGCGCCGACCAACCCCGCGCGGTCGATGGCGAATCGCACCGGCAGGTTCTGGATGCACACGTCGTGCACGACCTGATCGTAGGCGCGCTGAAGGAAGGTCGAATAGATCGCCGCAAAGGGCCGCATGCCCTCGGCAGCGAGGCCCGCCGCGAAGGTCACGGCATGCTGCTCGGCAATGCCGACGTCGAAGGTGCGGGTGGGGTGGGCCTTGGCGAACTTGTCGACGCCCGTGCCCGAAGGCATGGCAGCGGTGATCGCGCAGATGCGGTCATCCGTCTCGGCGAGCTTTGCGAGGGTCAGGCCGAACACGTCCTGATAGGCGGGCGCGGAGGGCGCGCTCTTGGCCTTTTCGCCGGTGACGACGTTGAACTTGGGCACCCCGTGATACTTGTCGGCGCTGTTCTCGGCGGGCGCGTAGCCCTTGCCTTTCTCGGTCACGACATGGACCAGCACCGGGCCTTCGGAGGTGTCACGCACGTTTTCCAGCACGGGTAGCAGGTGGTCGAGGTTATGCCCGTCGATCGGGCCGACGTAGTAGAAGCCCAGCTCCTCGAACAAGGTGCCCCCGGTCACCATGCCGCGGGTGAATTCCTCCGCCTTGCCGATCGCTCCGTGGAGTCGGCGGCTCATCTTCTGGATTGTCCGGCTGGCAAGGCTGCGGATGCCGAGATATTCGGAGGAGGACACCATGCGGGCGAGATAGGCCGACAGCCCCCCCACCGGCGGCGCGATCGACATATCATTGTCGTTCAGGATCACAATCAGGCGGTTGCCCGCCTCGGCGGCGTTGTTCATCGCCTCGTAGGCCATGCCGGCACTCATCGAACCGTCGCCGATAACGGCAATGCCGCGGCCCGGCTTGCCCTGGAGCTTGTTGGCGATCGCAAAGCCGAGCGCCGCCGAGATCGAGGTCGAGGAATGCGCCGCGCCGAAGGGGTCGTATTCGCTCTCGGAACGCTTGGTGAAGCCGCTGAGGCCCCCGCCCTGACGCAGCGTGCGGATGCGATTCCGGCGGCCGGTGATGATCTTGTGCGGGTAGCACTGGTGCCCGACGTCCCACACCAGCTTGTCGTCGGGCGTGTTGAAGACATAGTGAATCGCAACGGTCAGTTCGACCACGCCCAAGCCGGAACCAAGGTGCCCGCCCGAGGTGCTGACCGCATCGATCATCTCGGTGCGCAGTTCGTCGGCCAGCTGGCGGAGCTGTTCGGGCTTGAGGCGGCGCAGATCGTCGGGAGTGTCAACCTGATCGAGCAGCGGAGTGTAAGGCGGCTGTGTCATAACCCTGACCCTTACACTCGCCTTTCGGCCGTGTCGATCAAGGGTTGAGGCAGATCAACGCAGAAGGCAACATCACGCGCATTGTTTGCAAAGACCGCGGATCTCCAGCACCGGCCGAGTCGCCTGGAACTGGCGTGCGGCGGCGATCGCGCGCACCGCGCGGCTCACGTCCTCGTCATCGACATGCGCGGCCTCGCCGCATTCGTCGCAGACAAGGAAGATGCAGTCATGCGCGCAGCCGGGATGGGTGTTGGCGAGATAGGCATTGGCGCTCTCGACCCGCATCGCGAGGTTGTTGCTCACGAACAGATCGAGGATGCGGTAGACCGAGTTGGGCGCGACCCGCTTGCCGCGTGCGGCGGAGAGGTTGTCGGCGATGTCATAGGCCGAGACCGGGCGGTCGTGGCGGGAGAGCTCGGTGAAGACAGCCTCGCGCATGCTGGTCCACTGCTCGCCCGACGCGACCAGCGCGCGCGCGGCTTCGGCGACGAGATCCGCGCCGGCGAGTTCGTGGTGGCTATGTGCGTGCTGTCCCATGTCTGCGAATATAATGAGGCAGGATGGGATGCGCCAGAGGGGGTGGCGGGTAGTGTCCACCTGCTTGTCCGTCACCCCAGCTTGCGCCGGGATGACGGGAAGGGGTGGCTCTTACTTGGCGTCCTTGAGGAAGGTCGGCCGGTAGACGCCGGGGTACATGCGCTTGAGAGCCGCGACCTTGGGCGCGTCCCAGCGCCGGATGTAGCCGTGCGTCGGGTTCGCCAGCATGAAGTCCTGATGATAGGCCTCGGCCGCGTAGAAGGCCTTGTAGGGCTCGATCTTCGTGGCGATGGGCTTGCTCCCCCACAGTCCCGACTTGCCGAGCTGCGCGAGATAGGCCTTGGCGACCGCGCTTTGTTCGGCGTTCATCGGCACGATCGCGCTGCGGTACTGGGTGCCCACGTCGGGGCCCTGGCGATTTTTGAGCGTCGGGTCGGCGACCACCGAGAAGAAGATCCGCAGCAGCTGGTCATAGCGGACCACCGCCGGGTCATAGGTGATCTTCACCGCCTCGGCGTGATCGGTGATACCGCTCGAGACGAGGTCGTAGCTCGCGCTCTTTTGCGTGCCGCCGTGATAGCCCGAAACGGCGCTCTTGACGCCCTTGACATGGCTGAACACGCCTTCGACGCCCCAGAAGCAGCCGCCGGCGAAGACCGCGGTCTTGAGACCGGCAGGTTCCTTGGCGACGCGCGTGGCGGCGGGAGCGGCGACGGGTTCCTCGGCAGCGATAGCGGGGCCCGCGCAGGCAGCCAGCGCTAGCGAACTGGAAGCGAGGAGGACGGCGATCTTGTGCATGTGGTCAGCCCTTTTCAGGCGCAATCACGAACTCGGCTGCGGGGGCAGGGCCAGAAGCAGGGACGCTGGAGGCGTTCAATTCGGCCGCTTGCGCAGGCGAGACCACCGCGCCGCTCCAGTCTTCCGCGTTCGCGCCGACGATCAGCACCGCCCCGAGGACGAAGCCGATGCCGAAATTGCGGAACAGGTCGGAGGCAAAGAGGCGCATGGGGGACTCGTGATTCGCGTAAGTTTCCGCCCGCTCTTTGCCCGCGGCCGGATTGCGGCGGGATGAACTGGCGACAGGCCGTATTAGGGTCGCGGCCCTATACTGGTTACGAAGGCGGTGAAAAATAGTTGCGCTTAAGGGGGATGCGGGCCGAGCCGTGTGCGGCATGCGACGAATGCGGGGGATTGCTTAGGGGAGCATTTTTCGATCCGTCGCTCGCCCCTCCACCA
>PNKW01000094.1 GCA_013822695.1 Erythrobacter sp. | reverse complement strand
ATAGACGCTGAGCGGATCGCCGTTCCACAGCACCACGTCGGCCATCTTGCCGGTCTCGAGGCTGCCGGTCATGTCGGCGATCCCCATCGCCTTGGCGGCGTTGTAGGTGATCCAGCCGATCACGGTCGCATCGGAGATCTCGATCCCCACCCGCGCGCCTGCGGCCTGCGCCTTGGCGGCCTCCTGATTGAGGCGCTGGATATCGTTCTGGTCGTCCGAGTGGATCACCACGCAGGCGCCTTCGCGCTGGAGGAAGGCGGCATTCTCGAGGATGCCGTCATAGCTTTCCATCTTGAAGCCGTACCAATCGGCCCAGATCGCGCTGCATACGTCGTTCTCGCGCAGCAGATCGCCGATCTTGTAGGCCTCGACCGCGTGGTGGAAGGCGGCGACGCGGTAGCCCATCTCCTTGGCCATATCGAGCACCAGCGCCATCTCGTCGGCGCGGTAGCAGTGGTTCTGGATCAGGATTTCGCCCTTGAGCACGCCCACCAGCGTCTCCTTGCCGAGATCGCGCTTGGCCTTGGGGTCATTGGCATAGTCGATCGCACCGAGCCACGTCTCGCGGTTGACCGCAAGGTTGCCCATCCGGGTCGAGGGCATCCGCCCGCGCTCGCCATAGACGCGCTTGGGGTTCTCCCCGCAGGCCATTTTCATGGAATAGGGCGCGCCGGGGAACTTCATGCCCTGCGTGGTGCGCGCGGGCACATTCTTGAGCGTCACCGAGCGGCCGCCCATCAGGTTCGCCGAGCCGGGGAGAATCTGCAGGCTGGTGATCCCGCCATTTGCGAGCGCGCGGCTGAAGCCCGGGTCTTGCGGCCAGACCGAGTGTTCGGCCCAGACCTCGGGCGTGGTCGGGCTGGTCGCCTCGTTGCCGTCGTCATGCGCGTCCACCCCGGGCGAGGGATAGTCGCCAAGGTGCGAGTGGATGTCGATAATCCCGGGTGTGACGAACTTGCCGGTGCCATCGAACACCGCGATGTCGGCGGGGATCGGGGTATCGGGCCCGCCGACGGCAAGGATCTTGCCGCCCGACATGAACACGACGCCGTTCTCGATTTTCTTGCCGCGCCCGTCATAGACGGTGGCGCCCCTGATCGCAGTGGCGACACCGGGGTAGGGCTTGTAGGTCGAGGCGTAGACCGGATCGCCCGGCTTGGTCGCGGCAAGGGCTGGCGCTGCGGCGGCCTCCTCGTCCTTGCCCTTCTTCTTGTCGCGCTCCTTGGCGTCGGCAACGGTGGCCCCCGCGATCAGCGCCAGCGCGCTCGCGAGAGTTGCCAGCGCGCCTGCCCGGGCGCGCCACTTCGAGTCTCGATACATGCAAACCTCGCGTTATTCCGCTCCAAGCGTGTTGGAACGGAAAACGCGAGGTTTGTCCATCCTGTTGGACGAATTAAGTGTCCGGCGAGGGTTACTCGGCCGGGCGGGCGTTCGCGGGCGCGTCGCCAAAGACGTCATCGATCTGGGCCTGCATCGAATCGTCCTTCAGGGTGTCGAGGTGCATCAGCTTCCTGATCAGCGGGCTGATCAACAGCACGCCGACGCCGACCGCAATCGCGATCCAGCCGATCTGGCTGTAGACGCCGAGCACGACCTCCTTGCCCGCACCTTCGCCCGAGGCCGCTTCCGAACCCGTCGCCGCAGCGATGAGCCCTGCGGCAAAATTACCGGTGGCCGAGGCGAAGAACCAGGTGCCCATGATCAGCGAGGCCATGTGCGCCGGGGCCAGACGGTTCATCGCCGAAAGGCCCACGGGGCTGAGGCACAGCTCGCCGGTGGTGTGGAGCAGGTAGATGAGGAAGATGAAGACGACCGGGGTCATCTCGCCCGTCGCCGCGCCCGCCACCAGAACGAGGAAGCCCGCACCCAGCTGCATCAGCGCAAGGCCGAACTTGGCCGGCGCCGAGGGTTCGAGTCCCTTCTTGCCGAGCCACGTCCACAGGGTCGCGAACAGCGGAGCCAGCAGCACGATGTACATCGCGTTGATCGACTGGAACACCGATGCGGGCACCCCCGCACGGTCGACATAGCGGTCGGTGTAGAGGTTGAGCGACGATCCTGCCTGTTCGAACAGCGCCCAGAACAGGATCGAGCCGATGATCAGGAACATCGCGGCGAAGATCCGGTCGCGGTCCTCGCGCGGCAGCTTCACCACCGCGGTGAACAGCACATAGGCGACCAGCGCTGCGCCGCACAGGCCGAGCAGCGTGCCGACCACCGACTGGTTCTGCACCATCCACCAGCACGCGCCCACCGCAGCGACGCCGGTGGCGTAGAGGCCCCATTCGGTGCCCTTCGTCAGCGCGATCGGCGGCTCGCCGCGGCCCAGCAGCAGCGGCTTGAACACGGTGAAGACGATCAGCCCCAGCAGCATGCCGATGCCCGCCGCGCCGAAGCCATAGGCCCAGCCGTAGGTCTCGCCCAGATAGCCGCACAGCAACGAACCGAGGAACGCGCCGAGGTTAATCCCCATGTAGAAGATCGTGTAGGCCCCGTCGCGCCGCACATCGGTGCGCGGGTAGAGCTGACCGACGATCACCGAGATGTTCGCCTTGAGGAAGCCCGAGCCGACGATGATGAAGGCCAGCGCCAGCCAGAAGATGTTGAGGCTCGCCGCGTCCTGCCCGCCATTACCCTCGAAGCCCATCAGGAAGTGGCCGAAGGTCAGCAGCACCGCGCCATAGGTCACCGCCTTGCGCTGGCCGAGATACTTGTCCGCCAGATAGCCGCCCAGCACCGGGGTGATGTAAACGAGGGCGGTGTAGGCGCCGTAGATGACGCCGGCCTGCGCGTCATCGAACAGCCAGTGCTTGGTGAGGTAGAAGATCAGCAGCGCCCGCATGCCGTAATAGGAGAAACGCTCCCACATCTCGGCGAAGAACAGGACGAACAGACCCTTGGGGTGGCCGAGGAATGTCCCGGCGCTGTCCCCGTGCGGAAGCTCTTGAGTGGCCATGCGTGATAGAATCCCTGAAGTGCGCCTCTCCAAGGGGCGCGGTCCCATGGGCGTGCACCCTAGCGCGTGTTGCGCGAGTGTGAAGCATTTGTTGCGTGAGCCGGCAATGGAATGGCGGGGGAACCACGACCCCGGTCCGCCGAAGGACGGGCCGCAAGGCCGAAAGGCCGCCCGCAGGTGCTCGATCCCGCAGGGATCGAAACACACCGAGGACGGGGGCGCGGAGGCGCCCCCGCAAACCAATTGACCGCATGGCTGTATTATGGCACTGATGCACCCCATGAGCGCGCATACCAACCGCCCCGTCTATCTCAAGTTGCGCGACCAGATCGCCGCGGCGATCATCGACGGGGTCTATCCTGAGGGTGCAATGCTGCCCTCGGTGCGCGCGCTCGCGGCCGAGCAGGGGGCCAATCCGCTGACCGTCGCCAAGGCCTACCAGCAGTTCCAGAACGATGGCCTGGTCGAAGTGCAGCGCGGGGTGGGCATGTATGTGGTGCGCGGCGCGGCCGAACGGCTGCGCAGTGCCGAGCGCGAGGTGTTCCTGCGCGAGGAATGGCCCGAGATCCGCAGCCGGATGGCGCGGCTGGGACTCGATCCGGCGGACCTTACGCTAGCCTGCTGACAAGTTCCTAACTTACAGCACTGTAGGTTGCGCTTCGCCCCGCAATGTGACACTTTGTATGCAATTTCAGGCAGCGGGATTGCATTAGTCGCACGCCTGAGATTAAAGGGGCCGTCTCACGGGTCGGAGGCGCGTAATATAAACGACGGGGTAACCCGCATAGCGGCGTCAGTGTGGTCGGGCCACGCTGGCCGCCGGGAGATCGGTATGATCAGATCCGAATTGCTGCAGGAATTGCACAAGGACAACCCAGACCTGCGCGCCGACGAGATCGAGCAGGTTGTGGACATCTTCTTCGATGAAATCGCGCAGCGGCTTGCCGAAGGCGGCCGGGTGGAGCTGCGCGGCTTCGGCGCGTTCTCGACCCGCGACCGCGAGGCGAGAAGCGGCCGCAACCCGCGCACCGGCGAAACGGTGGACGTGCCTTCGAAGCGCGTGCCCTATTTCAAGGCCGGCAAGGAAATCCGCGAGCGTTTGAACAAGTGATTTGAGTTGCGAAGGCGCCTCCGCGCCTTCGTCCTCGGTGCTGTTCCTTCGCTGCGCTACGGGCACCTGCGGGCGGCCGTTCGGCCTTGCGACCCGTCCGTTGGCGGGCCGAACCACCGCCTCCTCAAAGCGAAGCGCCGATTTCGGTCGCGCCAGCGACCGCGAGTGCACGCGCGCGAGCCGCAGGTGCTCAAGTCCGCAGGACTTGAGACAGCACCGAGGACGAGGGCGCGGAGGCGCCCTCGCAAAACAAACTAAGCCGCGCGGGCGAGATTCGGGACGGGCAGCGCGCGGTCGATTTCGAGCGCGGTGAACACCAGTTCGGTGAGGCGCTCACCCCCGCCGCTCATGCTCATGTCGACCGGTAGCATCCCGAGCGCGGCCATCTCTTCGATGTCCTCGGCACCCGGCACCGCGATGATGCGCGTCATGGTCAGCGCGCGGGTCTCGATCAGCGGGGTGAGCTCGCGCGAGACATCGGTGACGCCGGTCGCGATCACCAGCACCTGACGGCGGTCCATCCCGATCGCATCCCAGCTGCGCGGATCGGCGGGGTTGGCGCGGTGGACGTGGTAGCCGTCTGCCAGAGCCATCTGGAAGCGGTCGTGATCGGCCTCGAGCGCGAGATAGTCGACATCGTTATAGGCAAGCGCATCGGCCACCGCGCGGCCCACAGGGGTCATGCCGATGATGACGACCGGCGCGCTGTCGCCCGCCATCTTGGTGTCGGGTGGCCCGGCGCGCAGGCGTCCGGCAAGCTTGCGGCCGAGATTGGAGACAAACGGCGTCGCAGCGAGGCTGATCGCGATCGCGGTGACCATCGCGGAAACCAGCCGCGGCTCGGCAAGGCCAGCGACCGCAGGCAGCGCCAGCAGCACCAGCGTGAACTCGCTCCCCTGCCCCAACAGGAAGCCGAGCTGGATCGAGCCCGGCACCGACCAGCGGTTGAGCAACGCGGCGATCACGTTGAAGGCGCATTTCGCCGCGATCACCCCGAGGGTCATCGCCACCACCAGCTGCCAGTCGCGCACCAGCTGCGCCGGGTCGATCGACAGCCCGACCGAGATGAAGAAGAAGCTCATGAACAGCCCGCGGAAGGCATCGATCTCGGTCTGCACCAGGATGCGGTAGCGCGAATCGGCAACCGCCATGCCGCCGAGGAAGGCGCCCAGGGTCAGCGAAAGCCCCGCCATCCCCGTCGCCCACCCGGCGGCAAGCGCGATGAACAGCGCGGTGGCGGTGTAGACCTCGGTCGTCCCGGCGCGGGCGATGAGGCCGAACAGCGGCTCGGTGAGGTAACGGGCGAACAGCACCGCAATCGCGAAGGCGGCGAGCGCCTTGGCCCCGGCGATCCCGAGCGCGGGCGCGAGTGCCCCGCCGCTTGCGAGCGCGCCCGCAGTGACCAGCAGCAGGATCGCGGCAATGTCCTGAAAGATCAGGATCGATTGCGCCGCGCGGCCCACCGGGCAGTCCTCCTGATCGCGCTCCCGGATCAGGCCGATCACCACCGCGGTGGAGGAGAGCCCCATCCCGAAGCCCGCGATCACCGCAAAGGTCGGCGGCAGGCCAAAGGCCCAGAACAGCGCGGCAAAGGCCCCGCCCGCGACGATCATCTGCAAGCTGCCGAAGCCGAAGATGTTGCCCGCCTCGGCGCGGATCCGGCCCAGCGAGAAGTGCAGGCCGAGATTGAACAGCAGGAACATCACGCCAGCCTCGGCCATCGCCGCGACCACGTCGCCGCTGAAATCCTCCGCCATGCCAAGGCTCGCGAGGCCCAGCCCCATGCCGAGATAGCCCACGATCGGATTGAGCCGCAGCGCCCGGCTGCCGAGCGCGGCGGCAATGCCGAGGCCCAGCAGCGTGATCGCCGGCTGGATCGTTGCGACCACCGAATGCGCGTCTGTCATCTCGCCCGCCATCACGCGCCCCACCAAAAGAATGCCTCAGGCGCGTCAGATGGGGCCTTGCGGGCGCAGTGGCAAGCGTCAGCCGCAGGCCTCTGGCCTTCGCCTGCCGATCTGTGGCAAGGGCCTTGGCCATGCGGGCGTGGCGGAATGGTAGACGCCGGGGACTTAAAATCCCCTGAGCTTTGCTCGTGCGGGTTCGAGTCCCGCCGCCCGTACACATGGCCCCATGGCCGCCGTCCCCGGCACCCGCATACGTCATTTTGCCAGTGCGGCATGCGCCCCGCCGCAGGGCTGCATTATCTCCCCCTTAACGCCTTCCTGCGTAAGCCCGTCAGGAAGCGTGGGGTCAGACCGCCTCATGCATGTCTCGCCAGTGCCAGGACCAGGGGCTGTCGGGTTGGGACAACGGGCATGGAACCAGCAACGCAAGAGGCACGCCTCGAACAGGTTGAGGATTTGCCGCCGGGCGCCGAACAGCGCATCGCGCCGCGCTTCACGCTGCTGATCCGCGCGGCCAAGCTGGTTTCCGCCCAGGGCGAGTTCGTCTGCGTGATCCGCGACGTGTCCGAAACCGGGGTGAGCGTGCGCCTGTTCCACACCCTGCCCTCGTGTCAGGACTTTGCCCTGCACATGCCGGCGGGCGCCGTCTACGAGGTCACGCGGGTCTGGCACAAGGGCAACGAGGCAGGTTTCACTTTTACGGGCAACGTCGAGGTCGAGCAGCTCGTCAACGAGGCGAGCGACTATCCCAAGCGCGGCCTGCGGCTGGCACTGTGCTTTCCGGTGACGGTGAACATGCTCTCCGGCCAGTCCGAGGCGCTGGTCGAGAATTTCTCGCAGCAGGGCGCGCGGCTGACCTGCGACCGGCTGCTCGCCATCGACCAGACGGTGCGCATCCAGATGCCTGCGCTGGGCGGTGGCAAGCCGCGCGAGGTGCGCGCGAAAGTGCGCTGGCGGCGCGACCAGCATTACGGCGTAGTGTTCGACGACACCTTCACGCTCGGCGATTTCGCGCGGCTGGCAGCATTGCTCCAGGCCCCGGCGCTGCTTGAAGAGAGCGCCGCGCCCGCGCCCGCAGACTAGGCAGGCACGAACTTGAGCGCCACGCCGTTGATGCAGTGGCGCTTGCCGGTGGGCTTGGGGCCGTCACCGAAAATATGCCCCAGATGCCCGCCGCAATCGGCGCAGTGCACTTCAGTGCGCGGGTAGCCGATCAGGTAATCGGTGCTGGTGCCGACCGCGCCCTTGTCGATCGCCTGCCAGAAGCTCGGCCAGCCGGTGCCGCTGTCATACTTGGTGTCGGAGGAATAGAGCCGGTTGGCGCAACCTGCGCACACGAAGGTGCCTTTGCGCTTTTCCTTGTTGAGCGGCGAAGTGAAGGCACGCTCGGTCCCGGCCTCGCGCAGCACGTAGAACTGGTCGCGGGTGAGCAGCTTCTTCCACTCGGCCTGCGACTTGCCCTTGGGATAGGACTTGGCCTCGGCCGGCGAGGCCCCGCAGGCGCTCACGAAGGGCAGCAGACCGCCGATCGCGGCACTCGCGGCGAGCAGGCGGCGGCGGTTCAGGAAGGGCAGACGCATTGAAATCTCCGTAGGTGGCGGGCGCGCTGCCCGCTCTCCCTTTTACGTCGAAAATGGTCTCCAGGTTTCACCCCGTGCCGCGCGCGCTCAGAAAGTCGTGATTTCGACCTCGAGCTTGCGGAAGCCGTGGACGAAATTCGCGCGCACCCGCTCGACATCGCCCGCGACATGCACCCGCATCCGGCGCTTGTGCATTTCCTCGAGCAGCACGCGAAGCTGAAGCTCGGCGAGCCGCGCGCCGACACAGCGGTGGATGCCGTAGCCGAAGGCCAGATGCCGCCGCGCGTTCTCGCGCGTGATGTCGAGCTTGTCGGCGTCCTCGAACACCTCCTCGTCGCGGTTGGCGCTGATATACCACAGCACCACCTTGTCGCCCGCCTTGATGGTCTGGCCGAAGACTTCGGTATCCTCGGTGCAGGTGCGGCGCATATGGGCAAGCGGCACCTGCATGCGCAGGATTTCCTGCACCGCATTGGGGATGAGATCGGGGTTTTCCTCGAAGAGCTTGCGCTGGTCGGGGAACTTGTCGAGCGCGTGGATGATCCCGCTCATGGTGTTGCGGGTGGTGTCGTTGCCGCCGACGATCAGCAGCACCAGATTGCCCATGAATTCCTGCGGGCTCATCTGGTTCATCGCGGGCGAGTGGATCATCATCGAGATGAGATCACTGCCCGGCTCCTTGTCCATGGTCCGCTCGATCCACAGAGTCTGGAAATAGGCCCCCATCTCCTGAAGGATGCCCCAGCGCATCTCGTCGAGCTCGCGGATCGCGCCAAGCTCGGTATCGCCCGACCAGTCGGACCAGAAGGTCAGCAAGCGGCGGTCTTCCCAGGGGAAGCCGAACAGGATCGCGAGCATGCCCGTGGTGAGCTCGATCGAAACCGTATCGACCCAGTCGAACACCTGTCCGCGCGGCAGGCTGTCAAGCAGCTCGCCGGTGCGGGCGCGGATTTCCGCTTCCATGTCGGTAACGGCGGACGGCGTGAACTTGGGCGCGACGGTACGGCGCTGGCCGGTATGCTGCGGGCGGTCCATCGCGATGAACATCGGCAGCTGGCGCGGCTCGCGGCCGTATGCGGCCAGTTCTTCGGCGGTGGGCGGCTGGAGAATGGTGATCCCGCCGTGCTCATAGCTTGACGAGAAAGTTTCGGGCAGCGCCTCGATATGCTGGATCGCCTTGTGGCCGACCACCGCCCAATAGGGGCCGAAGGGGCTTTCGGGGATGTAGTGCAGCGGGCCGGCCTTGCGCATCTCGGCAAAGATCGGCTGCCACTTGTCCTCGAAATAGATGTCCGAGCGGCTGACGTCCCACGGGTGGGTGTGCTGGAGCCGCTCCTCGGGATGCTCGGCGAAATGGGCCTGAAGCGCGTCATAGGACGATGGCTCACGGCGCACTTGCGGGCGCTGGATGCCGGGTGAGGCGGGGGCGATGGTAGCCATGTCTGTCTCCCGTCGGGCGGCTTTCTTTGCGTGGGGCCGCTCCTGAACGCGTCGCAGTCTGACGCAACTTACAGCAATGTCAATATGGGTTGCGATTCGGGACGGATTGGTCGCTTTCCTACAAGCCGCCGGCCGCATTGCGGAACGCTGGTTGGGGCCGACTCGGTGGCAGCCTCAGGCGGGCAGGCGCTCGCCCTTCCGGCGCTTTTCGCGTCCCGCGCCGCCCGATTTCATCACCCGCTTGCGGAACAGCAGCGAGCCGGCCTTGACGATGCCCACCACCGCCACCGCCTGCCAGGCAAGCGCGAGCGCATGGGTCCACACCTCGCCCTCCATCGCCGCACGCGCGAGCATGGCGAAGGGCGAAGACAGCGGGAAGGCGATCGCGGCCATCTCCACCGGCGAGCCAGGCTGGTTGATGGTGTAGGCGGCGAGGAAGAACACCATCAGCTGGAGCATGGTGACCGGCATCGAAAGCGTCTGCACCTCGCGCACCGAGGTCGCCATCGAACCGATCGTCAGGAACAGCGCACCGAGCAGGAGGTATGCCATCGCGAAGTAGAGCACGCCGAGAGCCACGAACAGCGGCCAGCCCACGGCAGGCGCGGGCAGGTTGGCGATGTCGAAGCCGGTCATGCGTGTGATGACCCCGCCCGCCCCGCCGAACAGCGCGAAGCCGGCCAGCCCCCACACGGTGATGCCGACAAAGGAGACGCCGAGCATGGCGAAGAGCTTGCCCATGAACACGGCATCCATCGGGATGGCGGCGGCGAGGATCTCGATGATCTTGTTGGCCTTCTCCTCGACGAGGTTGGAGAGCACCATCCCGGCGAGCAGCATGGTCAGCAGGAACAGCAGCATCTGCGCGATCTGGGCGGTCTGGATGCGGGTGGTGCGCTCGTCGGCGGCGCTGGTCGCGACCGGTGCGACGCTGACCGAGGGGAAGGCCGCAGGCGCGGCGGCGAGCGCGTGGCCGGCGATGAGGCTGACCGGCCCCTGCCAGCGCGCGATCTGCCCCTCGGTGCCGACGAGGACGGGGCTTTGCGGGGTGCCGGAGATGATCGCGGCATAGTTGCCCTGGCGCGCCTCCATGAAGGCCTTGGCGTCGAAGGCGGGGTCGCCCGCGGCCTCGGGCACGGGCTGGAGCCGGGGGAGCGCGAAAGGCAGCTGCGGGGCAAGCCGCTCGCCCGCGGCAAGCATGGCGGCGGTGTCGGCCGGGCTCATGGCGACCCCGACCTCGTAGCTCACCGCATCGCGCTGCACCTCGCCGCCGATGCTGCCAGCCAGCCCGCCGACGATGACGGGGAACAGCGGGCCGAGCAGGAAGAACAGGAAGGCGCGGGAAAACAGCACCGCGACAAAGTCCCGCCGGGCGATGACCCATGCAGCCTCGATCGCGGAAAGGCGGGGGCGGAGGGGCAAGTCGGTCATGCGTTTGCTCCCTCGTTGTCGGCGGCAAGCTGGCGCGCAGCGGCCTCGCCCGCGATGGCGACGAAGGCATCGTGCAGCCCGGCGCGCTCGATCGAGAGCGAGAGGATCCCCGCCTCGCCCTCGATCAGGCCCTTCAGGAGCGGCTCGATGCCGCTCTCGGGGAGCGGGAACTGGAAGAAGTCGCCGTTGCGGCGG
>PNKW01000093.1 GCA_013822695.1 Erythrobacter sp. | reverse complement strand
CTTGGCCCAGGCGGCCGCCTTGGCCTCGCCGTCATGCGATATCATGCTGGCGAGGAGCGCGATGTTGTAGACGCTCGAGGAGGAGCGCATGCAGATGCGCCCCTTGAACTCGGGCTTGGCGAGGTCCTCGTAATTGACGAGACCGGCGGGCGCGCCGTTGGCCTTGTTGTAGATGATGATCCGCGCGCGGGTGGTGAGCGCGAACCAGCGGTTCTGGGGATCGCGCAGGTTGGCGGGGATGCGTTCCGCCAGCACCTTCGAATCGACCGGAGCGAGGAAACCCGCCTCCTCGGCGCGCCACAGGCGCCCGGCGTCGACCGTGACGAACAGGTCGGCCTGGCTGTATTCGCCCTCGGCCGCGATCCGCTCGATCAGCGCGTCGGCATCGGCTTCGAGGCGGTTGACCTTGATCCCGCTGGTGCAGGCGAAGTCCTCGTAAAGCGCAAGATCGGTGTCGTAGTGGCGCGAGGTGTAGACGTTGACCTCGCCCGCGGGCGCGGCGCAGGCGGCTTTGCTCTCGCCTCCGCCCTCACCGGTGCAGGCGGACAGGGCAGCCAGAGCGGCGCTGGCGAGGGCGGCGAGGAACAGGTGCTTCATCGGGGGGGAGGCTTTCGCGGGAGAGGTATTTGCGAATGACTTGCAATATTATCGCCCGCCATGCAAGCCCTATCCGCGCACGAAGGCGCGCACGCTCTCGGGATCGGGGATCACGCTGTAGGTCTTCGCAGGATCGACCGTCAGCACCGTTTCGACCGTGATCGCCGCCCCGTTCGCACCATCGAGCAGCACGCGAGCGCGCGGCCCCATCGGATGAATGTCGCGCACCCGCCCGCCGCGCACATCGGCGACGGGCACCAGGCGGTCGGCCCGCACCAAGAGGTCGAGCCGGTGCGCTCCCTCGGGCAATTCGCCATTGAGGCTCTCAAACGGCCACAGACCGAAAGCGGTATCGAGCCCGCCTTCCGCGACCATCCCCGGCACAACCTGCGCGCCCGAGAAAATCGCGCCGACCGAAGCGGTGGCGGGGGCCTCGTGCAGTTCCAATGGCGTGCCGAACTGGACGATCCGCCCCGCCTCCATCACTGCGATCCGGTCGGCGACATCGAGCGCCTCGGCCGGGTCATGCGTCACCAGCACCACGGTCGAGCCCGCCTCGCGCAGCAGGATGCGGCATTCGCGGCGCAAGCTGCGGCGCAGCACGATGTCGACGCTGGCGAAGGGCTCGTCCATCAGCAGCACTTGCGGTTCGGGCGCCATCGCCCGGGCGAGCGCGGCGCGCTGCTGCTGGCCGCCCGAAAGCTCGTGCGGATAGCGCGCGCCCATGCCCGCCAGCCCCACCTTGGCGAGCCAGCCATCCGCCTCGGAGCGCCGTTCGCGCGGCAGCCCGAAGGCGACATTGGCGGCCAGCGTCATATGCGGGAACAGCGCGCCGTCCTGAAACACCAGGCCGACGGGCCGCGCCTCGGGCGGGGGGTTGTGGGCTGCGTCCGCCAGCACCTCCTCGCCGAGCGTGATCTCGCCCTGCTGCACCCTGAGCAGCCCCGCCGCGAGCCCCAAAAGCGTTGACTTCCCGCAACCCGACGCGCCAAGCAGGCAGGTGATCTCCCCCGCGGGCGCGGTGAAGCTCACGTCCACCAGCGCCTGCACCGCACCGTAAGCATGGGCAATATGTCGAAATTCGAGGCTCAATGGCGCTGTCCGCAACGATATCGGTGAGCCGCCTTAGGCGAACTGCCAGCGGGGCTGCAAGCGGGCCGGCGAGGGGCGGCGCGGGTACGGGCGGCTGGACGGTGGGCGCGCTGGCGCTCGCCGCGCTGGTCGGCATGCCGATCGCGGCAATCGCGTGGGCTGCCATCGGCGGCGGGGGCGGCTCCATCGCCGCACTCGCGGACACCGTGCTCCCCACCTACATCGCCAACACCGCCGCGCTGATGGCGCTGGCGGGCGGGATCGCCGCGGTGACGGGGACGGGCTGCGCATGGCTCGTCGCCGCCACGCGCTTTCCCGGGCGGCGCGTGCTGAACTGGGCGCTGGTGCTGCCGCTGGCGCTCCCCGCCTACTTGGCCGCCTATATCTATGCCGGACTGCTCGATTACGCCGGGCCGGTGCAGAGCGCCTTGCGCGTGTGGGGCGGATGGAGCGCGGGCGATTACTGGTTCCCCGATATCCGCTCGCTTCCCGGCGGAGCCTTCGTGCTCGGCTTCGTGCTCTATCCTTACGTCTACCTCCTCGCGCGCACCGCCTTTGCCACCCAGAGCCGCACCCAGTTCCGCGCCGCGCGCAGCCTCGGAGCCGCCCCTGCCCGCGCCTTCTGGCGCGTTGCGCTGCCCGCCGCGCGCCCGGCCATCGCCGGCGGCCTTGCGCTGGTGCTGATGGAGGTGCTCGCCGACTTCGGCGTCGCGGAATATTTCGCCATCCCCACCTTCTCGACCGGCATCTTCCGGAGCTGGCTGGCGATGGGCGACAAGCCCGCCGCCCTCAAGCTCGCCGCCGTCATGCTGGTCTTCGTGATCGCGCTGGTCGCGTGGGAGGCGCGCACAAGGCGCGGCCGCAGCGACAGCCGCGATGGGCTTTCCGCGCGCGACACCGACGAGCCGCTGGTGCACCTCTCGGGCTCCGGCAAGGCGCTCGCGTTCCTCGCCTGCCTTGCCCCCGTGCTAATCGGTTTCGTCGTACCCGCAGGATATCTGGTGAGCCTCGCCATCACCCCGACAGCGCAGGCCGCAGCGGGCGAGCTTGCGACCTACCTCGGCGCCAGCCTGTGGCTCGGCTGCGCCGCGGCGGCGCTGTGCGTGGCTGCCGCGCTGCTGCTCGCCTTCGCCCGCGCGCGTTCGGGCTCGCGGGTGACGGCGGGCGCAATCCGGCTGGCGACGCTGGGCTATGCCCTGCCCGGCGCGCTGCTGGCGGTGGGCCTGCTCGAACCGCTCGGCGCCTTCGACATCGCTCTCACCCGATTCGCCCGCGACAGCCTCGGGTGGCAAGGCGGTCTGCTGCTCACGGGCACGAGCGCGGTGCTGGTCTATGCCCTTGGCGTGCGCTTCATGACGGTCGCCTACAACACGGTGAGCGGCGGCCTTGCGCGCATCCCTCCCGCCCTCGACGCCGCCGCACGCAGCCTTGGCGCGGGGCCATCGCGGGTGCTGGCGCGGATCTACGCCCCGCTCCTCGCCCCGAGCCTCGCGGGGGCCGCTGCGCTGGTCTTCATCGACACCCTGCGCGAGCTTCCCGCCACCCTGATCCTGCGCCCCTTCAACCTCGAAACCCTCGCCACCCGGACTTACCGCCTCGCGGGCGACGAGCGGCTGGTTGAAGCGGCGATCCCCGCGCTGATTTTGCTGAGCGCGGGGCTGCTGCCCGTTCTCGTCCTGAACCGTTTGGGGAAACGGTAGGCAAAACTGTCAGGCCAGCCTGTCACTTTCCCTTGTCCAAACCCGCCCAAGGGTTCACAAGCGTGAGGAATGGCACGCTTCCCCTTCTCCGCAATCGTCGGTCAGGACGAGATTAAACAGGCGCTGCTGATCGCGGCGGTCGACCCGAGTATCGGCGGCGTCATGGTCTTTGGCGACCGCGGCACCGGCAAGAGCACCGCCGCGCGCGCGCTCGCCGGGCTACTGCCGCCGATCATGGCGGCAGACGGCTGCCCCTATGGTGCCTCGAAGGAGGATCAGGCGCGCTATCCCGAAGTCTGCGGACAGGGCAAGCTGGTCAAGCGCCCCGTCCCCTTCGTCGACATGCCGCTGGGCGCGACCGAGGACCGGGTGATCGGCAGCCTCGATCTCGAACGCGCGCTTCGCAGCGGCGAGAAGGCGTTCGAGCCGGGACTGCTCGCCAAGGCCCACCGCGGCTTCCTCTATATCGACGAGATCAACCTTCTCGAAGACCACCTCGTCGACCTGCTGCTCGATGTCGCCGCATCGGGCGAGAACGTGGTCGAGCGTGAAGGCCTGTCGGTGCGCCACCCGGCCAAGTTCGTGCTGATCGGCAGCGGCAACCCCGAAGAGGGCGAATTGCGCCCACAGCTGCTCGACCGCTTCGGGCTGTCGGTGGAAGTGCTCAGTCCCAGGGATATCGAGGTGCGGATCGCGATCATGCGCCTCGTCGCGGAAAACGAGCGCGACCCTGAAAGCTTCGCCGCGCGCTGGGCGGCCGAGGACGAAGCGATCCTCAAGCGCGTCGCCAAGGGCAAGGCGCGCCTCGCCAAGCTTGAGGCGGGCGAGGATGTGCTGCGCGATGCCGCCGAGCTGTGCCTTGCGGTGGGCGCCGATGGCCTGCGCGGCGAGCTCACTCTGATGCGCGCGGCGCGGGCACTGGCGGCTTTGGACGGCGCGAAGAAGGTCACCCGCAAGCATCTGATCGCGATTGCGCCCTCAGCGCTGCGCCACCGGCTGCGGCGCGACGTGCTCGACGAGACCGGCTCCACCACGCGCATCACCCGGGCGATTGCCGAGCTGTTCGGATGACGCCGATAGGTGCGGGGCTACCCGCCGCCGCCGCCGATCCGCTGGAAGACGCGGTGCAGGCGGCGCGGCTGTTCGCGCTCGCCCCGCAGGTGTTCAAGGGGATGGTCCTGCGCGGGGCCAGCCCGGCGCGCGAGGCGCTGGTTGCGGCGCTGGGTGAGGCCCTGCCGCTGCGTCGCCTGCCCGGCCATGTCGACGACGAGCGGCTGCTGGGCGGGATCGATCTTGCCGCCAGTCTGTCCGCCGGAAGACCGGTGCGCCAGACAGGGCTGATCGAGGAAGCGCGCGGCGGTGCCTTGATCGCGGGCATGGCCGAGCGGATGGACGGCAGCATCGCGGGGCGGCTGGCGCAGGCTTTGGACGAAGGCAGTGCCGCGCTGGTCCTGCTCGACGATGCAGTGGAGGCCGAGGAGGCCCCTCCCACCAGCCTGACCGAACGCCTCGCCTTCCACTGCGACCTTTCCGCCTCGCGCCGCTGGCAGGGCGTGGCGCTTGCCCCGCCCGCTGGCGCGCTCGCGGATGTCGCGCCGCTGGACGATGCCGCACTTGGTGCGCTCGCCGCGACGGCTGAGGCTTTGGGGGTGGAGAGCCTGCGCGCACTGATCCACGCCTCGGAAACCGCGCGCGGGCTGGCGGCGCTGGCGGGGCGCGAGGAGGCCGGGAAGGCCGATCTCGCCGGCGCGGCGGCGCTGGTGCTCGCTCCGCGCGCCACGCGCCTGCCGCCGCAGGAGGCCGAGGCGCCGCCTCCCGAGGAGCCGCCCCCGCCCCCCGATGGCGAGCGCGATGATCAATCCGACAGCGAGCAGCAACAGCAGGAGCCCGATCTTTCCGAGATCCTTGTCGAGGCGGCCAAGGCGGCAATCCCGGCAGGGCTGCTCGAGAGCCTCGCTCGAGGCAAGGCCCCGCGCCGCGCGTCCTCCAGCGGCACCGGGCAGAAGCGCAAGGCGGCGACCCGCGGCAAGCCGCTGGGCGCGCGTCCGGGGATGCCGCGCGGGGGGCACAAACTCGCGCTGATCGACTCGCTCAGGGCCGCCGTCCCGTGGCAGGCAGTGCGGCGGCGCGAGCAGGGCGGCGACGCCGACGCGCCCATCATCATGCGCAAGGAAGACCTGCGCATCCGCCGCTTTGAAGAACGCGCCGCGCGCGTCACGATCTTCGCCGTCGATGCCTCAGGCTCGGCCGCAGCTGCGCGGCTCGCCGAGGCCAAGGGCGCGGTCGAGCTGATGCTGGCGCAGGCCTATGTCACCCGCTCGGAGGTGGCGCTGGTCGCCTTCCGGGGGACGAGTGCAGAGCTGCTGCTCCCCCCCACCCGCTCGCTGACCCGCGCCCGCCGGACGCTGGCGGAACTGCCCGGCGGAGGCGGGACGCCGCTCGCGCTCGGCCTAAATGCCGCGCGCGAGGTGGCCGAGGCCGTCATCGCCAAGGGCCGCAGCGCTGCGCTGGTGATCCTCACCGACGGGCGCGCCAATGTCGCTGCCGACGGCTCGCCCGGCCGCCCGCAGGCCGCTGCCGATGCCGAGGCCGCCGCGAAAGCCATCGCCGCGCGCGGGATCGACGCGCTGGTGGTCGACATTTCCGCCCGCCCGGGCCCCGAGGGTGCAGCGTTGGCGCAGGCGCTCGGCGGGCAGTTCCTTGCCCTCCCCCGCGCCGATGCACGGATGCTGCAAGCCGCGATCAACGCGGTGCAGCCCTCGGCGCGGGCAGCATGAGCGCGCTCGACTGGAGCCGCGAGGGCCTGATCTGGCCGCACCGCGCGGCGAGCCAATTCGTGCCGGTCGGCGCGGCGCGCTGGCATGTGCAGCGGATGGGTTCCGGCCGAGGAGATAAGGGGCCCCTGCTACTGCTCCACGGCACCGGCGCCTCGGTCCATTCGTGGCGCTCCCTGATGCCGCTGCTGGCGACGCGTCATGACGTCATCGCGATGGACCTGCCGCGCCACGCCTTCACCACCGGGCACGATGCCTATGCGATGAGCCTGCCCGCCATGGCGCGCGAGGTGGCGCGCCTGATGGAGGCACTCGCCGTCACGCCCGCCGCGATCATCGGGCACTCGGCGGGCGCGGCGATCGCGCTGCAACTGGCGCTGGATCACGCCCACACGGGGCCGATCATCGGCCTCAGCGCGGCGCTGCGGCCCTTTCCCGGAGCCATGGCGCAAATCTTCCCCGCCATCGCCAAGACGCTGTTCGTCAACCCGCTCGTCCCGCGCATCTTCACCGGCAGCATTGACCTTGTCGGCGGGGCGGAGCGGTTCATGTGGCGCTCCACCCACTCGCGGATCGACCGGGAGGGCATCGCCTGTTACGCACGGCTGCTCAAGCACCCCGGCCACGCGGGCGGTGCGCTGGCGATGATGGCGAACTGGGATCTGCCCGCCCTGCGCGAACAGATGGGAGCGGTCACCAACCCCGTCCTGCTGCTCCACGGCGCAAACGACCCCGCAATCCCGCCCGACTGGGCGCGCGATGCCGCCGGATGGCTCCCCAACGCGCGGCTGGAACTTCTCCCCGGCCTCGGCCATTTGGCGCATGAGGAAGCCCCCGAACTTGCCGCATCGCACATCGCGGCGTTCCTCGCGGGAGCAGACGCGGGAGAGGCACAGCGATGAACTTCGGCTGGATCGAGATCGGGCTGTTCTATGGCGTCGCGGTCGGCTTCGGGGTGTGGCAATATGTGTCGATGGACAGGAAGCTCAAGCAGACCCGCGCCGAGCGGGAGGCCAAGGAGGCCGCCACACGCGACAGCACGCCGGAAGACTGACGCCGCGACGGGGAGACAGACCCGCAAGCCCGCGATATGAGCGCGCGATGGCCCGGCTGCTCCTGTTCAACAAACCCTTCGGCGTACTCTCGCAATTCACCGACAAAGGATCGCCCACCATGCGCGCGACCCTGTCGGATTTCATCACCGTCAAAGGGGTCTACCCCGCCGGCCGGCTCGACCGCGACAGCGAGGGGCTGCTGCTGCTGACCGACGACGGGCGATTGCAGGCACGCATCGCCGATCCACGCTTCAAGCTGCCCAAGACCTATCTGGTGCAGGTCGAGGGCGATCCGTCAGAGACCGATCTGGAACCGCTGCGCAAGGGCGTCCGCCTCAATGACGGGATGACCCTGCCCGCCGAAGCCACCCGCATTGCCCCGCCCGCGCTGTGGGAGCGCGATCCGCCGATACGGGTGCGCAAGTCCGTGCCCGATTGCTGGCTCTCCCTCACCATCCGCGAGGGCCGCAACCGGCAGGTGCGGCGCATGACTGCGGCGGTCGGCCTGCCCACCTTGCGGCTGGTGCGCTGGCGGGTGGGCGACTGGACGGTCGAGGGGATCGCGCCGGGCGAGGTCAGGGAAATCCCCGCATGAACTACCGCCACGCCTTCCACGCCGGCAACAGCGCCGATGTCGTCAAGCATGCCGTGCTGATCGCGCTCGTCCGCGCGCTTCAGCTCAAGCCATCCGCGCTGACGCTGATCGACACCCATGCGGGCTGCGGGCTCTATGACCTTCAGGGCGACGAGGCCGGGCGCACCGGCGAAGCGGCGGGCGGCGTGCTGCGCGCCTTTGCCGATGCGAGCCCGCTGCTGGACGATTACCGCGCCGCCGTGCGCGCCGTGAACGAGGCACCCGAACCCCGCCTCTACCCCGGCTCCCCGCGCATCCTCGCGCAGGCCTTGCGCCCGCAGGACGCGCTGATCCTCAACGAGAAGCACCCGGAGGACGCCGCCAGCTTGCGCGCCGCGATGCGCGGCACGCCTGCCGCCATCCACACCCGCGACGCCTACGAGCTGTGGCTGGCGCTGCTGCCGACCCGCACGCCGCGGGGTCTGGTGGTGGTCGACCCGCCCTACGAGCAGGCCGACGAGCGCGCCCGCATCACCGCAACCCTCGCCGCCGCGCATCGCAAATGGGCGCATGGGGTGACAGTGATCTGGTATCCCTTGAAGGAACGGCCCGCCCATGCCCTGTGGAAGGACAAGCTGCGCCGGACGGGCATCCCGAAGTTCCTGACCATCGAGCACTGGCTCTACGATGCCGACCAGCCGGGGATCTACAATGGCGCAGGCCTGTTCATCGTGAACCCGCCCTACGCCTTCACCCAAGCGCTGCCGCCGCTGCTCGAAGCCCTGCGCGCGAGCCTCGCGCCCGAGGGGCACCGGGGGACGCTCAAGGCGGAGTGGCTTGTGCCGTGACACTCTAATCGCCTGCCTTTTCAGGCGATCTTAGGAGTTCTGCGGCATCCCTTCCGGCCTCACGACGGAGGCCCGATGTTCGAAAAACTCGCCAAGGCTGCCGCGCGCGCCGCGCTGCTTGCCATCGCCGAAAACATTGCCCGCGCGCAGGCGGAAGCACGCAGCGGCGCTGCCCCGCGCCCGCGCGAAGGCGGATTTGCCGAAAGCGCCGCCGCCCGCTCGGGCGGCGGCTCGGCCGGCGGCTTCGGCCGGGCCCGGCGCGATGAACCGCGCCACATCAACGAAAACGTCACCGCCGTGCTCAAGCGCCAGATCCCGCTGCGCGACGAGCCGCCGCGCTCGTGGATCGGCGGCCTGCCGATGTTGCCGGACGCGATCGAATGGCCGCGCCAGAGCTCGCGCGCGTACCCCGACAAGGGCGCAATCCCGCTCAATTTTATCGCTCAGATCGCCTGCGCCGACCTGCCCGCCGACCTGTGGGGCGGGCTTGGCCCGCGCCATGGCTGGCTGGTGTTCTTCGCGCCCCGCCCGGCCGATGGGCCGCGCGGGGACTATTCCCCGATGAGGGTGCTGCACACGGCCGAACTGGGCCGCGAGCGGCCGGCGCCTGCCGACAAGCAACAGGTCGCCGAGACGCGTTACACCGAGGGCTACCACCCCGGTCCCCTCTACCGCCGCTGCCCGGTCGATATCGTGTGCATGGACAATGATCCGGTCCACCCGATTGACCTGCCCTTCGCCGGGGAGGAAACCGGCTCGCCGATGCCGCCGAACCTCGCGCAGGTGCTCTATGGCGATGCGCCCGTGGGCCCCTCCTACTGGAACCCCGAGGGCCGCCCCTTCAACCGCGCCGCGCTCGCGCTGATGCTGACGCGCGCGATCGAGGATCGCGAGCGGCAGCGCGAGAAGGACCAGTGGACCGCCGAATACCGCCGCAAGCAGGCCGAGGAACGCGCCGCGAAGGGCGAGCCGCCCGAGCCGCAGCGCGGTCCCGGCTTCGACGCCGAGGCCGCCGCCCGCGCGCTCGAGGCCCTGCGCGAGGAAGAGGCCAAGCTCGCCGAGACACCCGAAGGCCTCGACGCGGAACGGGCGGCGCGGCGCACCGCCTATGTCGCGCGCCGCTCGGCCGAAATCGCCGACCAGCGCGCCTGCCTCGGCCAGTTTGGCGCGCCTTTCGACAGCACAGCCTTTGCTAACTTCCTCGAACAGCAGGAGGCCGCGCGCGCGGCGTGGCTCGCGGCGCAGGAGGCGGTCATGCGCGAACTGCTCACCGAACAAGCCCGATGGCCGCAGCACGCGCTGATCGACGATGCCGCATGGGAGGCGCTCGACGGTGTGTTCTCGCGCGGGCACGACAGGTGGTTCCTCGGCCGTGTCGTCGGCGTGCACGTGCCCTGCCCCGAGTGGTCGACGCTGACCCTGTGGGATCTCGTCAAGCGCCATGCAGGCGGGGCCAACGCGGCGGTCGCGCGCGACCTCTATTTCGCCGGGCCCGAGACCCGCGCCACGCTCCCCTCGGATCTGCGCGAAGGGGTCGAGGCGAGCGCGCGGGCGATCAGGCATGACCGTCCGCACCGCATGGGCGGCTATCACCAGCCGGTGCAGGAGACCTTCGCGCGGCCTGGCAAGGTGATGCTGCTGCAGATGCCCAATGATGACACCACGGGCATGCGCTGGGGGGATTCGGGCGCGCTGTTCGCGTGGATCGGGATCGAGGATCTGGCACGCGGCGACTTTTCCCGGGTCGAGTGGTGGACCGAGAACACCTGAGGCGCGGGGGCACTAAGGCCGCGCCTGTCGGTCTTGCGGTATGAGCCTCGCCACCCCTTCCCGCAGCGTCGGCGCGCCCTTGCCCCCTCAGCGCGCCCGCCGCGGCATCCTGTAGGGGAGCATGAGTTGGACGAGGCGGCTGGAGAAGCGGCGCATGTCGAGGCTTTCCTGCACCGCGACCACCTCCTCGCCGAGGAAGCGCGAGGCGAGTTCGCTGCGGGCGTAGAAGGGGGTGTCCTCCCAGGTGCGGCGCACTTCGGCGACGCCGA
>PNKW01000092.1 GCA_013822695.1 Erythrobacter sp. | reverse complement strand
GAGATAGCCGCCCTTTTCGGTGGCGACGGCCTTCTGCGACCAGGTCGTGCCCGCAGGCGGCGCGACGATCGGAAGCGGCTCGCTTCTGGCACCATCGGAGACGGCGTCCCCGCCGCAGGCCGCCAGCATCAGCGGCGCGAGTGCAGCAAGGCAGAGCGAGAACAGGCGGGTCAGGGTCATCGGTATTCCTCGGGCGTTTGGGAGTGGAAAGGATAGACCCGCACGCGCGCTGCCAGCAAGCATCGCTGCGCCGGGGGGTGTGAACAAGCTGTGGGCGCCTCAGTTCGCCTTGGCGGTGAAGCGGTCGCGCAGCAGGGGGTAGAGCGCCTCCCAGCTGTGGACGTTGGCGAGCAGCTTGCCGTCCATCGCAAAGCTGGGCGTGCTGTTGACGCCGAATTCCTTGCCGTCGGCCTCGTCGTTCTGGAGCAGCTTTTGTGCGGCGGCATCATTGGCGACGCAGGCGTCGAGCTCGGCCTTGGACTGGCCCTTGGCGGCGAGCATTGCGGTCAGCCCGAGCGCGCTCGCGGCGTTCTGGCGCCCGGCCTTGTCGCCGCGCTGCCAGATCGCCTGCTGGGTCTTGGGCGCGGCCTGTGCCTTGCCGAGCCAGTCGGCCTGCGCGAGGATCAGCGTGCGGTGGCGCACCTTGAACTGCGCCGGATCGCCGCAATTGGCGAGCAGCGTCACCGCAAGATCGAGCCCGTTGCGGATCACCGGGCGCACCTCGACCGTGATCTTGCCCGGCCCGAGCAGCACCACATCAAGCGCCGGTTCACCCCGCGCGGCGAAATCGGCGCAGTGCGGGCAGGTGTAGCTGATGAATTCGACCAGCCGCGATTCCGCTTCCGGATTGCCGATCAGGTGGCCGCGTTCGGTGCGCTCGACGCTGTTCTGCCAGTTGCCGGCCTTGGGCTTTGGCCCGAAGCTGCTGTCGGGGCGCGAAAGGTCCTGCGCGGCGGCTACGCCGGTGGCGAACGCCAGAGCGGCGGCGGCAAGAAGGAGGGGCTTGATCATGCGGGGTCGTCTTCCGGTGGGGCAGGGGCTTCGCTGTTCGAGAGGCTGCGCGCGAGCGATTCGAGCACGGTGCGCAGCTCTGGATCGCCGATATCGCGCAAGCTGTCGCCCAATTCCAGCGGGATCGGCTTCAATGATGGCGGGGGCTTGGCGGGGCGGCTGTCGACGGGGGGCGTAACCGCGCCATGGCGCAGCTTGACACGGGCGACCGCGCGGTAACCGAAGAAGCGGTTCACGCGCTCGATGATCTCGGGGATTACCTGCGTGATGAGCGGGGCGTGGGCGGGGATCACCACCAGCTGGAGGATGCCTTCCGCCTTCTCGCCGGGGGGAAAGCGGATCGCCTCGGGGCTGCACACGCGGGCGTGGCGGGGGCCGACGATCTCGGGCCAGCGGGTGACGACCGAGCTTTGCACGAAACCGAAGCGGCGGAAGGCGGTGCGGCCGATCTCGGGCATGAGGTCGCCGATCGCCTTCGCCCCCTGGCCGCGGGGGCGGGTATAAGGCTTTCCTTGTCGGCCTACCGGTTCGCTACGTGAGGCCTTGGGATTTTTGGGTGTGCCGCTTTCCATGGGTCTGTCCGCCATGCCATAGGCCGCGCGTGACTGCCAGCATCTCCCCGACAATCTCCGGCATTCTGCTCGCCTGGTATGACCGCAACGCCCGCGATCTGCCGTGGCGACTGCCGCCGGGCAGTGCGCTGCCGGAGGACCCGGCGTGGCCGTACCGCGTGTGGCTGTCCGAGGTCATGCTCCAGCAGACGACAGTGGCGGCGGTGAAGCCATACTTTGCCAGATTCGTCGAAATCTGGCCGAGGGTCGAGGCGCTTGCTGGCGCGTCTGACGACGATGTCATGGCGGCGTGGGCGGGGCTCGGCTACTACTCGCGCGCCCGCAATCTGCTGAAATGCGCGCGGGCAGTGGCTGCGCGGGGCGGGTTTCCCGATACCGAGGCGGAATTGCGCGCGCTCCCCGGCCTCGGCGACTACACCGCCGCCGCCATCGCCGCGATCGCCTTCGGGCGCCGCGCGGTGGTGGTCGATGCCAATGTCGAGCGGGTGGTCGCGCGGCTCTTCGCCATAACCGAGCCGCTGCCGGGGGCGAGAAAGGCGATCCGCGCGGCCGCCGCCACCATCACGCCAGACGCGCGCGCGGGCGACTTTGCGCAAGCGATGATGGATCTGGGCAGCCACGTCTGCACCACCAGAGCGCCGCGCTGCCTGCTCTGCCCGCTCGCCGACAGCTGCGCCGGTCGCCGCGAGGGCGAGCCCGAGCGCCTGCCGGTCAAGCCGCCGAAGAAGCAGGTGCCCGAACGGCGCGGCACCGCCTTCTGGATCACGCGGGCGCGGGGCACGCAGGTCTGGCTCGTCATTCGCCCGGCGCAAGGCATGCTCGGCGGGATGCGCGCGCTGCCTGATGATGGCTGGAGCGCGCAAGGCGACGGATTGGGCAAGGTGCCGCTGGCGGGCGAATGGCGGAAGCTGGGCGCGGTCCGGCACGGCTTCACCCATGCGAATCTGACGCTCGAGGTGCAGGCGCTCGAAACCCTGTCGCAACCACGCGGGGCGGGGCAGTGGTGGCCGGTAGAGAAAATCGGCGAGGCAGGGCTTGCGACCCTGTTCGCCAAGGCAGCGCGGCTTGCGCTGGCCTCCGCGGATTAGAGGATCCCGCCCCCGAGGCTCAGCCGCACGCCCGCGATCAGCAGCACCACGAGGCAGAAGTTGCGCCCCCCGTCCTTCGAGGACAGAGCGCCCAGCACGATCCCGACCACGATCACCGGCAGGGCAAGCCAGTTGGCCCAGCCGAGCAGCGGAATCTGCGCGGGGATGACGATGACGAGGCTGACAAGGCCGACGAGGTAGGCAAGGGCGTTGAGCATGTGTCTTATATAAATAAGACACCATGTGCTTTCAAGCCGTCTTGCGTGGATTGACGGGGCCCACGCCCTGCCGCAGACAGGCGCGCGAAAAAGCCCTTTGGAGATTCTCCCCGATGCCCTTCGACACCCTTGCCCAGCCCGATGTCTCGCGCCGCTCGCTGCTGCGTTTCAGTGCGATGTTCGCAGGCGGCGCGGCGCTTTCGGGCCTGCCCTTCGGCCGTGCCGCCTTCGCGCATGATGCCGCCGAAAGCTGGCCCAATGTCGCCGCGCTGGCGGACAAATATGTCTCGCAGCGGAAGCTTGCGAACCTGTTCCTGACCTTCGGCTGGGACCAGCAGCCCCACGCCCACACGGTCGGCGGGGGCACGCTGGCGCTCGGCAAGCCGGGGATGGTGGACGAGAACTCGCTCTACCGCATCTATTCGATGTCCAAGCCGATCACCGGCATGGCGACGATGATCCTGATCGACGAAGGCAAGCTGGGCCTCGACCAGCCGGTCCACGAGATCCTGCCGCTTTTCCGCGACATGAAGGTGCTGGTCGATCCCGAAGGCTCGCTTGACGAGACCGTGCCCGCCAACCAGCCGATCACCATCCGGATGCTGCTGACCCACACCGCCGGGCTCGGCTACCAGATCATCAGCAAGGGGCCGCTGCAGAAGGCGTTCAACGAACAGGGGCTGATCGGCGGGCGGGTGAGCCGTTTGCCGATTCCGGGGATCGAGCCGGTCACGCCTGCACCGGGCCTCGCGGTCTGGGCCGACCGCCTCGCCGAACTGCCGCTGATGTACCAGCCCGCGACCAAGTGGAGCTATTCCTGCTCGATCGACCTGCTCGGCCGGGTCATCGAAGTGGTGAGCGGGATGGAGTTCGAAGCCTTCCTCAAGCAGCGCATCTTCGACCCCTGCGGCATGACCAGCACCTGGATGCAGGTTCCCGCCAGCGAGGTACATCGCCTGACCGACAATTACGGTATCGTCGGCGGCACGCCCTTCCCGATCGATCCGGGCGCGGCCTCGGTCTATCTTGATCCGCCCGAAGTGCCGGCGGGCGGCGGGGGCCTCGTGTCAAGCCCGAAGGACTACGATCGCTTCCTCAGGATGCTGCTCGGCTACGGGCGTCTCGACGGCAAGTTCGTGATGAGCGAGGAGGCGGTGCGCGTCGGCACCTCGAACCTGATCCCGGCGAGCGTCGATCTCAAGGGCAGCTGGCTCGAGGGCGAGGGCCACGGCGCAGGCGGGCGCTCCAAGGGTTCGAGCTTCGGCTGGGGCGGGGCGGCAGGCACGCTCGGCGCGGTCGATTTCGATCTCAAGCTGCGCTCGTGCCTGTGGACGCAATACATGCCGTCCGAGGCCTATCCGATCCGCGACGAATTCATGGCCGCGATGGAGAAGGATCTGGCCGCGATGCGCGCGATGAAGAAAGCCGCCTGATGCACGCGCCCGCCGCTCCGCCGGGGATGGCGTTTGCCGGATCGCCGCTCGACCGGGCGGATCACATCCGTGTCGATCCCGAGGCGCTGGCGGGCCTGATGAACTGGCGCGCCAAGGTGCTGCTGCTCGATGGCCTGCTGCCGGGGGTGGACGAACAGGGCGGGCTGGTGTGGGGCAGCCTCGCTGATGTGCCCGAGGATGCCGAGCTGGTGTTCCTCGGGATGATGGAGGGCAAGGCGCATTTCGCCCCTGTGCCGGGGGAAGGCGCGGAAGGGCCTGCCTATGCCATGCCGCGGGCGTGGCAGCTGATGACCCAGCTGTCGCCCCCCGATCTTGCGATCTATGGCGGGGCGCGCAGCCTTGCCGATTGGCATGCGCGCCACCGTTTCTGCGCGCGCTGCGGCTCGGCGACCAAGCTGGTCAAGGGCGGCTGGCAGCGGCACTGCGACGCTTGCGGCGCGGACCATTTCCCGCGCACCGATCCGGTGACGATCATGCTGGTCGAGCACGAGGACAAGCTCCTGCTCGGCCGCCAGCCGCGGTTTCCACCCAAGATGTATTCCGCGCTCGCGGGTTTCGTCGAACCGGGCGAGACCATCGAAGAGGCGGTCGCGCGCGAAATTCACGAGGAGGCGGGGGTGCGGGTGCGCGATGTGCAGTATATCGCCAGCCAGCCCTGGCCTTTCCCCAGCCAGCTGATGATCGGCTGCACGTCGGTCGCCGAGGATCCCGAACTCACCATCGACACCACCGAACTCGAAGACGCGCGCTGGTTCACCCGCGCCGAACTCGAAGCTGCACGCGCGGCGGGGGAGGCGGGGACAGACCTGCTCTACTTCCCGCGCCCCTTCGCGATTGCCCATCACCTCGTGACATGGTGGCTCGACAAATGACTCAGAAACTCACCATCGACATCTATTCCGATGTCATGTGCCCGTGGTGCCTGATCGGCTATGGCCAGCTGATCAAGGCTTTGCAGGAACTCGAAGGCGAGATCGCGGCGGAAATCCGCTGGCGGCCGTTCGAACTGAACCCGCAGATGCCGCCCGAGGGAGAGGAGCAGGAGGCCCATCTCCAGCGCAAATATGGCCGCCCGGCCGAAGAAGGCGCGCGGCTTCGCGGCCAGATGAAGGCGATTGCCGAGGGCGCGGGTGTGTCTTTGTCGTGGGAAGGAGAGGGCGAGGCACCTCCTGCGATGATGTGGAACACCCGCGATTGCCACACGCTGCTCGCTTTCGCGCTCGAACAGGCGGGGCCGGAAGCGCAGACCGCGCTCAAGCTCGCGCTGTTCCGCGCGCACTTCAATCAGCGCAAGCCGCTGGGTGACCGCGACCTGCTGCTCGACATCGCCGCCAGCGTCGGTCTGCACCGGGCGGCAGCGAAAGCCGCACTTGACGACCCCGACCTCGAAGCCCGCGTCCTCGCCGAAGAAGCGCAGGCGTGGGACATGAACATCTCGGGCGTCCCGGCGATGATCGTCGAGAACAAGTTTCTCATTCCCGGCGCGCAGGCCCCTGAGGTGTATGTGAATGCGTTCAGGCGGGTGGCGGAGAAGAGCCGGGTGGCGGCGGGCTGAGTTGACTGGAGCGTAGCTGAGATCTGTGAAAAGCGGCCCCGCCTTGCCACGTCTTGATCGTGAGCCAAGCCGCTGGCCGATCTACTTGCGACGCTTCGTTATTCTTCTCATCCTTGCAGCCTATGCCGTATCGGTTGGCGCTCTTGCTGAGCTTGTCGACTGGCCCGGTGCTTACGGTTTCACCTGCAGTCGCAAGTGCTTGGGCATATCCTTGTTAGAGAGCCCGAGGCTGCTTGCGGGCGGCACTGTTCCCGAAGTGGCTTTGTTCCTTCTCATGTGGCTTGTGCCTCTCGTACTCGCGTTTTTCCTTTCGCCGCGGGTTTGGACTGGACCGGCGCGAAACAGGATCAGACCGATGCGGCCAGACTGACCCCTCCGTGCTCGCGCGGAGGGTCAGGTGATAATCAGGCGGGGTAGATGAGGGCGTGTGCCCCCGCCGCATTACACCAGCCCCAGCCGCTCCAGCTTCATCGCCAGCTTGCCGGGGAGAGCATCGCCGATGTCCTCGCCCTCGGCGACATCCCTGGGGGCTTTCTCGTCGGTGAGGTAGCGCCAGCCCTGATGCGCGCGCTTGGGAATCTGGTGGACGCGGATCAGGCGCGGTTCGAGCACGATGTCCCAGCGTCCGTCCTCGGCCTTCTCGAAGCCGAGGATCGGCGAGCGTGCGACGATCGCATGGTTGATGATCCAGTAGAGCGATCCGCCGACGCATTCCGCGTGGCGCGTCGGGCGGTTGCGGGTGGTGAGCGCGATCGCCTCGCGGTTCTCGTACCAGCTTTCGAGATGCGCGTAGCTCTTCGCCCCGAAGGCGATCTTGGTCAGGTGAAGCGGCATGCTCCGGCTTTCCGGCACCGCAGCGCGGGAGTCAACCGGAGAGGTATTCGTCCAGCGTCAGATGGAGCCGCCGGATGCGCGCTTCCTGATAATTGCCGAGCGTCTGCGCCCCCTTGCGCGAGGCCCTCGCCCCGTCGCGCTGGAGTTTCAGGTTCTCGGTATCCTGATCGAGGATTTCGGCAAGCGCGAAGCCGGGGACGGTGGTGTAGCTGTCCTCCACGCCGAGCCGGATCGGGGTGGCGGGGGCAGGGCGCTCGCCGCTGGCGGGGAGCGGCTGGAGGACGAGGATTTCGTGCAGGCACTCGTCCGGCCCCAGCGGGCGGAATCGGTAGCACAGGCGGATGCCGATGCCGGGGAAGAAGAAGGCATTGGGGAAGAGGAAATACTCGATCGAATCCATCATCTCGCTGGTGGAGACGCCGCTGAGGTCGGTGCCGAAAGCCGCGCCCAGTTCCTCGCGCAGGAGCTTGGCGTGCTGCGCGCGTGCTTTCGCGCCCTCGGGAAGGGAGGCGGGATCGCGCCCGAGCTTGCCGAACAGCGTTGCCTCGCTCACCTCCTGCCGAAGGTGCGGCGAGGGCACGCCGACCGCATGGATGAAGCGCGACACGTACCTTCCGAAAATGTCGTATTGCGCGTTGGCATCGGCCGCCGTGTAGACCGCCTGCGCATGAGTCTCGAGCACGTGCCACGCCTCGAGGAAGGCCTCCATCGCCATCTTCCAGTTGGCGGGCAGCACCTTCTCGGTGTGGAGCGCGACGTAGCGGTCGTGCATCGGCCAGAGCCTGAAATGCTCCGGCATGACTTCGAGCTGCTCCGCCAGCGGCGGGGGATCGGCACCCATATGGATGAAAACGAACCCGCCCCAGGTGTCGCAGGCCACTTCATCGAGGCCAAAATTCTCGTCAGTTAGATGCGGGAAGTCCCAGCGGCAGGGCACCTCCCGAAGCGTGCCGTCGAGGTTCCAGCTCATCCCGTGGAACGGGCAGCGGATATTGGCGCGCCTCACCCCGCGCGAGCCTTCGGCGGCGAATTTCATCCCCCGGTGGGGGCAGGAATTGACGAAGGCGCGGATGCGGCTGTCGGCCCCGCGCACCACCAGCACCGAGTGGTGGCTTACATCATAGACATAGCGGTCGCCCGGATCGGGAATATGCTCCTCGCGACAAGCCCATTGCCAGACATTGGGCCACAGGCGCTCCATCTCGAGGTCGTGAAACGCCGGGTCGCTGTAGCGCGCGAAGGGCAGGTCGGCGTCGCCGAGGAAGGTGTAGCTCTGCTCGCGCATGGCGGCGGGGGGATTGTCCCCGTCCGCATCGAGGATGTCTTGCATCGAGGGCCCCGGGCAGCGGGCATCTCCGGGGGCGAGCGCCGGATCGGATGGGGCGGTGAGATCGGGCTTGCTCATCGCATTGCCTCGCGATGGTATAGCGGATCGGCGGGCTTGCGCTGGCCGAGGATGAAGGGCGCGGCCGCCAGCATCGCGTCGCTCGCCGGATCGTCGCGCAGCCAGTCGACCAGCTCGCTGCGATAGGCGATCTTCCAGACCCCGCCGCGGCGCTCGTAGCGGTCGACGTAGCGGCCTGCGATGAACAGGTCGCGCGGCTCCCCGGCTTCGCCTGTGGTCCGGTGATAGGCCTGATAATAGACCTCCCCGAAGGCCTCGTCCGGCCCGATAAAGTCGATCAGGTGCTGACCGAGCATGTGGTGGTTGCGCGCATGATCCTGCAGTGCCGTCATGCAGAACGCCGCGAAGTCAGCGGAGCCGCCCGAGAAGACCCTGTATTCGCACCGTGCCTCGGGCCAGAACTGCGCTTCGAGCAGCGCCCCGTCCAGCCGGTCGAGCCCGCGCATGTAGAGCGCAGCGAGGTCTTGAATCGCGAAGCGGTCGTCGGCGGTGGGCATCATGCGATACTCAGGCCCCCATCGACGATGAACGGCGCTCCGGTGGCGAATTTGCTCTCGTCGCTCGCGAGGTAGACCACGAGGTGGGCAATATCCTCGACCTCGCCCATGCGCCCGATAGGCTGGGCGACCGAGAACGCCGCGCGGGTGGCTTCGGGATCGGGGGTGCCTTGAATGACGCTCTCGACATTGGGTGTGAGAATCGTGCCCGGCTGCACGCTGTTGACGCGCACCCCGTTCTGCTCGCGCGCGCAGTAGAGCGCGATGCTCTTGGTCAGCGTCACCACCGCTGCCTTGGCGGAGTTGTAGGCGGCAAGATCGGGCGAGACCTTGTTGCCGGCCGCGCTGGAGAAATTGACGATCGACCCGCCGCCCCCCTTGGCCATCAGCGGTATCGCCGCCTTGCAGCCCATGAAGATCGAGTCGACATCGACCGTGTAGCAGCGCTTGAAATCTTCCGGCGAGATGTCGGCAATCGAGCCGAACACGGTGATCGCGGCGTTGTTGACCAGCACATCGAGCCGCCCGTGGGTGGCTTCGACCTCGGCGATCACCTCCTGCCAGCGCCCCCAGTCGGTGACGTCTTGCGGCAAGTAGCTGCAGCCCAGCTCCGCCGCCGTCGCGCGGCCCGCCGCCTCGTCGATATCGGTGATGATGACCGTGGCGCCCTCGGCCAGCAGGGCCTTGGCCGCCGCCTTGCCCAGACCCATCGCGCCGCCTGTCAGCAGCAGCACCTTGCCGCCTACCCGTCCTGCCATCACTCTCTCCCTCTTGTCCTCGGGAGAGAGGGCTATCAGCCGGTCAGACCCATCACCACTGCCAAACCTAAGAAGGCAAAGAAGCCCATCGAATCCGTGATCATCGTCACGAACACGCTGCTGGCGACCGCCGGGTCCTGATCGAGCCGCTCGAAGATCACCGGCACCAGCACGCCGGCAAGGCCCGCAATCGCGATGTTGATGATCATCGCGAGCGCGATCACCACGCCCATCATTGGCGTGAACAGGAAGCCTGCCGCCAGCCCGATCAACACCGCAATCGTGCCGCCATTGAGCAACGCCACCCGGAATTCGCGCCACAGGATGCGGCGGGTGTTCGAGCGCGTCAGCTGGTTGGTCGCAATCGCGCGCACCGCCACGGCCATCGTCTGCGTGCCCGCATTGCCGCCGATGCTGGCGACAATCGGCATCAGCACCGCGAGCGCCACCAGCTGCTCGATCGCCGCGCCGAAGAAGGCGATGATCGAGGAGGCGACCACCGCCGTCCCCAGATTGGCGATCAGCCAGCGCACGCGCGCCGCGTAAGCCTCGCGGATCGGCTCGTTGATGTCGCCGTCACCCGCACCGCTCAAGAGCAGCGCGTCCTCACCCGCCTCTTCGGAGATGATGTGGACGATATCGTCGACCGTCATCTGCCCGACCAGCCGGCCACTGTCATCCACCACCGCGGCCGAGATCAGCGCGTATTTCTGGAACATCAGCGCGGCTTCTTCCTGATCCATGGTAACGGGAATCAGGGTCTGGTCGCGCTTCATCACGTCGGTCAGTTTCACCGAGCGCGGCGTGGTGAGGATCCACGAAAGCGCGCAGGTGCCGACCGGATGATGCCGCTCGTCGATCACGAAGACTTCGAAGAAATCATGCTCGAGATCGCCGTCCTCGCGCAGGTAATCGATGAGATCGCCGACGGTGAGATGCTCGGGCACCGCCACGAAGTGCCGGCTCATCAGGCGCCCGGCGGTCTCCTCGGGATAGGCGAGCGCGCTGGAAACCGCCTCGCGCGTCTCCGGCTCGAGCTCGGCCATGACCGCGCGCTGATCGGCCTCGTCCAGGTCCTCGATCAGCTGCACCGCATCATCGGTGTCGAGCTGTTCGGCGATGGTGGCGACCGCCTGCGCGGGCAGGGCCTCCATCAGGTCTTCGCGCACGTAATCGTTGAGTTCCGCGATCACGTCGCTGGTCATCAGGTCGGTGATCGTGCGGGCGAGCAGCGCGCGCTCGGAACGTTCGAGCAGTTCGATCAGATCGGCGATGTCGGCGGCGTGGAGCGGCTCGACCAGATCATAGACCGCGCCCTTGTCCCCCGCCGCCAAGGCATCGTGGACGG
>PNKW01000091.1 GCA_013822695.1 Erythrobacter sp. | reverse complement strand
TTGACCGTCGCCCATGAGAGGCACCTTTCTGAATGTTCAAACGTATGAACATACGCATCGCCGAATTTAATTGCTTCTTGTCAGCTAATTATGCCGATGACATCCGCAAAACAGTGCATCATATGGCCCGACCTCAAATCGAATCGCAGAGGTCAAAATGGCAAGAAGGAGCGCCGGTCCCAAGCTAAAGTGGGTCGAGGCACGAAAAACATTTTACATTGTTTGGTACGAGAAAGGGAAGAAGAGGTCACGTTCGACGGGCACCTCGGATGGCAAGCTGGCACACGAGATTTACCTCGACTATTGTCTTTCGCTGTTCACTATCGACAATGACACGCGGCCAGACAGGTTCGGCGTGGTGGACGCCTTAGCGTACTACGGCGAGCATAAGGCGATCCATGCCGTAAACCCTGCGCGGATCGGCTATGCTATGGAAGCACTAATCCCGTTCTGGGATGGTCGGATGCTTTCGGAAATCTCGCAGGCAACCTGCAACCAGTACGCCGAGTACCGTCGGAAAAGCCGCCCTCAAGGAATTTCAAATGCTACCATCCGCAAGGAGTTGGCCACCATTACGGCCGCGCAGAACTTCTGCGTTCAGGAGGGAAAGCTCACGCGGGCCGTTCACGTACCTTTGCCCAAGAAGACCCCTCCCAAAGATCGGTTTCTCACCAGAAGCGAGATGGCACGCCTTTTTTGGCATTCGCGAGGCGGGCACCCCCATACGCGGACATATCTTCCGTTGTTTATGTTGATTGGCATCTACACGGGCGCACGATCTGGGGCGATCCTCTCCCTCACGTGGGATCGGGTCGACTTAGAAAAGCGGCGCATTAAGTTTCAGGTCCCCGATCGAGAGCTTACGAAAAAGCGCAATCCCACCGTGCCCATCCCTGAACGCCTCATGACCTTTTTAAGGTACGCTCATGCCAAGCGCGTGGGCGACGATGCGCCGGTTATCCGTGTCCGGGGCAAAGCGGCAACTCGGGTTATTCGCGGCTTCAAAGCTGCTGCCGCTCGCGCCGGACTGGACGGCATTACACCTCATACCTTGAGGCATACGATCGCCACGTGGATGGCTCAGGATGGGGTTAGTATGTTTGAGATCGCGGGC
Organism: Erythrobacter sp.; assembly: GCA_013822695.1. Taxonomy (GTDB): domain Bacteria; phylum Pseudomonadota; class Alphaproteobacteria; order Sphingomonadales; family Sphingomonadaceae; genus Erythrobacter. The sequence goes on along the minus strand of PNKW01000091.1, from coordinate 9,731 downwards.
TACCTCGGGCAAGAACATGAGACGACAGCGCGCATTTATTCCCACCACAGCCCTGATTTTCTCGACGGGGCAATTCGCTCGATTGATCGCCGCAAACGGGGCAAATGAACACCTAATGGTGGTGCATTTCGGTGTCGCTCACCGGCATTCTAAGCGGCTTCTGTGTGCGGTAATGTAGACGCTTCTGCGTCACGCAACGGCAAGTACCGTCATCCAACGCCAATTCGAAAACCAATAACCACTGAAAGACAAAGGAATTTTCTTTCGCCGAACTTGGTTCGGGAGGCAGGGGCCGGAGGTTCGAATCCTCTCTCCCCGACCAAATCGCTTATCGATGCTTGCTGAAAAGGCGCAGGCCCGCATTAAGGGTTGGCTGACGGCGCCTTGAGCGCGGTGCGTGTTTACCGTGATTCGCAAGGATTTAGCGATCCCGAAGACGAACTGGTTCGCCGGCCGAACGGACGGATGCGCCCGTGCGGATCGGGCTCGTCACGTACCCCTGAAATAGAAAAAGCCCCGGTTTCCCGGGGCTTTAACCTATACCTGGCAGCCTATCAGCGGGAGCCAGAAATGTCGTAAATCCATGCCCACAGCATAGAGGCCTCCATTGCAATGTTCTAACCCGATGCAAGGAGCTTTAACACATTATTAACCTTAATCAAGCGTTAAGAGCTGCCCTTCCGCCGCCCATCATCGCGAGCAGCTGTGGCATCACGATCGCCTGCGAGAACAGATAGCCCTGCGCCTGGTCGCAACCCATCGCCCGCAGCGCCGCGGCGACTTCGAGATCCTCGACCCCTTCAGCGACCACCACCTTGCCGAGCGAATGCGCGATTTCGATCGTCGCACGCACCACTGCGCGGCTTTCCTCCGACTTGGCCATCTGCTGGACGAACTTCTTGTCGATCTTGAGCTCGGAGCTGGGGAGCTTCTCGATATATTCAAGATTCGATTCGCCGGTGCCGAAATCGTCGATCGACAATCCGATGCCGCGCGATTTCAGTGCAGCAATCTGCGGGGCGATCCGGTGATCCTCGAGCTTGGCGGTTTCGGTCAGCTCGAGCGTCAGGTTTTCCGGCGGGAAATTGTAACGCCCGAGCAGGGTCATGATGTCGAACATGAGGTGGGTGTCGGACAGGCTCTTGGCCGACATGTTGACCGCGAGCTTGAAACGCGGGTCGAGCGCGATAGCCTCCTTGCCGTCGATCAGCGCGGCTTCCATCACAACCAGGGTAAGCTCGTTGATCCGGTCCCCGGCCTCGGCGGCAAGAACAAGATCCTGCGGATTGATGAGCTCGCCCCCGCCCGGCCGCCAGCGGATCAGCGTCTCGGCACCCACAATCCGTCCGGAGGCAAGATCGATCTTGGGCTGGTAGGCGACCCCGATGTCGCGATCACGCAGGCCCTTCTCCAGGACGCGGATCAGCTCGAGCCGCTGGTTACGCGCTTCGAGATGCGCGGCATCATTGATGATGAAGCGCACCCCGCGGGTCGCCGCCTCGTCGGCCGCCTGCATCGCTTTCTTGATTCGCACCGCGACTGGCAGGTCGTAGTTGGTGTCGACCCCGATCGCGGGCGCGCCGTTGGAGGATTGCCAGTCGTGGCTGATCGCGGTCTTGAGCATCAGCGCCAGGCCATCGGTGTGCCGCTCGAGCTCGACATTCTCCACCCGGGGCGCAAGCCAGATCAACACGTCGCGCTCGAAGGCGATGTCGCTGATTGCGCCGGGGCCCTGCACATAGCCGATCAGCGTGTTGACGAAATCGCCGATGTCGCGCGAGCTCCATTCCTCGGAAAGTTCCGAGAGATTGGCGATCTTGAGCGCGAACACGTCCCAGTCAGCGTTCGCCTTCTCGGAGCTGATCGCGGTTGTCGTCATCGCGTCGATGCCGTCGTTGAAGTACTTCCTGTTGATCCGGCTGAAACCGATCGCGGCGACCAGAAGAGCGAGGAAGGCCGAGATCATGTCGATGTTGATGTTGAACTCGTCGAGTACGAAGGCAGCGAGCGGCAGCACTGCCAGCGGCAGCCACAAGATTCCCATCGATCTGCGCCGGCCGAGCGCCTGAGCGGCAACGACCGCTGCAGCCAAAAGGATCGCAGGAAACCACATCAGGTCAAGCGGCCGACCTCGCAAGAGTGTATTGGCACCAACAATCTGGAAGTATGATCCGGACACCTTTCCGTAGAAGGGGTGACGATGCATGTCCTTCGAGTCGACGAATGTGGTCCCGATAATCACCGACTTGCCCGCAAGTTGCTTGGCCCCGACCCTGCCGCGCAAGACATCGATGTAGCGATAGGTCGGAATCGAGTTCAGATTGAAGGCATAGTCGGGCCGATATCTTGCCAACCCGCCGTGATAACCAGCGAGCACAGCCGAGATCGAACGATATTTAGCACCTCTGAATTCGATTTCGGTGGGTATCATTATGTACAAGTCGAAGGGGCTAAAGAAGCTGACCATCGACGCTTGCCGGGTTATGCTGGCGAATGAAGGAAGGGGCAGGATAGGCTCACTAGACTGGAATCCCGCCGCGTTCCCCGGTGCCATTCCAAGCCACACCTTGCCGCGATGCCTCGCCAGCGTTTTGGCAAACTCCGCATCACCCGCTGGCGTCTCGTGATCGGCGTGGGCACGATCGACAACGATACGCTTGGCCCCGGCTTGCGCGAGCCGATCGAGAACCTCGCTATCCTGATGCCGGTTCGGCAAGGGCTGGCCGAGTTCATTGAGCGTGGAATCGTCAATCGCGATCATCACGATGTCCTGCGACGCGGGGCGCATCCGCAACTGCGCGCGCGCCAGCCGGAGCGCGTCTTCCGCCGGAAGCGGCAATTCGATCGCCGCCGATACCACCCCGACCAGGATCGCGATCACCGCCACCTTCACGCGCTTGCGGCGCAAGAGGATGGCACCCGAACGGCGGTCCAGTCCGGCGTTGAGCACGGCCTCCTGCCCCCCGGACGAACCGAAGAAGCGCCGCATCCTGTCGGCCAAAGACTTAAGCGATGCGATCATCAAACGCGTCATCCCGTGGGGAAACCCAAGCTTCTCCCTAAACTGCCTTGGTTAATTCATTGCAAACGACGCACCCTCGCCCGCCTGTGCGCCACAGCTGCTAGATGATCTGCGGCGCAATCAGACCGATAATGATGGTCAGCGCGCCGAGCCCGATCGAGAGGTGCCAGCGCAGGCGCAGGAAGTCAGGCGCAGCAAACCCCAGCGTCCGGTCAACCAGCGGCGAAGCGAGGATCAGCGCGCCGAGATAGAGCAGTGCCGGCCCCGGCCACTCCCAACCGAAGCTCCAGGGCAGGAACAAGGCCACCGCGATCAGGCTGGGGATGACAGCAAGAATGTAAGCGCCGGTGGTCGCGCGCCCGCTTGCCAAGGCCTGACCCCACCACACCCCGCCCAGAAAGCTGAAGATCGCCGCCGCATAGGCATAACCCCCCGCAAGCGCGGCATAGCGCCACTCGTGACCTGTGACGATCATAGCCAGGCAGAAGATCTGCGGCAGCAGCCCGGCGTAGCCGAGCGCGCGGGCCGCCGGGGAGAGCGAAGTTTGTCCGTCCATGGGAGGGCAAATCGCGAGGCTCGCCAAGGGTTCCCGCGCGGGTTGCGAACGAGGCGGCTTTGGGCCACTTGAGCGGCCATGGAACTGTTCGATCTCACCGGCCGCACGGCCGTCATCACCGGCGGCAATGGCGGCCTTGGTCTGGCCATGGCGCGCGGGCTTGCCAAGGCAGGCGCCAACGTAGCGATCTGGGCGCGCAATGCGGACAAAAATAATGCAGCGTTTGAGGAGCTTTATGCGCTTGATCGGGGTCGGCCGCTGGTCACGCAATGCGATATTGCATTGGAAGACGACATTGAAGACGCCATGGCCATGACGCTCGATGTGTTCGGAAGGGTCGACGTGTGCTTCGCCAATGCCGGCATATCCGGCGCGGGCACGGCGATCCCCGATATCACCGCGGAAGGCTGGGACCATACCCTCGCGGTCAACACGCGCGGGGCGGCGCTGGTCTACAAGCATGTCACGCGCCACATGATCGACCGCGCCAGGGGCGGCGAGCCCGGCGGCAAGCTGATCGCGACCTCATCCGGCCAGTCGATCATGGGGGTCAACCGCAGCTCCGACTACGCCGCCTCCAAGGCCGCATTGAACGGCCTGACCCGCGCCGCCGCCTTCGAGCTGGCACGCTACCAGATCACCGCCAATGCCCTCCTTTTCGGCTTCTACGAGACCGACATCACCGCCAAGGCCGATCCCAAATTCGCCGAATGGATGAGCCGCCGCATCCCGCTGCGCCGTCCGGGGGATCACGCGGGGCTCGAGGGCCTCGCGGTGTTCTTCGCCTCGCCCCATTCGGATTACATTACCGGGCAGTGCCTGCCGGTTGACGGGGGCCTGTGCATCTCCTGAGAGGGGAACGACGAACCTGCCTGACCGTTAGCCTTCATACCCTTCTCCCCTCTGCGGAAAGCCACCATTCCCCGTGTCCGACGACGACCAGACCTCCGAATTCACCGACCGCCCCGAAGATCGCGCCCGCCAGCGGGCCGTGCCTGCGGGCCGGGTAGCGCGGCTGGGCACCTTCGGGCGGCTGGTTGGCGGTGTTGCGGGCGGGATGGTGGCTGAAGGCGCGCGGCGGCTCGCGAGCGGGGAAGGCATCAACCCGCGCGACCTGATCCTCACCCCCGGCAATGTCCAGCGCATGACCGACCGCCTCTCGCACCTGCGCGGTGCGGCGATGAAGATGGGGCAGATGATCAGCCTCGATGCGGGCGATTTCCTGCCCGAGGAGCTCTCGAAGATCCTCGCCACCTTGCGCGATCAGGCCAATTTCATGCCGACCAAGCAGCTCGACCAGGTGCTGCGCGCCGAATGGGGGTCTGAGTGGCGCAAGCAGTTCCGCTGGTTCAACCCGCGCCCCATCGCCGCCGCCAGCATCGGTCAGGTCCACAAGGCCCTCACCCGCGATGGCGAGGAGCTGGCGATCAAGGTGCAATATCCGGGCGTCGCCAAGTCCATCGACAGCGATGTCGACAATGTGATGACCCTGCTCAAGGTCGCCGGTTTCGCTCCGCCCGAGCTCGAGATGGACAAGCTGATGGCCGCCGCCAAGCAGCAGCTCCACGAAGAGGCGGACTACGAGCGCGAGGGCGCGCAAATGGCGATGTATCGCGCCATGCTTGCTGACACCCCGGGCTTTGTCGTCCCGCGTCTGCACGAGGGGCTGACCCGCGGCTCGATCCTGGCGATGAGTTTTGAAGAGGGCGTCAGCATCGAGGAGCTCGGCAACGAAAGCCCCGAGCGCCGCGACGCGGTGTTCGCGCGCCTGATCCGGCTGGTCGCGCGCGAGCTGTTCGATCTGGGCGTGATGCAGACCGATCCCAACTTCGCCAACTTCCGCTACCGACGCGAGACCGGCGAGATCGTGCTGCTCGATTTCGGCGCCTGCCGCCCGGTCGATCCGGTGGTGGCGAACGGCTATCGCAAGATGCTCGCGGCTGGTCTGCGCGGGAATGCCGAAGACGTGCTCGCGGCCACGATCGAAGCCGGGTTCATGATGCCGATCGTTGCCGAAAAGCATCCCGAACGGGTGAACCGCATGATCGACATCGTGGTGGGCGAAATGCGCGCCGATGCGCCCTTCGATTTCGGCGACCGTGCCTTCGTCCCGCTGCTGCGCGAGGAAGGCTGGGCGATCGCGCAGGACAAGGACACCTGGGCCTTCCCGCCCATCGAAACGCTGTTCGTGCAGCGCAAGGTGAGCGGAACCGCGCTGCTCGGCGCGCGGCTAAAGGCGAAGGTCAATATCCGCCGCATCACCGAGGAAGTGCTTGCGAGCACCACGCCACTCGGCGAGGCGGCGGCCTGATTGCGGCGGCGCGCGCGTCCTTGCGGCCAAACCGACTCCGCGCCATCAGCCCCGCCCGCCCCCGTCTGTGATGCCCGTCACACATCTGGCATGATGTTTCACATGAAACCAACAAGATAGGCGGTAGACAGGGCGCAATATTTGTAATACCGCCCCCGCCATGCATCGGGGGATCGATCACAAGACAGGCGTGCTGTTCGTGTGTCTCGGCAATATCTGCCGGTCACCGATGGCCGAAGGCGCGTTCCGCGCGGCGGCGGAGGCGCGCGGACTTTCGTTGCTGGTCGATTCGGCCGGAACCGCTTCCTACCACTTGGGGCAGGGACCCGATGCGCGCGCGATCACGGTCGCCCGAAACCATGGCGTCGACATCGCCGATCAGGCCGCGCGCCAGATTGAGCGGGACGATTTCTACCGCTTCACCCACATCATCGCGATGGACCGCGCCAATCTCGAAGGTCTTCGCAGCAAGGCCCCACGCGACGGGACGGCGCGCCTCGCGATGCTGCTCGATGCGATCGAAGGACGGCGCGGCGAGCCGGTGGCCGATCCCTATTACGGCGATGCCGCCGCCTTCGAGGCAGCCTGGCAGGTGATCAGCCGCGGGGTCGAGGCCTGGGCCGAAAAGCTCCTGCGCGAGAGCACGGAGCAATCCGTCTGACTTGAGCCGAGGGGCCTTACAGCCCCTTGCGTCCGAAGCCGCCCGCGCGCGCCGGGGCTGCGGGGGGTGTGGCAGGCTGACCGCCGCGCTCGTGCCAGCCTGCGGGCGCTGCCGCCGGGGGCGTCGGCGCGCGGCGCGGCAGGGGAAAGGGCTCGGGATCGGGCGCGCCATTGGCGATCAGATCGGCGACGCCCTCACACCCACCGAAGCGCTTTTCGAGCCAACGTTCGGCAAACTTGATAGTCCCGCCGTGCCCTTCGTGCGGCACAATGACCAGCGTGCGGGTGGCAACACCATTCACTTTCTGGGTCTCAACCATGATGTTCGCGATCTGGTCGAGGCGAAGGCGGCGGGTCGAGACCATGCCGTGGAATTCGATCCCCGTCGCCCTGACCGACAGGATCTTGTTGTCGAGCAGGTAGCGCGCGAAATAGACCAGCATGTAGGCAAAGCCAATCGCGAGGACGCCGCCAGCCAGCATGGCTTTGAGGCCGCCAAGCGTGAGCACCCAGACGCCGAGCCAGAACATGCCGGCGCTGCCGAGCAGCCCCAGGGCGACCTTGGCCCGCGAAAAATAGACGTCCGACACGATGCTTACCCCTTTCGACAGTGGGCGAAGCTTAGACCGCAAGTTGCAAACGTCTCTTTAACACAGCAATTTTTCGGCAGCTTTCACCCCCCGCGCAGCAACTGCACGCCCCAATCGCGCTCGAACAGGTAGAGCAGCAGTCGCGCCGCCTCTCCGCGCGGCGAGGTCAGCCCGCCGTCGCGCTCCATCAGCAGACGCGCATCGCCGTGGGCGATGGGGAGCAGGCGCTGGGTCTGTTCGAGATCGGCGATCCGGAACCCCGCCTCGCCCGATTGCCGCGTGCCGAGCAGTTCGCCCCCACCGCGCAGCTCCAGATCTTCCTCGGCGATGCGGAACCCGTCCTGCGTCTCGCGCATCAGCGCCAGCCGCCGCTTGCCGGTTTCGGACAGTTCATCGCTGCGCAGCAACACGCAGCGGCTCTTGAGCGATCCGCGCCCCACCCGGCCACGCAACTGGTGCAATTGCGCAAGGCCAAAGCGTTCGGCCTGCTCGATCACCATGAGCGTGGCGGTCGGCACGTCGACACCGACTTCGATAACGGTGGTAGCGATCAGCAGCCGCGCGTCACCCGAGGCGAAGCGCTCCATCGCAGCGTCCTTGATCTCGGGGCGGAGCTGGCCGTGGACGAGCACGACCGCATCCCCGAACCGCTCTTTCAGCGCCGCATAGCGGGCCTCCGCCGCAGCGATGTCGGCAAGGTCGGGCACGCCATCGATCTCGCGCACCATCGGGCACACCCAATAGGCCTGTTGCCCGCTCGCAAGGTGCCGTTCGACGCCTGCAACCATTTCGTCCATGCGCGCCTGCGGGAACACCAGCGTCTCGATTGCCTGCCGCCCGGGGGGGAGTTCATCGAGGCGGCTCACGTCCATTTCGCCATATTGCGCCAGCGTCAGCGAGCGCGGGATCGGAGTCGCGGTCATGGCGAGGGTATGCGGCGCGCGGCGGCCCTTGGCGGCGAGCGCCAGCCGCTGCGCCACCCCGAAGCGGTGCTGCTCGTCGATCACCACCAGCCCGAGGTCGCGGTAATTGACCGTATCCTGAAAGATCGCGTGGGTGCCGACCAGCAGCTGGATCGAACCGCCGAGCAGCCCCATCAGGATCGACTCGCGCTCGCGACCCTTGGCGCGCCCCGTGAGCAGCGCAATCTCCACCCCCGTCGGCCCAAGCATCTTGCGCAGCGTCTCGAAATGCTGGCGGGCGAGGATTTCGGTCGGGGCGAGCAGCGCGGCCTGCTTGCCCGCCTCGACCGCGATCAGCATCGCATTCAAGGCAACCACGGTCTTGCCCGCCCCGACATCGCCTTGCAGCAGGCGCAGCATCGGCGCTTCTTGTGCCATGTCGCCCGCGATCTCGTTGATGGAACGCTGCTGCGCGCCGGTGAGGCCGAAGGGCAATTGCAGCTTCGCCCGCAAGCTGCCGTCCCCCGCCAGCGCCTGTCCGCGCCGTTTGCGCCCATCGGCCTTGACCAGCAGCAGCGCGAGGCTGTTTGCCAGCAGCTCGTCATAGGCGAGCCGGTCGCGCGCCTTGGAATCGGTGCTCTCGTGCCCGAGCCTCAGCGCATCGCGCCACGAAGGCCACCCGGAGCGCTCCAATTGGCCGGGCTCGATCCATTCGGGTAGGTCAGGAAGCCGCTTCAGCGCCTGCTCGGCGAAATCGGCGATGCGCGGCTGGGTGAGACCTTCCGAGAGGCGATAGACCGGCTCCGACATGCGCTCCATATGCGCCGCGCTCGCCGCCTCGATATGGTCGGGGTGGACGATCTGGAGCATGTCGCCATAGCGGTCGAGGCGGCCTGCCACCCAGCGCGTCTCGCCCACCGGCACCAGCTTCTTCGCGCTGTAGGCGGCCTTGCCGAACCAGTTGAGCGAACAGACATTTCCCACCGAATCCTGCGCAAGCACCCGGTAGGGCCCTCGGCTTCCCGCACGCGGGGCGCGGTGCTCGATCGCGGTCAGGGCAATGATCACTTGCTCCCCCTCGGAGGCCGAATCGAGATCGGCCACCGCGCGGCGGCTGACGAAGCGTTCGGGCAGGTGGTAGGCGAGGTCCTTGACCCGCGTGAGGGCGAGCTTCTCCAGCGGCTTCATCAGCTTGGGGCCGACGCCTTCGAGCGTTTCGACTTCGGCGAAGAGCGGATTGAGAGCCTCGGGGCGCATGGTTGCATTCGCTAACACCGTGCTTGCGTCATTGCGAGTTGAAGGCGCGCAGAGCTGTGGCTAGGTGATCCGCATGACCGACACGCCACCGTTCGAACAACGCCTCGCCCGCGCCAAGTTCCGCGCCTGGCACCGCGGCACGCGCGAGGCCGATTACATGATCGGCGGCTTCTATGATCGCTACCACGCCACCTGGGGCGAGACGGAGCTGGTATGGTTCGAGGCGCTGCTTGATGAAGACGATGTCGACGTGATGGCCTGGGCGCTGGGCGCGCAATCCCCGCCCGATCACCTTGCTGGCGATCTCCTCGCAGCCATGCAGAAGCTCGATTACGTCGACATCCCGCGCTAAGCGCCGGAGCGTCCCTCGCCGTTCGACAAGACGACCGCGTCCCGCTAAGGGCCCGGAACAAATATTGCGCGCCCGCTGTTT